>CANNLO010000026.1 GCA_947505055.1 Methylococcaceae bacterium | reverse complement strand
GGCACCCATAATTGACGCTTATTCTCGGCTGATAACAGCACCCCTATCCATTTACCAAAAGTCGCCGACTGACGACGGATGTCTACCGCCACATCAAACACTTCACCAGCAGTGACGCGCACTAATTTACCTTGGGCTTGTTCTATTTGGTAATGCAGGCCTCGCAATACATTGGCAGATGATTTTGAGTGATTGTCCTGTACAAAGTTGGCTTTAACACCTGTAAGATTTTGAAAAGTCTGTTGATTAAAACTTTCAAAGAAGAACCCCCTGTCATCACCAAATACTTTAGGTTCCAGTATCAGCACATCTGGAATAGCCGTTTGCACTACTTGCATTAAAACACCTGCTCATTGAGAAGTTGTTTCAAGTATTGGCCATAGTTATTCTTAATGTATTTATCTGCTAGCTTATCTAATGCTGCCGCATCAATAAAATGCATACGGTAGGCAATCTCTTCAGGACAAGCAATCTTTAACCCCTGGCGCTTTTCTATAGTTTCAATAAAGGAAGAAGCCTCTAGTAGCGATTCATGTGTGCCCGTATCTAGCCAGGCGATGCCACGGCCCATTACTTCTACTTTCAATTCACCCCGCTTCAAATACTCGCGGTTTACATCAGTAATCTCTAGCTCCCCTCGTGATGATGGCTTTAAATTCTTAGCAATCTCAATCACCTGGTTGTCATAGAAATACAGGCCCGTAACGGCGTATCTAGATTTAGGGGCTTTGGGCTTTTCTTCTAAGCTTATGGCTTGGCCTTGTGCATTAAACTCTACAACGCCATAGCGCTCCGGATCACTCACCGGGTAGGCAAATACTGTGGCACCTTGGGTTATTTTTGCAGCGAGCTGTGTTTTGTGGGCGAGTTCATGACCGTAAAATATATTGTCACCCAATACCAATGCGCAGCTGTCATTTCCAATAAAATCCTTACCAATTATAAAGGCTTGTGCAAGCCCATCAGGTGATGGCTGCACAGCATATTGAATATCCATGCCCCACAAACTGCCATCTTCTAACAACTGCTTGAAGCGTGGAGTATCTTCGGGTGTAGAAATAATCAACACTTCACGAATACCTGCCAACATTAAAGTCGTAAGAGGATAATAAATCATCGGCTTATCGTACACAGGCAACAGCTGCTTAGAAACCACCTGAGTAACTGGGTATAAACGTGTGCCAGAACCACCGGCTAAAATAATACCTTTCATGCTAACTCTTCTCCGCGATTTACATAATGTTTTGAAACCCAGTGACGGTAATCGCCACTGGTAACGTTGTTAACCCAATCTTGATGCTCCAAATACCAGTCAACGGTTTTTTCTATACCGGATTCAAAGGTTTCTTTTGGCTTCCAGCCTAAATCTTTAGCTATTTTAGAGGCATCAATCGCATATCGCTGATCATGCCCTAAACGATCTTCTACAAAAGTTATCTGGTCAACATAGGATTTGCCATCTGCTCGAGGCTTTTTAGTATCCAGCATGCGACATAATATTTTGACTACTTCAATATTTGGCTTTTCATTCCAGCCGCCAATGTTGTATACCTCACCAACCTTACCTTTTTCTAGAACACATCGAATAGCTGCACAATGGTCTTCCACATAAAGCCAATCACGAATCTGCTGGCCGCTACCATAGATAGGCAAAGGCTTGCCTGCTAGTGCATTATGAATAACCAATGGAATCAACTTTTCTGGAAAGTGATAAGGCCCATAATTATTAGAACAGTTGGTGGTTAATGTAGGCAATCCATAAGTATGGTGATAAGCCCGCACTAAATGGTCAGATGCTGCTTTAGAAGCTGAGTAAGGACTGTTCGGTGCATAAGTGTGAGTTTCGGTAAACGCAGCATCAGTTGCTCCCAATGAGCCGTAGACTTCATCCGTAGATACATGTAAAAATCTAAATGCTTCTTGCTGATTTGAATCTAAACCACTCCAATAGGCACGTACAGCTTCTAGTAAATGAAATGTGCCAACCACATTGGTTCGAATAAAGTCTTCTGGCCCATGGATGGATCTATCCACATGGCTTTCAGCGGCAAAGTTAATAACCGCTTCAGGCCGATGTTCTGCTAATAATTGCGATACCAGCGCTTGGTCACCAATATCGCCGTGCACAAAAATATGCTGCGTATTTTGGTGAATAGAGGCTAGATTATCTAGATTACCGGCATAAGTTAGCGCATCAAGATTAACAAGCTTACCGAGTATTTGTTCTTGCCGCAGCCAGGCTAGAACAAAATTTGTGCCGATGAATCCGGCACCGCCTGTAACAATAATGGATTTATACATACAATGAATTTAACCGATAATTAATTATTTAAAACTCAACTGCAAGCGAAATTAGCTTGATAAGCTTGAGGCTTGGTCAGCACTTTAACACTCAATTTATATTGCCGCCTTGAAGCTAAGACGGCACTATCTTCTCTTTATAGCTAATACAATAAAATCTGTTTTTATTTCATTATTTTGCACAGTGTCGAAGCCGCAATATTCGAGAAGAGACTTCATCAGGTCCATGTCAAAAACGTGATGATGAAGTGTTCGATTGCTATAATTTTCTAGGCTGCGACTTCGAAAAGTTTCAAAGCTTCCAGCTGCAGGGTCTAAGGATAGGTCATGTAGCTTTAAAATTTCGTCTAAATGTGTTAAATCGTATTCTGTGACTTTATTTTTGTAATCGTCAATTATATGATTGAATGAAGTAATGGGGCGTTTATGATCAAAATTACTTTTCTTATTTGGCAGCGCCAATACTAAAGAACCTCCATCCTTTAAAACTCTTTTCCATTCCATTAAAGCAAGTATTGGATTAGCTATATGCTCTAGACAATTTGATGACAAAAGAAAGTCATAAGATTTATCTTTGATTTGATGTAGGTCAGTAGCTTCAAAAATAAACTGAACGCCCCTCTTGTTTCCAAAAAAATTGTAGTTTAGTCCCGCCCGCAACTCCCCTTCCCATACAGTATTATATGAAAAGTTAACACCATCTAATTTCTCTATATTTTTGTATAAAGGAAGAAGGGTTTTAAAGAGTTCGCTAGCCCCCCCTATTTCAATGCCTTCTCCTCCAGAGAGATGCCTTAAATAAACATCTAAATGAGGCACTTTTTTAAAGAAATACTTTAGTGACAAAATCACATTAAATAAGGGTTGGGGTAACAAAGATTTTATGCAGCACTTAAACTTATTAATCATATTAACTGTCACAATTCAATTTTTTAACCCTGTAATCATTTTGTTTGTCAAAGAAAAAATCTAATCAGCACTGTTTTTATCTAGAATTTCTCAAAAAATGACAACCTAAAATGAGTCTTACCTTAATATCAATCTTTAAGATTACCACTAAGAACAATATAGACAAGAAATGAAGTTGGTATCACTACAATAAAGCTATTTTAAAGACGGCTTAAAATAAATGTTCATAACAAGCATGTATTTCTTCAATCATACCATCCCATACACGCATAAAAAAGAATCTTTAATACAGAAAAGTTTCCTTTAAATGTGCTAATCTTAGTGGGGATTTTACCTTTTGGGTAACTCCTAGCAGCTGGGATCTCAAGACATTTATATCCAAGCTTTGGAGCCCGATAAGAAAGATATGCCAGCAATTCATATGTCATAAATACGTCACGAAATACCGCCATATTGACGTCGAGCAACATTTTTCTGCTGTATGCACGATAACCTTGGGTAGTATCAGTCCAGTGAAATCCAGAAAATAAACTCAACAATGGCGCGTGTATGAACCGAATGGCGAAATCGCGCAACTTCGGCGTATTTAAAGCAACGCCGCCCGCCAAAAAACGTGAAGCTTGCGCAAAGTCAACGCCTTGTTTTAATGAATCAATGAATTTTGGAATTGTAATCGGATCATCCTTGTCATTACCATCAATCGTCACGACACCTTCGTAATCTTGATCCATGGCAAAAGCATAGGCACAACGGAGTTGTGCGCTGAGCTTGCCCGGTGCGGTTTTTAATAGCAAGCCACGTACCCCATTGGTTTTTAGAAATTCAATTTCTAACGAACCATCACGACTACCTCCATCCACAATAATAATGTCGGCAATCCCTGCGATGTTGAGCTTTGCCATTTTTCGTAATAAGCTTTGAATGCGATCCCCTTCATTAATAACAGGGATCACGACGCACCAAAGATGTTGACGACCAAGCCACATTTTCGTTTCAAATGCGGGCACTTGCCAACTTGCACGATCATTACAAATCATCACTATCTCACTCATTTTCAGCTTTCAATCTCATACAGCCTTCAACGTAATTAATACTACGCCCACCAGCACCAATAAAATCCCAGTAATCGTCGTCCAATGAAAAGATTCACGAAAAATAAACAGCGAACACAAAGCCACCGCTGCCACGGCCCCCGAAGTTAAAATGGGATGAGCCACATTTAACGGCAAACGCGCCAAAGCCGCCGCATACAGCAAAAAAGCAACGCCATATAAACCCAAACCCAGCCAGAATGGCCAATTACTTAAGGCTGCCATTGGATCAGATAGTGAAGGAAATTTGCGTGGTGCCATCATCGCAAATTTTACCAGCACACTGGCTGAAGCGTTGGAGGCGATGCCAAGGAAAAGAATTAGCCATTTCATTTGGGTACGTCCGCGCTAATCCCTCGGTAAAACCTAACCGCCACGTCCAAAGCCCGTTCGATTGAAACTAGATGAGGTTCATTTTTAGTGGCTAACATTTCGATAGAAACAATTTGGTTCGGCAGAAACTGTCTCAAGGCGCTTGCCATTACTGCGTGATTAGTCCCTCTATCACCGAGCGGTGCAATATCTGGCTCACTGACGTGAACATGGCCGATGAACGCTGCATAGTTTTCAAATACTGCTAGAGCGTCTTCGCCATTGATGGTGATAGCTCCTGTATCCAATTGCATTCGGATTGCAGGATGCGCCACTTGCCTAACAACCTCTGCAGTTTCCTCGCTCGTCGTCATAAAGTTTGCGCCATAACACGGCGGATTCGGTTCTAAACAAATCATCACGCCATGGGACTGCGCAATATCTCCCAGTTTCCTAAAGAACGGGACTGAAATCGCCTGCACCTGTTCATCACTTAAACTTGTGCGATCGCGGTTTTTTGGGGAGCCAAACACAATGCGAGTGGCGCCAAGCTCAGCCCCGATGCGGCAAACAGCAGCAAGGTGTTGTAATAAACTGGCTTGTACTTCTGGTGCACCAAATACGTTTAAGCCGGAAGTGCCGAATAGCAGCGCTTGCATCCCTGTGATTTCAATACCCCGTTCACGCCACCAGTTTTTTACTTGGGCAATTTCAGCTTCTGTTGCTTTGGTTGGATCAGGAAAATACTTTCCCGGTGCAATATCAATCGCGTCAATGCCATAACGATTAAGCAACTTGGCGACATCTTTGTCTTCTGCAACATCCCACGCAATATTTGAAATTGCCAACCTCATACGTTTCTCTCTTCCGTTGCTTTAAGCGTAATCGGCTCTGATTGCGCATAAGCACGAACGGCTTGAATAGTTTCGCGCTGACTGTATTGGTAATGCCCAGTTGTACCGAAAATTTCTGCGTGCTGACTCCGCAAATCATAGTTAACAGGGCTATTTGCCTGCGCTTGGGCAAACGGTTTGCCGAAACCATGCGCAGAAATGTCAGCGACGCTAATCGGCTCTGCGGTGAGGTGAACCAACTTCAAGCCCGCATTAAGCGCTGTTTGAATGTCGTACCAGAGGTTTACCATCGGGTAAAACTGAAAAAAAACCCTACTATCAATTGCCTGAATATTATTTTCATTCAGAAAATCAAAGATGACGTTCTTGCGCAGACCAGGCCCAACTAAGCCTGGCAAACGCACGATGAGGTAATTAGGAAAATAGCTTTCAACAAACTTCTCTAACTGGCGACGGTTCAGACCGTAAGCGTGAAGACCTTCTTCATCAACAGGGGTCCCCTCATCAACATTGATGGGCGTTGTAAAAACATCAACGGTGCTTATCAGGATGAAGGTTTGGCAAGTCATCGACTTCAAGTGCGAGATCAATCCTTCGATCTTTTTCCGATCCGCTTCAGGTTCGCGATTCGCAATCCATTTTTGCGCGGACGCTCCGGCACAGACTACGGTGTCGAAAGTCTTGCCACTGATCTCGCCGATATTGGTTGAGCGATAAAGTCCTTCGAAGGAAGATTGCTTTAATAGCGTTGATCCGACAAAGCCGGAATAGCCAATCAAGGCATCAAATAAGTTCATGAAGCAATGCTCTTCTCTGTTGGTTGATGAAGATAACGGAGGCAATAACCAAAATTACATTTTTCATATTGATAAGTTTTTAGCATATATTTTTTCAACTCAGGAAAACGATCATGCATAGACCTGCCATCAATTTCGAAAGCCACGTGAGTAGAAGAATAGACAACCACAGGAGGGCTACGTTTTTGCAATTGTTGAATCATATCGGCTTCATAGTGTTGGGTTGCATAAACTGGATATGTATATCTTGTGCAAGCCGACAATCCACTGACTCCATTTATTACCCCATGATTGGAAAGATCGAATACACAGTTCGAGCCTGCCTTCAATATTTCTGTAGAGACCCACCGAATACTTTCGTCAACCAACAATTCATTGCGAGGCGGATTTGTTATCTGAACTAACCATTGATACCTCTCATGAATCAGATTAAGCGTGAAGAAAGTGCCATTAATTGAAATCACCACAAATGCAAAAATAAAAACAGCCCATCGTGAGTCTGTAAATTTAGTGGACAGTTTTGGAAACTTATTTTCGACAATATATAGAACAGGAATAATAGTACTTACTCCTAATAAATACTGCCTTCCATACCAAGCCGCTATCAACCCTAAGCCAGATGTCATTAGTGTTAATATCACCAAAAAAAGTATATTAGGACGTTCTTTTTGTTTTATCCGCAAATAAAGATAAGCAAGTATAGGCATCCAAAGCGCCATATCAATATGACCCATGTCGGCTCTATTAATGCCGATTTTCAGCATTATTAGGCATAAAACAAAAATCAAATAAATGTTTGCCAACTCCCTCCAGTCGTTCCCATATGAACGAAAGAAACCTTTCACTAAATAATATGCAGCCATTGCATTGAATATTGCTGCCACCAATGTCATTAATACTGCAAATCTTTGGAAACCATAACTCCACTGTGAAGAAGTAGCGAGTAAAAACTTGAAGTTATCGATGTGGTCAGTAAAAGAGAAAAAGCCCATCCATGAGAAAATTGCGATAAACAGAATAAAGGAAATTACTGTAATTGAATGTCGTCGTTCTGTAGCGAATAAGATCATACAAGCACCACCTATCCCACCAATACCAGCAACACCCCGGTCAAACGACCAAAACATACCCACAGCAAGTGCTACGCCTAAAGACACCTCCAGTAAACGGGCTTGGAGCTCTGATTGTAAAAATCGCTGGTGAAGAAAAAAGAGAAAAATAGATAGCAAAAGAAAAACATCCTTATGCGAAACCAGATAGATAGCCGTAACAGATGAAACCAGTAGTATAAACGCCCAATATTTTATATGGGCTTGGGCAAACAAGGTGATAATTAAATAAAGCAGAAAACACGCAATAAGGTTTAAAACTGCGTAAAGAGTCATAGTTATAAGGAAGTGCCTTTCGGTGCCAACAAAAAGTTGAGCAATCCATGCAGGCATCCAATCTAATGCTCCGTGTATTGTGATGAAACTCATTTCACCCACAAGCACCGATGGCAGAGTTGCAACATACTCACCATAATGAAAAGGATCGTCAAAAAAGATTCCACTATGCGGGAAAAAATTCACAAAAGCACCTAATAACAAAACTCCAATCGCTATAAGGTGGATCAACCAATTGTTGTTCTTTAAATCAAATAACTTCTTCATCTAACTTCACTAGTACATCATAAATATTGTCAATCTTTCCACCCAGCACGGTATAACATCCAGGCAGTTCCTGATGCTTCTCAAATAAAATCGGTCGGCCGTCATCACCCTCGTTTTTTACAAGAATGGTTTTGACTTCAAACAACGACTCAACATATTTGGCTTGCAGCACTGAAGGTAGATACCGCGCCACATCTCTGATCATACGATCTACACGAGTAGCACGCTCATAGTCACTTAGCTTTTGGTAAGGATCAATGCCGCGTTGGTCATTCCAGTGCATGTGCGGCGTATAGCGAACATGAGATAAAGTATGCAATCCACGTGCGGGAAAAGGCATCATCGAAAAAAAGGGGCCATCCATCACGGTTATGCCCAACCCCTTAAGAGCAGGAGGTACGTCCATCAATGCCATCTCGGTGATTTCCTGCTTGAGGTGCGTGGTCGTACCCGGAAAATCCCCTGAGAACTGATTGAGTCCGCAGTAGGTGCAATTGAAAACATAACGACTGGCAATTTCAGCTACATTTCCCCCTTCCTCATGCATGGTGACCTTGAGCGTGTTATCATTTTTTTTTGAGATTGCTGTAACGCGAGTTTCAAGACGTACTTTTACTCCACACTCTTTTAATTCTCTTTGAGCCCAACTCGCCAACTTGCTTGAGTCAAAGGCGAACTCTTCAACCAAGAACACTTCTTCGATGAGATTAGGTTCAAATAACTGGCGCAACGATTGATCTGCTGGTTCAATCTTGGCGCCGATTTCTTTACAGAAGCGCACAAATTGTTTGGCAGTGACTTTGGAATTACGACGGGCAATGGCATATAACTTAGTGAAGTCTTGTTTAACTGCGAATGGCCAATCGCGAACAAATTTGGGCAGATTGATACGGCTGCGATAGGCTGTGGTAAAGCTGCGCGGGTAATGATACCCATTGTGAACGCGAGCTTGATTGTTGTAGGAGGCGCGGGTGAGTATGGCTGATTCACGCTCCACCAGCAAGATGTGCTTTAGGTCGCGTTGCTTTGCCAGGTAAATCGCAATTGTTGCGCCATAAAATCCGCCTCCAATAATGACCGCATCGTAAGGTTGATTGGCTTGCATGACTTTAGTCAATCTTTGGAAAAGTGGGAAGCTGATTTTTTGAAATGGCAGCCACTACTTCTATGTTCAACTTTTCGTGCCGCGTCATTCTGGCACTCGTGAATTCTTGTCCGACATGATAAAGCGGGCCTTCGTTCGATAAACTGGCCATGTGTACGATGTATTCTCCCAAGACCAGTAGCACGAGCGAAAGTAAGAAAAACATACCTGATTGTTGTAATGACATGCTAACCCATCCCGGTGCAACATCTGATTTTAATAAGGCAACGCCGACAACATAAAATGAATACAATAAGTTAGCTATCGCACCAAATACAGATAGCGTATTGACTAAACGCATGGGTGCACGCGTGGTAGATACCAGCATACGCATCCCTCGATCAATGCTTTCTCCGATTTTCTTGGTGTAAACGATTTTAGGTTGAGCCGTGTATTCAAGATTAGTGCGGGCAAATCCGCCCGAGGCAGGTAAATGCCGATAGGTCATAGCAGGTTGAGGGTGTTGCAATATAAAGTTGACGACTCGTTTACTTAGCAACCGATATTGTGGTGCATCTTTGGCCAAATCTATACCGTTAAAGGTCTTATAAAGTCTATTAAAAACATTAGAGGCAGTCCGATAAGCGATACTTTGTCTAGGTTTATGTTGATTATTAGCAAACACCACATCAGCTCCGTGTACTGCTGCATCAAGCATTTCTGGAAGAAAAGCAATATCGTCTGTCAAAGGATCAATGACTACGACAAAATCTCCCAGCGCATTTTCTAACCCCACCCAAGCGGCCGTATCCGCATCGACTTCCTTGGTTAACACAAAGACTTGTAAGTTAGGCATGCCGTTTTCAGCCGTTAATTTTTTTAACGCCAGCACACTCTCATCATTTGATGCGTTATCGACAATAATCAACTCATAATCAACAACCAGTGGTTCAATGCAGTACGATGATTCACAGATGATTTTGTTTAGATGTAAGGCTTGATTTTTAAGGACTAAAACGATGGAAATAAAAATTGGCAGGCAGTTGTTCATGGATGGCAGCCTAAGCTTGTAGTGTGAAAATTATACAGGACAATAGAATCGTAAGAATTAAATAGAATGAATTTTGTTCTAAAAATTGGCTTTATAGCATCTTTTGCACTATTAAGAACGTTTCCTAGCAAACATGTGTGAAATGAGATAATTGACTTACTTAGTCTTCAGACAAGATGTCCACGGTGTTGCCCTCTTGTCGCAAATGCTGGTGCTTACGTAGTTCGGATCAGGTTCGGTAGAAGGCGCGATCAAGGTCATCGTACGCGTTGGATACTGCTATCTTTGGGAGGCGTGCATCCTTGATTTCTTTTACGATCTGACGAAGATGAGCAATATCGCTAATTACATTGAAGAAATCTACATTTTCCTTTAGAAAATATTCACAATAAAACTTAATGAATGAATGCACATTACCATCTGATGTCTTAACTTTCATGGTCGGCCACAGGGCGCAATCTTGGCTATTAAGTATGGTGATAAGCCCTCACTAAATGGTCAGATGCCACCCTAGAAGCTGAGTAAGGACTGTTCGATGCATAAGTGTACGTTTCAGTAAATGCAGTCTCAGCAGGCCCCAATGAACCGTAAACTTCATCGGTAGTCACATGTAAATCTAAAGGCTTGTTGTTGATCTGAATCTAAACCACTCCAATAAGCACGCACCGCTTCAAGCAAATGAAACGTACCTACTACATTGGTTTGGATGAAATCTTCAGGGCCATGGATAGAGCGGTCTACGTGACTCTCTGCTGCAAAATTCACAACAGCACAAGGCTGATGCTTTCCCAACAGTTTTTTCACCAGTCCTTGATCGCCAATATCACCATGAACAAATATATGCTGTGTATTATGCTGAATTTCGAACAGATTTTCTAGATTACCGGCGTAGGTGAGTTTGTCCAGATTAACAACTGTGCCTAGATTTCCTTAATCCAACCTAAGATAAAATCAGCTCCGATAAAGCTGGCGCCACCTTTGACAAGTACTTTTATATGGTATCGTTTGAAATCAGTTTTTTTTCTTTGAAGCGCATAAAGTCTTCATAACCATATGCCCAAACATAAGATGCAAATCTTCACACAACTGCATGTCAAATGAAGGCACCCAAACATTATTTTTTGCAATACTTTTAAGGGCTCCTCCATCATAACCAACAACAGCTAAGGTATCACCACCGTTTTTATTGGCATATTCAATTGCATTAATAACATTCTTTGAATTACCACTTCCAGAAATTCCTATAACGAGGTCTCCATCATCCATTAAAGATTTTAACTGGCCACAAAAAATCTCTTCATAAGAAATGTCGTTTGAATATGCAGTTATTGCTCCAATATTGTCACATAGAGAAATTCCGCGAAACATTCGGCCTGTAGCAAGATAAATCATCTTGTTCCAGTCCGTGATGTAATGGGAAGCTGTATGTGCACTTCCCCCATTACCACAAGTGAAGATTTTTTTGCCCTCATCATACTTTTCTTTGATTAGGGCGATTGCTAAATTAAAGCTGTCTAAATCAAGCTTCTCCGCCAATAAGGCGTGGCCGCTTAAATATTGCTTACAACTAAATTCGCTCATTTTATTTCCCCATTAATTTCTAAAACAAATATTAGCACCATCTTTATCAAAACCGAATTTAATGGGACTTAGATTTTTTAGCGTTCTAGAAATGAGTTCATGCTTACTCGGATGAGCGAAAAACATAATAAAACCCCCATTGCCTGCTCCTAATAATTTGCCGCCCAATGCACCTGCATTAATTCCAGCCTCATACCATTCGTCAATTAACTTATCTGTTATTCCATCGCAAATTTGAGACTTTAATTTCCAATTCTCATGTAGTATTTCACCAAAATTTTCTAATGATCCCGATTCAATCTCTCTCTTTAAATCATAAGCCAGCTGGACCATTCTTCGAACAAGCACCTGTTTGTGATTTAGCTTTAAAACTTCCGTTTGAGTTGCAAGAATTGATCCAGCACTTCTTGTTTTACCTGTGTAAAAAACCAAAGTCCAATCCTCTATCTGTCTTAACACCACATCAGATGCTAATACAGGTTGGACTTCAACACTTTCATCCCTTTTAAAAACTATTAAATTCATACCGCCATAAGCAGCGGCATACTGATCTTGTTTTCCTATAGGCGATTTACATAAATTTATTTCTATATTGCAGGCTTGGGCAGCTAAGAGTTCCTTGGAAACCTTCTCCCCTTTGTAGGCATAAATTGCATTTAACAATCCAACTGTAAAAGTACTTGATGACCCTAGCCCAGTTCCCTGAGAGGGGATATCTGCCATAGAGACAATTTCGACTCCTTTATCTACTTTCAGATAATTCAAAGCATGCCTAACTATGGGGTGCTTGACCTCAGCTGCACTGTTAACATTCTCAGTTTCCGAATAACTTAATCTTATCCGGTCATCAAATTTCTTATTTATTGACACATAGACGTATTTATCAATTGATGTTGAGAGAACAGCACCATCATTTTCCTTATAAAAAGAAGAAAAATCACTACCACCACCCACATAACTCATTCGCAAAGGAGTTTTTGTTGTAATCATTATTAGAAAGTCACTTTATATGTTGCCTTAAAGGAATTAGCACGAATGATTGAAACTTCGTCTTTCTCTCGCGACTGTAATTTAATTTGAATGTCAGCATCTGAATCCTGATTTCGAAATCTATATTCACAAAACAATCTATCTAGTCGTTCAGCATCTGATTCTAGATCTAAAAATACACTCTCACTAGACATGCCAATTAATCGAGAATCAAGAAGTGAAACGACACCTTCAACGATGATAATATCTCTAGGGCCTATTGATATTTTTTTATCTCTTAGTCTTTTACTACTTATCGGATCATATGACGGGTGTATGAAATGTTCCCTCTGTTTAGAATTTAAAACAGTTTCTAAATCAGCAACAAATTCATCAATTTTGTAACGACGCAATACCCCATGCCCCTCATTTAATTTTCTATCAGGATCCAACCAACCATCTAGCGAGATCAAATGAACATCGCGTCCAACCAAACTCAGCATTTCCTTAAGCACCCTAGCAAACGAAGTTTTACCAGTTCTCGATGGCCCACCAATCAAAATTAAGCGTGATTCTATAAATGATGGCAGCATAGGCATAATTTTTCGACACACCTCGTTGTAGCCCTCATTAATCCAGTCGACTGCAGCCTTTAAGTTTCGGGCTATAAAGTTAGGTTCTACATCATACAAATAATCCCTTCCTGCATATCCGGTCTTTACGAGAATTGTTCTCAGACCAGCGCGCTCACCAGCAAGAATATCTGCAGTTCTATCTCCAATTATCCATGAATTTTTTCTAGATATATTGAATTTTTTAACAGCATCATCAATCATTCCTGTACCAGGCTTTCTGCATTCACATCTAATTTTAAGGGAAGTCACCTCACCGGCAAAACCACTATCTGGATGATGCGGACAGTAATAAATCTCATCCAAATATGCACCCCCATCTCCAAGCAACTTTCCAAGCCTTAGATGAACTGACTCTATATCTGAAAATGTTGCATCGCCTCTTGCTATCACCGGTTGATTTGTTATACCTATGGCGAGGACCCCAGACTTATTAAGTGCTCGAATAGCATCAATAGAGCCATTAATTAACTCAATCTCATCTGGATTGCTTAAATGATCAATATCTTCGTTAATAACACCATCGCGATCAATAAAAACACAAGAACGAAAATTCTGTATAGATAGTTTATGAGGCAACCCCTTATCAATATCACTTTCTACAGCGTCGAGCCTATCAGGGGTCCCCATATCTTTTATATACTCACAAGAGACATACCCCGTCAGTTTAAAACCCTGCGATATAATCCTGTTAAATATATCTTTTGCCAGGTCATACTTACCCTCGCATGGAATTACTTTTGACAAGGTTGATTTGTCTAAAATATATAAAGCAGCATTAACCAGATTAGGATAATCCGCATTTGCTGGATGTGGGTAAGCCTTTATAGATTTAACAACTAGGTTTTTTTTATCGATCTCAACCAAATCTGAGTCATAAGGATGTGAATTAGGATGAAGAAACAAGGTTCCTGATGAGTTAACTTCCTGATCAAAATACCAAAAACTCTCTAAATCAACACTTGCATATGTATCAGCATATAAAACTAAAAATCGATCATCCATAAGATAAAGTGCATCTTTTAAAGCACCAGCAGTTCCACGCGGATCTTTTTCTACAACATAATGTATTGATACTCCAAACTTTGAACCATCTCCCAAATAGTCTTTAATCAATTCAAATTGATGGTGTACTAAAAGTGCTATTTCTGTGAACCCATGCTTGCAACATAGTTTAATCTGATGCTCAAGTATTGGAACACCGCAAACCTTAACTAATGGCTTAGGAACCTCACCACTTCTTAACTTTAAGCGAGTGCCCATACCTCCAGCTAGAATAGCAACCCTGCATGTCTTCTCTTGTTTCAAAAGTTTATAGTCTCCATGAGATCATTAAATCATTACCAAGTCAGGCAATCTTAAGCATCAATGCCTTGTAAATTAACTCTTGTAGAAATTTTGGTAACAAGCTCCAGATAAATATTCCCATAATCGATAAAATATTAAGAGGGAAAAACCTAAATGAAAGGTTCTTAATACGAGCCCGTATATTGGAATGCCAGTTATTTTTTGATCGACTCGTTTTTGATTGCCTGTATAAAATTAATTCATCAGCTAGATTGTGGAATTTAGCCCCTATATTTAAGAGGCGAAGCCACAATTCCAAATCTTCTGCAAATTTAAAACTTTCATCATAGCCACCGGCTGATAGAAATACTGAACGTCTTACCATAACTGTGGGATGAGCAATTGCTGTTGTAAAAATAAATTTTCTATCTATAAGTTTATGTGTTGATGGGTAAATCCTTCTATGCAGAACTTTACCTCCTTCATCAATAATCCTAATGCCAGTACCTAAAACGTCAACATCAGAATGGGAGGTTAAAAAATCAAACTGGCGTGATATGCGATTCGGCATACAAATATCATCGGCATCAAAACGTGCTATTAAATCACCTGAAGCTTCTGCCAATGCCTTGTTGAGACTAGCTGCAAGACCTAATCGATGGGGAGGTTTTATATATTTAAAACGATTATCAGAATTACAAAAAGACTTACATGCATTGATAGTCGCCCAATTAGTACTATCATCGACAATAATACATTCAAACTCTCTAAAAGTTTGTGACGCAATACTCTTCAAACTTTGCGTTAATATTTCTACGTTCTCATTGTAAACGGGCACGAGAATTGAAACTTTAGGTATTATTTTTTTCATATAATAATCTGATCGGCTACTTGATTTACTGCGAGATTAATAGCCTCTCGAGAAGAAAATTTAGGGGTCCATCCATAAGACTGAAGCTTCTCTGTAGAGTACTTAAACATAGGAACATCTCCAACCCATCCTTTATTTCCATCACCAAAAATGATTTCAGCATTTGGGCTTACTCGACTAACAACCTGTTTAGCAATCCAATCAACAGTTACACCTTCATCGACAGGACCAATATTTATAACTTCAATCTTTTTCAAAGATTTTCTATGAGAAATAACCAGCATTGCATCTACCAAATCTGACACATGCAAATAAGATTTTTGTTGTGTTCCATCCCCCAGTACATTCAACTGCAATGGGTTCTTGACAAGCTTTATAATGAAGTCGAGTATTACTCCATGTGTTGCTGGAATACCAACAACGTTTGGAAATCTAAATATATTAACTTTATTAAGATGTGATTCCGTTGCCGCGGATATTAAAGCCTCTGAAGCAAGTTTCATCGCACCATAATTTGAAATTGGTAACAATGGGCCCACTGATTCATGAAGAGTAACATCCCCCAAGTCACCATATATTGCTGAGCTAGAAGCAAAATTTAAGTTTTTTACATCAAACAACTTCATCACTCGAAGCAATTCAAATGTAGTAAGGAAAGTATCCTTTAAATCCACGCAAGGATCATTGACGCCAGCCGGGATATCAGAGTTTGCTGCCAGATGCCAAACTTCACTAATAACACCTAATTCCCTCACCAATTCAAAAGATTTTGATAGCCATTCAAAAGATGATGCATCACATTCTAATATGTGAAATACATTACTATTGGCGAATAGCTCATCAGAATATTGCTTACGACCTCTGGAAAAGTTGTCTAGTACAACAACCGTACGCCCCTCATTTATGAGACGGCCAATTAAATTGGTCCCTATAAATCCAGCACCACCTAATATTATTGATACCATTTCATACTCTCTAAAAAATTGTCAAATTTCCAATACTAACGAGCAACAAGTCCATGAAAGCTTTAAGGTAAAAACCTTAATCTAAATTTACGCAAAAATAATTTTTTATGAAAGTTAACAGAAACAGTTGAGGATTGATTAAAGTTTAAGATAACAAGAGCTTCCACCAAATCAAATAAGAAGAGTTGCAAAATCAAGAAAAGAGCTTCATAGCATTACTTTAATTAAAATTAAACAAGAATTGTGGTGTGCTAGTTAGAATGAATCAATACGATACATTTTCTTCCTCAATCCATCCTTTATACCTAGAAGCATATACCTTAAGCGCTCTGTGCCATTCTTTAGTATCACTGGATAAAAAAATATTTTAAATATTATCTTCAAAGCACTTGAAACCTTCCAATACGTTGGCACATATTTTAGGCCAAATAAATAAAATACATTCCTAAACGCATAATAATGTCTTACAGGAGATGGTATTCCAAAGTCAAAAAGACCTAAAAAGCTTTTCCTACCCTCACCAAGACAGTGTGCAAGTCCTGCTTCATTGCTACGCGCAATCACAAACCCATTAGAACTTAGTCTCCAACAATACTCAAAGTCAACCGCATCTATAAACAACTCATCCAACATCCCTCCAACTGAATGAAAGGCTGTCTTGGGAATTAGACTGCCAGAACTCAAGGTTGCATCTACTAAAACAACCGAGTCAATCCCTGTTACGGAAATCCCCTTATTAAATCTTGCCCTTTGAATTTTTTTTGTATTCCTATCATAATCTTGAGGCCCAATTAATCCAACGTTATAATTGGCAGCAATCAAGTCTAAATAAGTAGTATGTAAAATTTTAACCATATCGACATCAGGCAAACTGTCCTGATCCATTTGTAAAACAAAATCTGCACCTTGCTCATATGCCCAACTCATTCCAAGTGTTTGCGCTCTTGCTATGCCTAAATTCTCTGAAAAATTTAAAACTTTTATCCTTATGTGGTCATAAATTAAATCAACTTTTGAATTATTACAAATCACTAAAAAGCTGCTCTGCTTTAGCAACTCATTGACAAGAGGATATAGATTTTCTTTAGTTGAGTTATAGGCAACTAAAACAGTATAAATTTTTAAATCCTCAATCATTGAATAATCTGTTTATATAAAATCACTGATTGTTATATATTAAAAAGAACACCATATAAACTATTAAACCTTTACTCTCTGCTGTGGTAGCACTGTAACTCGACTATATAATGACAATATAATCATTGTAGCTATTATCTGATTCATGTCGAAAATATATGGATTTGAACTTGACATAAAAAAATACAGCCAAAGCAAAGCAAAACCCTCTCGATTTAATTGCTTTTTTGACAAATACCAAACTATGAACAAATAGAAAATAATGCCAACAAAACCTATCTGATGAGTAATATTTAGAATTTGAAGCTCAATATAGTGACTGCTGCAATAGTCAGTCAAGTTAGAACTAGGGAAACATGCGCCAATACCTTTTCCAAATAAAACACTTACAGGATTCATAGAAATTGAGTTTAGATATGAATTTATCTGATCAATTCTTACAGCACTTGATGAACTTGGACTCCCGCTAAATTTGGTCTCAATCAAAAAATCTATCATCTGTCCCGAATAATAGATCGCAAGAGCAAGTATTAAAAAAAGCATCACGTATCTAATACGATGACTGGTAAATAATTTTTTCACCCTAAGAATTGTTGCAAAAAAACATACGAATAAGTAGGTGGCATTTCCAGCAAAAATTAATGCAAATAACGTTATGAAATAAAATATTTTATTTGTTCGACACTCATTATATTTAAAAAGAAATATCAAATAAAATAGTGGGATAAGTGCATTTCCTCTCAACTGAGTTCTGTAATAAACACCATCAAATGAATAAACATCACCCCACCCATTTCCCACAACAAAGCCTCTAACTCCTTCAGAAACGACGGGGTCTTGTAATAGTCCAAGGTAACAAGAAACAAGAATAACAATTAATGATTGTAATATTATCGGAAGGGATACCATCCCAAGCTTATGTATTCTAAATCGGCTATAAAAAACTAATAAAGTCATAAATAGAACACCGTAAAATCTTAGAATAGAATCAAATTTATATTCAAATATGCTTGAGAAGATGCCACTAATTGATATGTAAATCAAAAAAAAACAGATAAGCTTGACTGACTTTTTTAAATCGAGATAAACCAATATTGATAAAGCTGATAAAGCCAAAGTAATGTTTGTAAGAAATTCAAATTGCGCCTGTCTTGTAAGCAAGAAAAGCAACAAAAATAAAATCCATTCGGGAACGGTAATTTTTTTAATAGGAATTGCTAGACCTTCACTATTATTAAACCTAGTCTGACTGGGAACGATAGCGCTCAATTTTTCAATCCTTAGATTACAAAAAATAAAATTTTAAATAATTTGAACTCAACATAAGCTTTAACAATTTTATGTGATCCAATATATAAATGTGCGCAATAGTGAAATACGATTTCTAATAAGGTAGATTATTTTTTTAAGCATCCCTCCACGTTCCGACTCAAGCATATCAATACAATCTCTATATCGCAAAGAAGAGATTTTTCTTTTAAGCAATTCTTCTATCATTCCAACTCTTTGATTACGTAATACCTCCCCACGTTGAAAATACGCATTTATATTTTTTAAGACATGAATCAGTCTCAAAGGAAGAATAATTTTGGACCCAGCACCTAACTGATTTGACTCATGCTGACGGTAATAAATTAATTGACTATCAATTGCCATAGCTTGACCAGAATTTTTTGCAACAAAAGCCACCCAAATATCATGCATCGGAGCACAATATGGTATTGGAAATGCAGCCTCTAAAAGATCCCTATTCCCGAGCATAGTGCAGCCTGCAATACTGTTAATTATTGGCAAGCCTTTTAGACTTAAAGCATAGTCAGTAAGCTTATGCATTTCCCAAAAAGATTTATTTGTAATATTAAGATTTTTATCAGTTACGGCCATATCGCAATAAACTAATAAAGGCATATTATTTTGATTAATTTTATTAAGTGCATTAAGTGATATCGAGATTTTTTCTGGATGCCAAACATCGTCCTGGTCACAGAAGGAAAATATTTCAGCATCGACATGTGCACTCAAAATATTTAAACATTCTTTAGTGCCAACATTACCTATGTCATCTTGAATAAAGACAATTTTTTTTGGATATTTTCTTGCATATTGATGCAATATCTTGCTTGAATTATCTGTAGATCCATCATCCCTTACTAACAAGCGCCAATTTTTGTTTGTTTGATTAATTATTGAGTCAAGTTGATCGGCTAAATATGATTCACCATTGTATACAGGCAACAAAATATCTATTTGCATATCATTATTTTTAATTAATTTGCTGGGTATTTGCATTCAAGCCAGTGTTATCTTATTTAAAAAATAGTCTCTTTAAAATTACCTTAGCTTTAATCTTATCTGCCCAATAAACTCTAAGTAAAAATCTGAATAACCTGTATGGGTAAGTAAGACTTGCTAATATTGGCAGCACTTTCAAAAGCTCACGTTGTGAATTGATAAAGTTAATAATCCGCCAATCTGGCATATTTTTTATATTATTTAATGATAGCTCATGTTCTAACATGCAATTTAAAATCCCTACAGATTCATTTTGTTGATTAAATTTACAGAATATCCAGTGATCCAATCCGTCCAACCAAAAAATATCCGGGATTTTCCCTATTTTATTTAGTGAAGCAACATTGAAAAATGTGCCCGAAGCAATCGCAGTTATTAATACTCGGGCATTATGGGTTGCATCTTCCTCAATAGGTCGAATTATGCCGGCAGAACTTATTGTAGCTGGAGAAATTAAAGCGCCATTCTGTAAAACTTTGGGAGCTAATGCTGCGTATGGTATGGCAGATATTTGAGAGCTGACATCTGCTGCAATATTTAATAAATTTTTTGGTAACAATGTGTCATGGTCTACCATCAGAAGCCAATCAGCATTTTTTAACAATCCAATCTCACTCCCCTTAAGAAGCGCTGCTCTGGTTCCTCCATTAGATGGATCATGTATATATGTTAGCTGATCATCATCTTGAAAATCTCTAAGAATGGGATCAGGAGAATTATCATAGATTAAAATATGATTAAGAGTTAAATGAGAATTTTTGGATGAAATCAACCAATCATTTAATGTGCTCCAAGCTGGCACATTAATCAATGGTTTTGAGTAAGTAACCAAAACTGCTATAACAAGTTTATCAGCAGAATTTGGTTCGTTCTTTTCAGAAAACTCTACACCAATTTTATTTACAAACATCTTTTGCTCAGCAAGATTAAACATCAGATAGAAACCCATCTATTTATCGTCCTATCAAAATGTTTGATAGGTCTTGCTGGAATGCCTACACAAAGAGTATCAACTGGAAGCAACCCTCGAACCAAAGAGTTAGCGCCAACAACGACTCCACTTTCAATTTTAGCGCCGGGCAGAACAACAACATTATCTCCAAGAAATACGTTATCTCCTATATGTACTGAAGATAATGATAACTCCCTTAAAATAGGAGGGCTATCTGGAGAACTATGTGACATCAAACCACCATAATTACCGTGATTATGATCTGTAATATAAACCTTACTTCCCAGCAAACAATTTTGTCCAATTATCAGTTCGTGAGCGCATGCAATATGTACATTATCACTACAACTAAAATTATCACCAATTTTAAAGTTAGGTGTTAATATTTTCTCTCCATCTCGATTTACTGCAGCCAACCAAAGTCCAGAACCTGCATTAAAGTTTTTTCCCAAGACAATCAATCGATATGCAATTAGTTTTGAACCCTTACCTAGCTGAAGTCCCTCAATATTAAGGATTCGTTTCCAAAGATAACATCTGATTTTTGATCGTAGAATATCAAAGCCAAATACAATCACTTCAATAGCATTATTCATCCTTAACGTGTCCCTTATTATTCCTCAGCTGTAATATCGAAGAGGAAATTCTATATAAAAGTAGCTACCTACAAGTACTAAAAGCTATTTTTTTAGGCTAGTGGTTTAAGGCTTAAATTAAAAATTTAATGGCTATAAACCCTAGCATTTTATGTTTCTATAATATTTTAGAAAAAATCTTAAATACCAACGAATATAATAAATATAATAAAGGAAGAACAAGAATCTATTATTTCGAGAATGATCCCAAATGATCTGGCATCTATTTTCTTTAACAAAAGAATGTTTAAAGGCTGATTCAGCATCGAAAATAACAACATGCCGCAGCAAAACCTTGCGCTTTTCATTGTTTATAATTTTTCTGCTAATACTAAATTGTTCTAATAGAAAAAAATAATTTTTCACAAAGACAGTAATGAGACCATACCCCCCCTTATCACCAACATCCTGAACATCAAATATTTTAGTGTTATCTACTATTGAATAATTATTAGGCACACTAAGCAATCTCAACAAAACATCAACCTGAGTGAGATAAAGATTTGAATATCTATTAAAGTTTGGGAGACTATCAAAATCTCTTTTCCAAATACCAAAGCAAGCAATGCAAGTTATATAGAAAGAAACCTTTGTTAGAAAATCATCTAGATTTTTTGCTGAATAGGTATAACTAAATTTCTCAAATACGCCATTTAGAAAAAATAGAGTTGGTTTTTCAATTACATTTTTCTTCACTAAATCAACCATATGTTTTAGTGAGCCATTTTCGTAACATAGAGAGTCGTTACTTAACTTTAAAAATTGGCCAGTCCCATAGCTTAATGATTTCTCAAAATTCTTATCCCCAATATTTGAGGTGTTCTTATAATAGAAAAACTTGCCTGGGTATTTTTCTAGATATTTTTCACAAACAATCTGAGTATTATCGGTAGAACAATTATCAGAAACAATTATCTGAACACAATTACTATGCGAGAAAATTTTTTGGCTTGTTAATGACGCCAGAGAGAGATCAAGAACACTCGACCTATTAAAAGTTGGAATTGCAATAGTTAAATATATGGGCGACATATTATCCATGGTTCAATTTCTTGAATCTATTAAAAAGATTATATGTAGATGGCAAACCATATAAAACGTTGATAAAAAGATATCCAATTATCATGCCCGTACTAGAAAAATAATAACCCAAAACAACAGTTGAAATCGCAGTTAAAATTCCCCCAATAATAGATAAGAGCATCATTGGTTCTTGTTTGTGAGCTCTCATATACATAGCCCAGCTAGATATCAAAACTTGACAAAATATAGAAAGTGAAAAAATAGCAACTTCCCAGGTTGGCAAAAATCGGTGACCTATAATTGAAATGTTTTTTAGAATTAACAATGCAATTAAGAATAAAATCAAAAGCAACAAACAGATCTCTAGCGATTGCTTTAAGGTTTTTATAGATAAAGCATCTAAATCATCCCACTTTTTTTGATTAATAAACCTACCAAATTCAGGCATCTTACTAATAGGCCAAATTAAACAGACGCCTTGAATTGCATTTATTGCCGCTAAAGTTATACCCATTTGACCCGCTACTTCTGGTCCATGGAATTTAAACAAGACAGGGGTGAATAACTGAAATATAAAATAGCCAGACATCCATGAAACAGCTATCTTCCATTGCATTGGCCATATTTCACGACGCCATGAAATGGGATTAATAATGTTTTTTTTACTTAGTGCAAAATATATACCTTGCTTAATTAATACCGACTTATTTTTAAGTAAATATAGAACACCCACAATAATACTACCGAACGTTACAGCTGGGATGGCGTACATTTCACCGCCAATAATTAAAATACTCCAGCCTAAAAGCGATCCTAAAATACCCCCGATTAATTCACGAAAATTAACAGAGGCAACATCGCCGCTCCCAGAAATAACCCCATAAAAGGGTATTATTAATAAATTTATACCGACGCCCACTACAGCCAAAAACCAAGGTAACTCCCATGAAATATATTGACCTGATTCATTTCGAAAGAATAAATACCCTACAAATGACAAAGTCAAAATTAAAATAATGGAGCAAAATGAATACCACTTTAAACTTTTGCCTAATATGTCTAAAACACGATTTTTTCTACTTTCGTCACCAACTATTTCACCAGCGCTTCCCCATGATAAAGATACAAATTCATGGCTTACGAACTGTGCTATAACTGTAACTAAACCAAGCTCAAAAAATACTTGAAGTGCTAATAAACTAGCAAAAGTATAGTAATAACCTTGTTCAACTCTTGTTAAATTGTATGCAATTAATATCATTGTTATTGGTCCAGCGCATACAGACCAAAAACGAGTCATAACTCCATAACCGATTGCTCGATTTACTCCAAAATATTTAAGCATTAATAATTTTTTTTATTGTTATGTTGATTGCATCATCTAGGCGAGTAGTTATATTCAAATTCAATTCTCTACTTGCCTTTTCAATCGAGGGGATATACCGATCAATCTTAAAATTATTGATTAGAGGAATCTCTAGTTGGACATGATAAGTGTTGGCTAAAATCTTGGCTAAATCACCAACAAGAACGGCTTGGTCTGACCCTACATTATAAATAGGGCAATTCGTTGATGAATTATCTGCTATCGTCATCAGCCATTCCACAAGGTCATCAGCGTACATATAACTTCGGTAAACTTGGTAGTTAGCTTTTACTGTAATTTGCCGCTTGTTAATTACATCATCAATGAAGTTTCCTATTGCAAAATGTTGGTCTCGCGGTAAATATTTCCCAACAAAGGCAAAGCATCTAGCAATACTCACATTTAATCCCGCCGTCCCCAAATCGATGATTGCCTTTTCAGCATCTTGTTTTGCAACAGCATAGTCTAGCTTTCCGGGAGCCATTTTAGAGAGCTCGCCTACAAACGACTCATCAATTTGATCAAAATCAGGTGGCTGAACACCATAAATCGCTCCGGAACTGACATAGACGATTTTACTATTAGTATGGTGTATTCTTGCTAAATCACAATAATGGTATGTGCCTGCTTGTATATTCTTTTTCTCATCTTCTGGACTTGATAAATAGTTTCTAACGTCAGTCGATGCTGCAGCATGGATAACATAGTCAGCCAAGGGCAAACGTTCTGTATTTGTAATGTCAGCAGAATAAAGCTCAACATTTGGGCCAACTAAATCGGGAGTATCTTGAAGAAGTTTGTTGGCATTCCTTGACATCACTATGACTTTACTTATATGCCATGGCGCCAATAGATTCCTAGAAAATGCATCTAAGATGGACTTGCCAAAAAATCCAGTCCCTCCTATAACAAGCAATGTTTTCATTGATGATTTATAGAACTTTCCAACGCGCTTCCAGCATGGCTATACGAGCATCGTCTTCTTTCATGATCATCGAATAATAATCACGCTTATTCATAAGCCACAGCATCTCAAATTTTACTGCATCCAATAATCCAGCTTCAATCGAAGGGCTATCAATCGCATTTGAATTAAAGATCACTTTGCGCGTTTCAAAACGCGTTAAGTTTGTTTTTTTGATGCGCTTTAGCATGGTTAATGCATCAATTGAAACGGCACCGCCAACGACCATATCGATTCC
>CANNLO010000025.1 GCA_947505055.1 Methylococcaceae bacterium | reverse complement strand
TCATTTCTTTGCAATAATTGGTTCATGGTTGATTCTACCTGTCAAAATCGTTCAAAATCATTTTCATTAAACTCAGGTTTCTTGCCGCCGGCCTTGGGACCTGACATTGGCTTGAGGGGCGCTGTTGCTACCCCGCCTGAACTAAAATGGGGGGCTGCTTTAGCGGCGTATTGTTTTAAAACGGGTGTTTGCTTTTCAGGCGACGTGGAGTGGCCTGGTTTAGGTTTAGTGCTGGTGTTGCGCTGTTGATGTGCATCCACTTTAAAAAATGCCATCACCTGTTGAAGTTGCATAGCCTGGCCGCTGAGCTCTTCGGCGGTGGCGGCCAGTTGTTCTGACCCGGAGGCATTTTGTTGAGCCGCTTTGTCCAGTTGCCCAACCGCATCACTGATCTGCCCGATACCTTGTGCCTGTTCTTCGGATGACACGGTAATTTCATCGACTAAATCTGCGGTTTTTTGAATCTTGGGGACCATGTTTTCCAGCAGATCCCCGGCATCTTCGGCAATCTTAACACTATTTTTAGCCAGGCTATTGATCTCTTGCGCGGTTATCCGGCTGTTTTCGGCCAGTTTTCTGACTTCTGCAGCGACGACGGTAAAGCCTTTGCCGTGTTCGCCAGCCAAGGCCGCTTCAATGGCGGCATTGAGTGATAATAAGTTGGTTTTATAGGCAATATCTTCAATCAAGCTGATTTTGTCGGCAATTTCACGCATGGCTTCGACGGTACGCTTGACGGCGATACCACTGTTGGCGGCCTCCCCGGCGGCGGTAGACGATATGTTTTTGGTCAGTTTGGCATTGTCGGCGTTTTGTTTGACCGAGGAATTCAGTTGTTCAATGGAGGCGGTGGTTTCTTCAACGCCGGACGCTTGTTCGGTGGCGCTTTGACTGATGGCTTGGGCGGTGGCGCTGATTTGCTGTGAGGCACTGCCTAATGCATCGGAGTTGGTGCGCACTTGTTGCACGACGCTACTGAGTTGATCGCGCATGGTTTGCAAGGCTTTGGCCAAAACGCCGATTTCATCTTTTTGGTCAATATCAATGTGGGCGGTAAGATCGCCTTTTGACAAGGACTCGGCAAATTTAACGCCTAAAATAATGGGTTTGGTGATCATCGAGGCTAAAAACAGCGCAATAATAACGCCGAGTACGATGGCAAGCAGGATGGTCACAATGATGATGGTATTGGCTTCGCTGACTAATTGTTCGGCTTCGGTACGTGCTGCGCCTAACTGAGCGTAACCGGCCGCTTCGGCATCTTGCGCCTGTTTGATGACATTGCTGCCCAGACTGGCCATCTCGGTTAAAATGGTTTTTAATTTAGTGTCGTTTTCGATCCAGCTTTTGGCGGAGTCTGTGTAATTACGTGTGCCCGCGCGGGCATCGGTAATCAATTTTAATTCATCGGGATTCTGGACAATTTTTTCCAGGTCGTCATAAAAGCTCATTAACTCGGGTAATAAAACTTCCATTTTTTTCCAGGCAACGCGATCTTTGTAATTAACTTCTTCTTTTTCAGCGCGCATGATTTGCATCGCTTTGACATAGATGTTGGTGGTGATGATATAACGCTGGACATATTGATCCAGCTCTTTTCCGCTCAGGCGGTTTTTCATGGCTTCGCTATAGTTACTGACCTGCTTTTTGAGCATGGTATCAGCAGCCGTGGCCACGGCATTGCCATTGTCCACCATCTCGGCCACGGATTTTTTGTTGGCTTTTAGCGCGGCAACGCCTGCCCGGTATTTTTCAGCGTAGCGGGTTGCGCCTTCTCGGGCGGTTTGGGATTGGTCCAAAAGGGCGGTATTTTTATAGTCCTTGGCGACGATATCGACTTTGTCCAGGTAGCCCATCAGGTCTTTGACGTTTTGTTCGGCGCGTTGATGACTTGCGTCTTGTTCTTTTAACAGATAATTCTTTTCTTCCATAATGGTCGCTAACGCCATGCGTTCGACCCCGGTCGCGTATTCAACGGATTTACCGTTATTGTCGGTAATGCCAAACAGTGAGCCTGATACTTTGCCAATGTATATCTTGGACAGTAAGCCAAAACCGCAGGTAATCATAACCAGCAGTAGCGCACCGGTTAATATTTTGGTTTTTATACTTAAATCTTTTATGTTCATAACGGATGAGTCCTTTAAGCTGGGGTTGTCTTCTTAACACATAATATGAACGCTAATAAAACGGCGGTTAAAGCGTCGCCGTCAGGGCCAAGTTAGCGCCTACCCGTTTTTTGGCATGTTGGATCAGTCCTTGTACGTCGAGAATTAAGGCGACATCGCCGCTGCCCAAGACGGTGGCGCCGCCGATGCCGTTGAGGTTTTCAAACAGTTGCCCCAGCGGTTTGATGACAGTTTGGTTTTCGCCGTGCAATTCATCGACCACAAAGCCGGCTTTGGCCTCGCCAAAACGAACGACCACCAGGCTTTCGCGTTTGGTTTGGGTGTGTTTTTTGTTGTTGTGAAAAAAGTCGCCCAGGCGTAAATAGGGGAGCACTTGGCCGCGTAAGTTGACGTAATGTTGGGCGTCGTCAATCAGCCATTCTTCGCTGCCCATTTCGACGCATTCTTCAACCATGCTTAGCGGGATGATGTAGCGTTCCTGTTGTGCTTCGACCATGAAGCCATCAATAATTGCCAGGGTCAGCGGCAGATGGATGGTGACGATGGTTCCCACGCCGACTTCGCTGTCGACGGCGACGCTACCGCGCAAGGCTTCGATGTTGCGTTTGACTACGTCCATGCCGACGCCGCGACCGGACAGGTTACTGGCTTCTTCTTTGGTGCTCAGTCCGGGTTCGAAGATCAGGTTGTAGATTTCGCTTTTGCTCAGGGTTTGATCGGCTTTAATCAGGCCTTTGGCGAGGGCTTTGGCGACGATTTTGTCGGGATCGAGGCCTCGGCCGTCATCGCTGATCTGGATGACGATGCGGCCTGAGTCATGGTAGGCGTTGAGCTGGATGGTGCCTTTTTCGGGCTTGCCGGCTTGCAGGCGCTGTTCGGGGGTTTCGATGCCATGGTCGAGGGAGTTGCGCACCAGGTGGGTGAGCGGGTCGTTAATTTTTTCTACGACGGTTTTGTCGAGTTCGGCCTCACCGCCGGTGATTTGCAGTTGGATCTGTTTGCCCAGTTCTTTGCTGACGTCATGGACGACGCGCTGAAAGCGGGTAAAGGTTTCGCCAATTTGTACCATGCGCAGTTGCAGGGCGGTGTCGCGAATGTCTTCAACCAGGTCGCCCATGGTGGAGGCGACGTCATCGACATCGGACAGGCCGTGTTTGTCGACCATCAGGCGCATGGCGGCCCCGGAGATGACCAGTTCGCCAACCAGGTTGATCAGGTAACCGAGTTTGGCGGCATCGACGCGGATGTAGTTGGCTTCTTTGTTGATTCGCTGTTTGACGGCTTCTTGTTTGAGCAAGGCCTGTTCGATGACCGGTTGTTGCAGGAGGTTTTGTGCAACCAGCATTTCGCCCATCGGTTTGACCTCGGTGTGGTCGGCCGCACGCTGTTCGTCGAGGATGTGGTTGACTTCTTTGTCGGTTAAGGCGCCGATGTCGATGAGCATTTCGCCGAGGCGTTTGAATTGATCTTCCGGCAGATTGGCCAATAGCTGTAAATAATGTTCTTGTCTTGAGTTGGGCGGCAGGATATGAATGTCGCAATCGTCTTCGGCAAACTCAAAGACGCTTTCGATGGTTTTTTTATCGGCACTGCTGTTAAAGGCAATTTTAAAATTGAGGTAGCAGTCTTCGGGATTGAGGTGTTCCAGGCGGATCAGGGGCGGCAGACTGACAATGACTTCGCTGATTTTACCCAGGGTTTGCAGGTAACGGATAAACGATAAAGGATCCATGCCGTTACGCAGGGCGTTAGCTTTAAAGGCCAAGCTGATGACCCAGTTGTCGCTGCTGTCGGTGGTGTTGCTGTCAACTTCAAAGTGATCAGCCGGTTCGGCTTGGGTAGCCGGCAGTTCGTCAGCGCTGGCTACTGATTCTGCTGCTGAACCGGTTAATTGGCTGATCAGGGCTTGCCCCCGTTGCTGCAGGTCTTCCGGTAACGGCAGGCCTTCATTGAACAGGACGTGTTGAATGATCTGGGCGGTATGGTCTTTAGCGGCCAGCAACACGGCGATGAGTTCGGGATCAATGGCGCGTTCGTTATTTCTGACCTGGTCGAGCACGGTTTCGACTTCATGGGTGAAGGCAACCACCCCATCAAAACCAAACAGCCCCGAGGAACCTTTGATGGTGTGCATGGCGCGGAAAATGCTGTTGATCGCTTCGCTGTCATCCGGGTTGCTGTCCAGTCCTAACAAGGCTTCTTCCATGGCGGTCAGGAGTTCTTCGACTTCTTGGGCAAAGGTTTCCAGTGCGGGATTGATATCGCTCATGATTTTTTCCAGGTTGCGGGAATGACGATGGGGTCACCAAAATACATGCCCAGTTTGAGCAGTTCAAAGACTTCGATGACGGCTTCGCTATGACGTAATAAACGCAGGCTAAAGCCGCGCTCCCGCGCTTCGGTCTTCAGTAACAGCAATAGTTGCAAACCGGCGCTGTCCAGTTCGGTGACCCCGGATAAATCCAGATGCAATTCACGGGTGCCGGCATGACATTGTCCGAGCAGGGTGTCTTTGAGGGTTTGGGCGTTGTAGATGGTCATGTCCTCCTTGATCGACAAATGGTGTATTCCGTCGTTTTTCTTGATGTTTTCAGTCATGACAGTTCCCGGATAAGGTTAAGGCAGCACTAGTTTGGCAATAGCACCCAGTAAAATTGGCGGTTGAAACGGTTTGGTGACCCAGGCTTTGGCGCCGGCATCTTTAGCGGCCTGTTTTTTATCCGGCTCCATTTCGGTGGTGAGCATGATAATGGGGGTGAATTTGTAATGGCTGTGTTGTTTAACTTCTTTGACAAAGGTAATGCCATCCATAACCGGCATATTGATGTCACTGACAATCAGATGTATTTTGACCCCGGTCAACTTGCTTAAGGCATCTTTGCCGTCACAGGCTTCGATGACTTCATAACCAGCGCCTTTGAGGGCAATACTGACTACCTGTCGCATCGAAGCCGAGTCGTCTACGATCATTATTGTTTTTGCCATCGCTTGTAGCCTGTATAGAGGGTTAAAAAGTGTCGATTAAAAAAAGGTCAAGTCGTCAGAGCCCTTCGCTACTCGCTCCGTGCGCACCTTGACCGCTTTGTAGTTGCTTTCGATGTGTTCTACGGCGGCATCGACTTGTAACATGGCGCCATCGCGCTGATTACCTTGTTGTTGTATCGTTTCTATGGTTTGTTGTAGGTTCAGTAAGTTATTTTCGACCTGGGTCAGGATTTGACTGACCCGGTCCTGAAATTGCAAGGCTACCAGAACGTTGTTGATTTCGCCCCGAATCTGTTCAGCGTTGTTTCTCAATGCGTCAACATCGTTGCGGTAATGGTTTAGCGACTGACTGAGGTGCGTCAAGGTCTGGTTGATTTGAATTTCAGCCTTTGACAACAAAGAACCTTGGGTTGGTGTGTTTTGTTCGATGCTGGCTAAAGCGTTGGTTAGCGCTACACTGATTGTCTTTACTATTTGATTGAATTGTTGCTCAAAGTGGAAAGCTTCATGCGCCAGATTAGTAGGAGCTTCCGGATCAAGGTCCGCCGCGCCGCGCTGTAACTGCCCAGTCAACTGGCTAAGCTGAACTGTCATGCAGTTTAGTTCATTGACGTTGTCAGAAATGGTGCGAAGATGTGTTCTGACTTCATTTTCATTTTGCTCAATGAGTTTAAGCGAAGCCAAAACCGGTTGCAGAAAATTGCGACTTGTCGTGAGGACGCTATCCAGATGAAAGTGCTGGCCGTCCATGGTGCTATCGGTGCTGTCGACAATCTGTTGGAGATCATTGACCATGCCTGAGAAACGATTGGTAAGCGATATAATTTCTTGCTCGGTATGTTCACGCGACACCATAACATGCTGGGACAGTATTGGACTGATGGTTAATAAAAGTCGTTCGAGTTCTCTGGTATAGGTGGCTACGGCGTTCAGCTTGGTGTTTTCATCCTGTAACCAGCGAGCATTGGTTTGCGCCAAGCCATTAACGTGGCTCTGCCACAGCACTCCGCCACAACAGAAACCAAAACAGATTAGTATTAAACTGACCCATAACACTGACCCACTTATTCCGTTTTGCCAGTATATGAAAATCACGCCAAGGATGACCGGTAAAGCAGGCGCTATAAGATATAAATAAGGTTTTTCGAGGTTGTCTTGGGGTTGCTTCATTAACGTCCTCGTTGTTCTGGTAAAAACCGTAGTTTAGTAGTTATAATCCACATGGTCAAAACTTTGGCTTCAAGATAAGCTGAAATTTTATAAAAACGCCTATGCTTAGGGGCTACCTCGGCCGATCTGAGCATTATATACAGCCTAATTTAACCTCCTTTCGATTAGTAAGAGCATAAGTTGTTCAAGTTATCTTGATGGTTCATTGATGGCTGTAAGAGTGAATAATAATTCCTACAATAAGGGGGCGATTGTTCTGAAAATATTGGCTTTTTTCCATGGCCATTTAGTGACAACTTAGGGAATATATGAAATTTCAGGCTATAGTTTTGACGTTTTATAATAAGAATTTACACTTAATATTTAAGTCAAGGGGGCATTATCAGTCTTGAACAGATCAGCGCCGAAGAGTTTGCCCAGTTCAGACGGGTTATTTACGATCACGCAGGGATCGCACTGGCACCGGAAAAGAAAATCATGGTGGCAAGTCGCCTAGCCAAGCGCTTGCTGCATTATGATTTGCAAACGTACGGACAATATTATCAATTGCTGAATTACGGACAACATCCCCATGAATTTCAATTGATGGTCAATATTTTAACCACCAATGAAACTTATTTTTTTCGCGAACCGAAGCATTTCAGTTTTCTTCAAGACCGAGTTATTAAAACTTGGCACGGCGATAACTTTCGTCTGTGGAGCGCTGCAAGCTCAACCGGTGAAGAAAGTTATTCTATCGGTATGTTGCTAGCTGAGGGACTAGGATTGCGAAAATGGGAGGTTTTTGGCTCTGACGTTAATACAGAAGTCTTGGAAACCGCAAGGAAAGGCGTTTATCTGATGGATAGATTAGATAACATGGAACAGCGCTATCTTGATAAATATTGCCTGAAAGGTGTGCGTTCACAAGAAGGTTATTTTCGAGTCGATGAAAAAATAAGAAGCCGGATCAATTTTGAACAAATTAACCTTAAAATGACTTTACCCAGGAGTCTTGGGCAGTTTGATGTTATTTTTCTGCGTAATGTTTTGATCTATTTTGATACGGAAACCAAGCAGGAGATTGTCAATCGTGTTGTTGCAGCATTAAAACCTGGAGGCTATTTTTTTATTAGCCATTCCGAAACCTTACATAGCATCAAAACCGAGTTGTCCATGGTGATGTCATCTATCTATCAAAAGCCATGCAAATAACGCAGTATCAGGGATTGTCGCGAATTATCATTGACCCCGGTGAAAGTTACGTGACTAGAAAGGATGAGATAATTTCTACTTTATTAGGTTCATGCGTAGCTGCGTGTTTGTACGATCCGGTTAATAGAGTGATTGGTATGAATCATTTTTTACTGGCCCAGCAACATTCAGCGCATAACTCGGCGTTACTGGCCTCGGAGGGAGGTCGTTACGGTATTCATGCCATGGAATTGACGATTAATCAGATGTTAAAACAGGGCGCAGAACGTATTCATTTAAAAGCTAAAGCCTTTGGAGGCGGTGATGTTTTAAGTCTGGGTAACCAAATGCGCAAAGGACAGTCTATTGGTTCGATCAATTGTGAATTCATTAAAACGTTTTTAAAAATCGAACGCATCCCTTTGGTATCGGCTGGTTTGGGCGGAGATATAGGGCGCAATATTTTCTTTTTGGCTAGTGATTTTTCCGTTTATGTCAAGCGCATCGAACAGGCTGAAGAACAAGCGGTCATTAAAATTGAGCAGCGTTTTCTTGAAAAAACGATCCGACCTACTCAGCAGCCATCAGATCAGGCTGATTTTTGGTAAAAAGTATTTTCAATAATTAAATAAAAAAATGATAAAAGTATTGATTGTCGATGATTCTGCAGTAGTTAGACAGGTATTAACCAGTGTTTTGGATGGTGTCTCAGGAATAAAAATTATAGGAGCCGCACCTGATCCTATTTTCGCAATGAAACGAATGGAGACCGAATGGCCAGATGTTATTGTATTGGACATTGAAATGCCGCGCATGGATGGTGTGACTTTTCTTAAAAAGTTGATGAGCGAACACCCAACCCCTGTGGTTATTTGTTCGACTTTGACCGAAAAAGGCGCTGAAGTTACTATGCAGGCGATGAGTGCCGGGGCTGTCGACATTATCACCAAGCCCAAGGTTAACTTACGTAACTTTCTGCAAGAGTCCCAAAACACACTTATTGACATTATCAAAGCCGCTGCCCAATCCAGACCCAGAGTCATAAAGTCGGCTCCGGTCGCGCCACAGCGTATCGCTGCCGGAACCGAAAGCCTGTTTAGCGCAAGTGCACTTAAACCGATGATACAAACGACCGATCGGGTAATCGTCATCGGTACTTCTACCGGCGGTACCCAAGCACTGGAATATTTATTTACGCAATTACCGCGAACTGCCCCACCAATAGTCGTGGTACAACATATGCCGGAGCATTTTACAGCGGCGTTTGCCAAACGGCTGGACGGGATTTGCCAAGTGACGGTTAAAGAAGCCGCACATAATGATCGGGCTTTACCTGGAGTAGTTTTAATCGCGCCTGGCGGCAAGCACATGTTGCTGCAACGTAGCGGTGCCCAGTATCGGGTCGATGTCAAAGACGGTCCTTTGGTAAGTAGGCATCGTCCTTCGGTTGATGTGTTGTTTCGCTCCAGCGCACAGACTGCAGGTGCCAATGCTGTTGGTATTATCCTGACTGGTATGGGCGATGATGGGGCTCATGGGATGAAAGAAATGCACGATGCGGGGGCTTTAACCATCGCACAAGATGAAGCCAGTTGTGTAGTTTATGGTATGCCCAAAGAAGCCATAAAGCTTGGTGCTGTTGATGGTATTTTACCATTGTCAGCCATTCCGCAATTGATTATGCAAGCACCAACCCGGGCGTTATTTAAGAAATTATGACAATTTAAGCTTGTGGATTGCGTTAAGCATTCAACGAGCAGTATTGAATGGGTGACCGATTCCAGTACTGCATTTATTCACATCGCAATGATAAATTTAATGCTTGGAGGACTTTGCAACTGACTTTTAAAACAGGCACTGAGAGTTCATTTTCAACCTCGGGTCGATATTGCCAGCAATAAAATTATCGGAGCTGAGGCTTTAATTCGTTGGCAATATCCTATAGAAGGTTTGATTTCGCCGGGTCAATTCATTAATTTCGCCGAAGAAGCTAGATTTATTGTCAGTATTGGCGAATGGATATTGCGTGAAACCTGTCGGCAAGGGAAGCAATGGCTGGATGAAGGTTTGTCGCCTCTGATGCCCGCGGTTAATGTCTCGCCGATCCAATTTCAGCATGTTGATATAATTAGCTTTATTACCAAGGTTCTCGACGAGACCGGTTTTTCGCAATATTCCGCAACATCAAGACGATATGGCTATAGCCGCAACTATTATCGCAATGGGGTATATACTCGGTTTTAAGGTTTTGGCTGAAGGTTTAGAAATACTGGAACAGCTGGCGTTTCTTCAAGAAAAGGGATGCGACAGCTATCAAGGTTATTTTAAAAGTAAGCGGGTACCAGTTTTAGAATTTGAACAATTAATGAGCCAGGCACTGGTCGGGAAGGCATGAAATATATCTCATGTAAATACGCCAAGCCCTGATGTTACCTTGGTCTGACAAGTTTGTGTTTAGGTGAGGTGAATTGTAGAGGAGTAAATATGGTCCTCCACATTACATCTGTTAGAATCAATTATCTTTCATTTCGCTTCCGCTATTAAGGTAATCAATCGAGCTGGCAATTTTCAGAACCAAGATAGAAAAAACAGAGCCATCTTTCATCATGGCCTCTATTTCCAAGGGTGTATTTTGCTTGGTGGCAAGGGCAATTTTTCGGGCTTCCAAGTGGAATTCCGCGTGATTTATCAGTAGTTCGCGAAAGGCATTTAAATTACCATAGTGTAGTTTCCCTTCACCGTACAGCCATTCTCCAAGTTCGCAACAATCATCTTTGCCGATAACATCAGGATTTAAAGATTGTTGGTCAGCTATACAGCGACGAGATTTAATAACTAGGCCTGATTCTTTTGGAATTATTTTATATAAAGACATTGTTCAATACTCGCTTAAAAAGAAGAAAGTAACGACTCAAACTGTTCAAGTGGTACCGGTTGGCTAAATAAATAACCTTGAAAGTTCATGCAGTTATGCTGTTCAAGAAAAGTAAGTTGCGCTTTTGTTTCTACGCCTTCGGCAATGACTTCCATGCCTAAATTGTTGGCCATGCCGACAATGGTTGTTACTATTGCAGTATCGGCGGATTTTTTGCCAATATTTTGGACAAAAGACTGGTCAATTTTTAACTGTTTGAGCGGTAGTTGCGCAAGATAAGCCAAGGATGAATAACCAATACCGAAATTATTCATTGCAAAACAAACGCCTGTTTTTTTAAGTTCAAGCATTTTGCTAAGGGTGTCATCAATATCATCGAGAGCCAGTTGCTCGGTGACTTCAAGGATGAGTTTCTCTCCTCTTATTCCGTAATTGTCTATTAGAGCGACAATGCCTTCGACAAAATTATCATGATGGAATTGTTGTGCGCTTATATTTACTGACAGTTGTAAATGGCGGGTTATATTTTTGCCTTCCCATTGTTTTAGCTGTTTACAGGCAGACTCCAGTACCCAGTTATTGATAGGAATGATTAGTCGGGTTTCTTCGGCCAGCGGTATAAATTCCAAAGGTTGAATTAGTCCGTAAACCGGATGCTTCCAACGCAGTAAAACTTCTGCGCCACTGATATGAAGTTCATGATGATGCGCCTGTGACTGGAAATACAGCTGGAATTGGTTGTTTTTCAGTGCAGAGCGCAAATCGGCTTCCATGGTTGCGCGAGCTGAAACGGCCTCTTGCATGGTATGGTCGAAGAATCGCAATCTATTGCGTCCGGCTGCCTTGGCGCCATACATGGCCATATCCGCTCGATGCAAGAGATTGGTGATAGTATGTTGATGATTGATAAAGAGTGTAATGCCGATGCTAGGCGTGCTTAGGTATTCATGATTGTTAAGCTGGTAAGGTTGATTAAGTGAAAGAATAATTTTTTCTCCTATGGTTTTCGTCTTGGCAGCTGCTTCTTCGTCATTTTCACTAAGATCTTCAAGCATGATTACAAACTCGTCACCCCCTTGACGAGATACTGTATCGCATTCCCGTACACAATCGAGAAGCCGTTTTGAGACCTGTTGTAATAATAAGTCTCCCGCATCGTGTCCCAGATTATCATTCAGTGACTTGAAGTTATCCAGATCGATAAACAATAGTGCGCCATATTTTTCACTTCGCGCACTGGCTGCCAAGGCTTGTTGAAGGCGGTCTCGCAGTAATCTCCGGTTTGGTAGCGTGGTTAACGGGTCGAAGTAGGCAAGTTGTTTGATTTCTTCCTCCGAGGCCTTGCGCTTGGAAATATCGCTGTGTAAAAAGACAAAGTGGGAAATGGCTTCGTTGGTGTCCTTAACGGCAGTAATGGTCAAGGCTTGTGGATAGACGTCGCCGTTTTTGCGTTTATCCCAAATTTCACCTTTCCAGGATCCGGTTTGGTTAATACAAGCCCATATTTCATTGTAAAATGCCTCAGTGTGGCGGCCAGAATTGAAAATACTGGTCATTTTACCTAAGACTTCTTCAGGCTTATAACCAGTTGTATCGGTAAAAGCCTTGTTGACCCGCAAGATTTCCTTGTTGGCATTGGTAATGATGATACATTCCTGGGATTCAAAGGCTGCAGCCGCGATGCGTAACTCTTCTTCGGCCTGCTTTGTTTCGCTTATGTCAGTGATCGTAACACGAAGTTCAGTTGCTTTTTGTTCTGTCATTACCGGTAGGAAGTCCAAAAGTGCGTGGAATTGACTTACATTACGTTTAAGCCGCAATTCAATTTTTTTCTTCACACCTTGTTGTAGAGCGCTTTTAAATAAAAGGTAGCAGCGGTCATTGTCTTCAGTAGCCGTCAGGGTTATGAAATTATGGTTCAGTAAACTGTCATGTTCCATGCCGAGTAGCGATGCAGCAGTATGGTTTGTTTCAAGTATCTTGCCTTCAGGTGAGAGGGTGAGATAGCCGATGGGGGCAAAATCGTAAAGATTGTGGTAACGGTTACGTGATATTTCAAGAGATACGAGTGCTTGCTGCAACTCATCATTTTGCATTTCTAGCTCGACCTGATGAACCCTGAGTTCATGTAGCAACTTTTTTGAAGAAAGGGGCAATGGAATGGATGAGCTGTTTGCGCTGGCGATTCTTTCCTCGGCCATGGTACGCAATTTTGATTTTCGTCCTGTTTTTGGCGATCTTCTAATCATATAAATTCTCGGACAGTCTTTTCCTATAGGGTTGTTCGATGAAAGAAAAACGAGTGATGAAAGGTCACTGCAGCCAGATTTTTCCGGGTGTCGCTTTTATTCTCGGGTATTCTTGTAGGATGGGAAATGAAAGATCCTACTTATAAAAAAATGTTAATTTGGGTGGTTGTGCAGATCGTTGGCATGCTTTGGAATAAAGTATTACAGGTAAATCAAAAATTTTGAATCCGTATAACTACCTACAAGAAGCCTATAAGGTGCTTATGAGGCAGAAGCCAGAAGTATTTTGTTTATTAAGGTATTGAAAGTTTTGGTTATTTTTTGTTTTTTATGTGGTATGGCTATTTAGTTACGCGATTATTTTTGAACACAAGCTTGCCCGGCAATGCTTGCCATCGTTATGTGATTTTTTAATGATTTTAAGCTGGAATTTAGTGTTGGATAGAGGCTAATTGTGCTGTTGTTTTTTTACAAAAATATAAAAAATAGACAAAATTCATCTTTGAGGTTAATGGCTTAGAATATCTTTAGCGAGTTTGTTGCTAATGGCTAAATTCTATCTATAAAGGATTGTTGTAAATTTACAACTGAACAACCAGGTGGTGGATAAACGGACTAGAAATAAAGCTTTTTCTAAATTGGATGCTAATAAAATTGCTTGTTTTGCTTATTTATAGGGGTGATTATAAGCCCACAAATTAAACAAATAGGTGGAGTTTATTATGAAAATCTTAAATTTAATCGTTTTATTGGCATCTCTTTTTGTGATTGCAGGCGCTGCTTTTATACAGCTTTTCGTTTTATTAACAAATGCACTTTTTAATGAGCAAACTTATCATCGCCACTCTTCGCGATTAGGTTAGCAGGATGTCCATTTATCGGATAAATCGAAAAAAATAAATAGTCACAGCTTTGTAGATTATATTATTTGTAGTCAGTGAATTTGTGACATTTGCAAGTTACTTGTTATTGTCACCAAATTTTGTCCAGCGCAGGCGATTGGCATTCGTGACGACAGTCACGGAAGACATAGCCATTGCAGCACCGGCTATCATCGGGTTTAATAAACCACCAAACAAGGGATACAGCAAACCAGCGGCAACCGGGATGCTAATGGTGTTATAGAAAAAGGCCCCCAACAGATTTTGTTTGATATTGATGACCGTGGCTTTGGACAAGGCGATGGCTTCAGGTATTTTTAACAGGGAGCCTTGCAAGATAACGACATCAGCGCTTTCAATCGCGACATCGGTTCCGGTGCCAATTGCAAAGCCAACATCAGCCTGAGCCAAGGCTGGCGCATCATTGATCCCGTCTCCAACCATGCCGACGACTTCACCTGTGATTTGTAGTTCTTTAACGATTGCCGCTTTATCTTGGGGCAATACTTTGGCCCGAATTTCTGAAATGCCAGCCTGTTTGGCAATTGCTGCCGCAGTTATTGGATTATCTCCGGTTACCATTAAGATTCGAATGCCCTGATTTTGCAAGATTTGCACAGCTCTGGCCGAGTCCTTTTTAATAGGATCGGCCACGGCGATAATACCAATAATCTTGTTATCTACCGCCAGCAGCATCGGCGTTTGTCCTAATTTAGAAAGTGTTTCCAGTCTGGAATTGTATTGCGCAAAGACAATGCCTTTTTCTGCCATTAATGCGGTATTGCCGAAAAATACGCTTTGTTTATTAATTTGGGCAGTAACGCCATGACCGGCAATTGCTTCAAACTTTGTAACTTTGTCCAGTTTTAGTTCTTTGCTTTTTGCGGCTGATAAGATACTCGCGGCCAGCGGATGTTCCGAGCCTGCTTCAATACTGGCCGCCAATTGCAATACTAGATCGTCGCTATAGTCGTCCAATGCTTCTATCGTTGCAACAGTAGGCTTACCTTCGGTAATCGTGCCGGTCTTGTCGAGAATTAAACAGGTCAATTTCCCCGCTGTTTGCAAGGCTTCGCCCTTACGGATCAAAATGCCCGATTGTGCAGCTCTGCCCACGGCTACCATCACTGAAATGGGCGTTGCCAAACCCAAGGCACATGGACAAGCAATCACCAGTACCGTCATTGACGTGACAAAGGCATAACCTAACGATGGCTCGGGGCCAAAAAAGTACCAAATTAAAAAAGTGAACGCGGAAATTACGACGACCGCAGGTACAAATACACTGGAAATCTTATCGGCTAAACGGGCAATTTCAGGTTTACTGCTTTGCGCGTCCCTAACGCTTTTAATGATTTGCGCCAAGGCGGTATCTCGACCGATTCGGGTTGCGGTAAATAAAAAACTGCCAGTTTGATTCATCGTTCCTGCAACAATTTCAGAACCGGGCATTTTTTCAACCGGCAGCGATTCACCGGTCAACATAGATTCATCAACCGTTGAATGACCTTCCAGCAACACGCCGTCAACCGCGATTTTTTCACCCGGTCTGACTTTCAGTGTTTCACCCAAGCCCACTTGTTCAATTGGAATGTCCAATTCTTCGCCATTTCTGATCACTCTGGCGGTACGTGGTTGTAAGCCGATTAATTGTCGAATGGCACTGGAGGTTTTGCCTCTGGCCAGGGTTTCCAGGCCGGTTCCCAGATTGATAAAGGCCAATATCATTACCGCAGCTTCAAAATAAGCATGTTTTGCCAGAGACGGCAGTGTGTCGTAATAATCAATAACAATACAGGAGTATAACCACGCGGAACCGGTACCCAAGGCAATTAAGGTGTCCATATTAGCTTGTTTCAGCATTAAGGACTTGTAGGCACCGCTATAAAAATGCCAGCCTGAATACGTCAGGATGCTTAAGGTGATAAGCGCGATTTCCGGCCAGAACCACAGACCCGCAGTTGAGCCAATTTCCGGCAACCAGCCAAAATGTTCGGAGAGCATGAGTGACAGGCCAAAAGCTGCCGCTACTGAAGCTTTTTTCATTAAATGTCGATAGCTCTGTAGTTCTTGCTCTTCCTGTTCAGACGGGTCTTCAAGGCCTTCCATCACCGCCGCATCATAACCCGCCTCTTTAAGTGCTCTGGTTAATGCTTCGGGGGCGGTAATGCCTTTGATATATGCAGTATGGTCTGCGAAGTTAACTGTAACTGATGTGACGCCAATTACTGCTTTCAAAGCACTTTCTACTGAACTGACGCAACCGGCGCAGCGCATACCTAAAATCGATAACCGTAACGAATCTGAACTGTCTTCTGTATTCATGAGTTTTACCTTTGGGACTGATTTTTAATTAAGTTATTCCATGCAAGTAAAACCGGCATCGCCAATTACAGCCTTAAAAATATCCACATTGGTTTTTTCAGTATCATATTCAACTGTGACTTGATTTTGTTTGCTTGAGGCCGTGCAGCTCAATATTCCCTCAATAGTTTGTAATTTACTGGATACATTGACTTCACAACCACCGCATTTCATGCCGGTAACCTTTAACACTACGGATTCGATCATTTTAATCTCCTGGGTTTGGAATTTAGATTTTTTATATCATACCCGACTACTCTTTGGTAATCATGGCGTTGTTAATTGAAGGCTGGATATATTATCAGGTAAATACCCAGTCCTATCATAACCAGACCACTGGTTAACTTAAGCCAGTGACCTTCCTTTTCCTGAAGTCGTCGATGGCTGAGTGTTATGATTCCTATGGCCAAAATAATAAGGTCATCGAACATATAAGCCAGATTGTAAAGGAGTAAATAGCCATAATAGTCCAGGCTGCTAAAATGTTGCAGGGTCAGAATTCGTGTGTACAAAGCTGGAAAACCGGAGGTACACATAAATTCGACAACCTGTACCAAGATGGCTAACACTACTGCACCCAGCATTGCTGCTGTCATGTTTTCCGCCTGGAGAATCCCCCGAATTCTAGTGTATATGCCCGGTTTTGCCGCATCAGGAATCGACAATGACATGGTTTTGCCGAATATCTTGATGTCCTTCAGGTTGATAATTCCGGCCAGCAAGGCAATGATGGCAATGACAAGTTCCGAGATGCGCGATAGACCTATGAGTAAAAAAAGATTGAGCCAGGCCGCCATGAAAATGAAATACGCGATCCCTTCCACAGCAATAAACGTTCCGGCGATGGCAAACATCCGCAAGCGGTTTTTCATTGAGGCGAGCAGCGAGATCATTAGAATCAAAACCCACATCGAACAAGGATTAAAGCCGTCCAACAATCCCATTACCACGGTAAAGAGTGGTAAGCCAGTTTGATCGAGGGATACTCGGTAGCCTAGGAAATCAATGGCAAAAGTTTGTTCGGTTGTTATGGGTTTTTCCTTGTCGGCTTCGCAAGACAAGGAGGTTTCTATGCCACAGCTACCTGAGGAATCCTGGTTTATGGGGTGCAAGGTCTGGGCTTTGGCTTGAGACAGGGCATTGCGAATAAGCTGTCCAGTGGTTATTTCATCTGAATAACCAATAACCAAATCTTTGCCGACTTGAAAAGCAGGGACTCTAACCGTACCCGTCCGTTGATTTTGTGCAAGCTGTTGCAAGCGTTCCAAGGCGGCAGGTTCTTTACTTACATCTCGGATGATGATATTTAACGAGTGTTGCTCCTGTTTAAGCTTTTCTAAAAAAAGCTCGGCTTTAGCACAGTGTGGGCACCCTTCGCGAACGAATAACTCTATAGTCGTGGCTTGATTTACCTGTTCCGTTACAGACTCTGTTTTTTCAGCAAATGCTACTGCACTCAAGTCAAACGTAGTCAGTAACACTAATAATAGAAGTAATCTTGTTATAACTGATTTATCTGTCGTATTCATAAGAGCTCCTTTAGCTAATGCTTATTCGATTCATATGATAAAAGTTTGATTGTCTGTGATTGCAAGGCAATGCATTCGCATATAAATATGATTATTTAGGATAAAAAATTTATACAGAAGGTTTTACAAAATAAATTTAGCGGGGTGAACGGTTAGTCCCACCAACCACAACATGTAGTAATTACGCCAAACGTCACAGCTCGTAAGATTAGGCAAGGCAGACATTTCTAACCACAACATATAGATACAGGTGGAGCTAACCGTCCACCCCGTTAAATTAATTCGACTTTTGATTTAACAGTGCTGAGAGTGGTTAAATAAATAGACAGAATCAAATCTTAAGTGTTCTTGACGGATAAAAAATGTGCCAGACACCAAGGTTGTCGGAATACTAGCCATCTGTCACAATATCACTATACAGTGACTAACAAAAGGATAGTTTCATGGCTGAGATAACTGAAGTACCTAGCCCGTTTTGCGGTATTGGCACGGATGATTTAAATATTCAGGTTGATGGTGTAGCGCTTAAGGTGGTTAAAAACGGCTGTGCGGTTAATACGCCCGCCTTTGAACAGGCGATTAGCGATACCCAACCACGAGTCGAGGGTAAAGAAGTTAGCCTGGAAGTAGCCGTGGCCAAGGCGGCGGAATTATTAAAAGACACCAATTTACCGTTAATCGGCGGTTGCGCAACCGATGTCAATGGCATGCGGGCTTTGCTGGCGTTAGCTGATCGCAGTGGTGCCGTAGTTGATAACATGAATTTTACCGGTGCACGGAATAATTTTCTGGCTTTGCAGGATTCCGGCTGGATGAATACTACGTTGGCGGAAATCAAAAATCGCTGCGATTTATTGTTGGTGGTCGGCACTGATCTGGAAAGTTTTTCACCGCGTTTTTTTGAGCGTTATTTATGGAATGAAGAATCCATGTTTCTGGACGATACCAGCAAACGTGAGGTTATTTATTTGGGCAAAGCACCGTCCGGTGAGGCTTCGACTTCGCCTGCAGGAAAGGCAGCGCAAGTATTTGAATGTAGCAATGAAGCTTTGCCTGAGATTGTCGCCGTGTTAAGAGCCTTGGTTAAGGGTAATCCGATTCGGGTTGATTTCGTTGCTGGCATCGCCGTTGCTGACTTACAAAGTATTGCTGATAAATTAAAAGTGGCAACTTATAGTGTAGTGACTTGGGCGGCAGGCGCCTTGGCATACAGTCAGGCCGAATTGACGGTGCAGACTATTTCTGAAATGGTTAAGGATCTTAATAACCGAAATACCCGTAGTTCCGGTTTTCCGTTAGGTGGCAAAGAGGGGGATCAAACAGCCAATCAGGTTTGTGGCTGGACGACCGGTTATCCTGCTCGCACCCGTTTTTCCAGTGGCTATCCGGAATATGATCCTTATTTGAATGATGCCAATGTTTTGTTGGCTAATGGTGAGGCTGACACGTTGGTTTGGGTTCAGGCATTTAATGCGAAAGCAGTTCCCCCTATAACTACTTTGCCGACTATTGTGGTGGGTCGTTCCGGAATGACGTTTACTAAAGAGCCGGATGTTTTTATTCCGGTCGGCACGCCAGGAATTGATCATGCCGGTCATGCTTATCGTATGGATAACGTGGTTGCAATCAGGCTAAAAAAATTACGTGAATCAGGTTTGCCAAGTACCTTTGACGTACTTAATGCCATTGAACAAGCTTTATAAAAAGGGATATGCTCTTGTCATTTTTGCAATCATTACATCCAAGTCATTCGGAAAATTAATATGTTGATTAAATTAACAAATGGAGCGGTCTATGACCCTGCCAGCGGAGTTGATGGCGCGAAACAGGATATTTACATTCAGGATGGGCGTATCGTCAATAAACCTGTCGGAGATGCTCTGGTTGATAAAGAATACGATTTATCCGGTAAAGTTGTTATGTCCGGAGCCATTGATATGCATACTCATATTGGTGGCGGCAAAGGTAATATCGCCAGAATATTGTTGCCGGAAGATCATCGTCAAGATCCTGTTGCGCGAACCGATGTGACCCGTTCCGGTTGTGGTCATGCCATGCCCAGTACTTTTGTAACCGGTTACCGTTATGCGGAAATGGGTTATACCGCTGGTTTTGAGCCGGCAGTGTTGCCAATCAACGCCCGCCAGGCACACATGGAAATGGCCGACATTCCGATTCTGGATAAAGGCGGTTATGTGTTGTTGGGCAGTGATGATTATTTGTTGCGGATGTTGACTGCCAAGAAAGATCAAAAAGCGATTAATGATTATGTCGCGTTTACCATGCAGGCCGCCAAGGCGATAGGCGTTAAAGTGGTAAATCCTGGCGGAATTAATGCCTTCAAATTTAATCAGCGCAAACTGGATTTAGACGAACAAAACTGCCATTACGGAGTAACGCCTCGTGATATTTTGCAAGTATTGGCGACAGCGGTTAAAGAAATCGGTGTTACGCATCCTTTGCATGTTCATGGCTGTAATCTGGGTGTACCCGGCAATGTCAATACCACGCTGGATACTATCCAAGGCATAGGCGGTTTGCCGATGCATCTGACGCATATCCAGTTTCATAGTTACGGCACTGAAGGCGATTTTAAGTTTTCATCGGGCGCGGCGCAGATTGCTGAAGCGGTCAATAAAAACAAAAATATCACCATTGATGTCGGGCAGATTTTGTTTGGTCAAACAGTAACAGCATCTGGCGATAATATGCGCCAACATGCCAATCATAAGTTTGCCAGTCCCAATAAATGGGTAACAATGGATATTGAATGTGACGCCGGTTGTGGCGTGGTGCCGTTCAAATATAAAGACCAGAACTTTGTTAATGCGCTGCAATGGGCGATAGGTTTGGAAACTTTCTTACTGGTTGAGGATCCCTGGCGTATTTTTTTGACCACCGACCATCCAAATGGCGCGCCGTTTACCAGTTATCCGCATTTGATTCGTTTGCTGATGGATAGAAGTTTCCGTAATGATGTGCTTTCTACAATACACCCTGAAGCGCAAAAAATGACTAATCTGGCCTCAATTGAACGTGAATATAGTTTGCAGGAAATTGCGATTATGACGCGCGCTGGTGCCGCCAAATTGATTGGCTTGCAAGATCGTGGCGGCTTGAGTGCAGGCAACTGGGCGGATATTACCGTTTATACCGATAATGTCGACCGGCAAAAAATGTTTGAAAAACCGAATTATGTGTTTAAAGACGGACAATTGGTGGTGGTTGACGGTAAAGTGGTATCCACAAAATGGGGTACAACCCATGTCGTTAAACCTGACTTTGATGCATCGCTGGAAAAAGACTTACAAAAATATTTTGATCGGTTTATGACTATGAAATTAGGCAATTTCAAAATTAGCGATGATGAAATTACCGAGGACGGCCGAGGCAGTTTGACTGTTCATCCGCTGAGCGGAGAAGTGGCATGATGGCTATCAGTTTTATAGGTAATAGATAATGACGACTTTAGCCTTTGATACCTATGCATTTATTCGCAAGCTTAAGGATTCGGTCATAATTGAAGAGCAGGCGAGAGCGCAGGTACAAGTGTTAAGCACGGCTTTCGAACAATTTCAGGGCGAGACGCATTTTACAGAGTTAGCCAATAAACATGATATTCGAGAGTTGGAATTAAAAATTGAATTATTAAGGGCTGACATGAAGCGTGATATTGCAGAATCAAAAGCTGAGTTTACCCGCTGGATTATTGGTGCCGGATTTTTACAAACGGCCTTTATCGCCGCCTTATTACCTAAACTGAGCGCTGGAATATGATTATTAACGGTGTAACCATTGATGCAACCTTTGCGGAAGCGTTCCCGATGAAAGCTACTCGTGCCATCATTACCGCACAAAATGAAAAATGGGCAATGATTTCTGCGCAAGCCATGACCGGTTTTGCAACCTCAGTAATTGCCTGCGGTTGCGAGGCCGGGATTGAACGGATTCTTGATACATCCGAAACGCCAGATGGGCGTCCAGGCGTGTCGATCATGATTTTTGCAATGGGCGGCAAAGGTTTGGCCAAGCAACTTGAAACCCGAGCCGGGCAATGCGTTTTAACCTCGCCAACCTCTGCTTTGTTTGCGGGAATTGACGGGGGAACACGCATCGCGTTGGGTAAGAATTTGCGTTATTTTGGTGACGGTTTTCAGGTCTCCAAGCTGATTGACAGCAAACGTTATTGGCGTATTCCCGTCATGGATGGCGAATTTTTAACCGAAGCGACTACCGGGCAAGTCGATGCAGTCGGCGGCGGTAATTTTTTGGTGTTGGCCAAGTCTCAACCCCAAGCCTTGGCAGCTTGTGAAGCGGCGATTGAAGAAATGCGTAAAATTCCCAATGTAATAATGCCTTTTCCTGGTGGTGTGGTGCGTTCAGGTTCCAAGGTGGGCTCAAAATATGCGTCTTTGGGCGCGTCAACCAACGATGCTTTTTGTCCGACATTGAAAGGTATGACCAAAACTGATCTTTCTCCGGAAATTGAATCAGTTATGGAAATTGTCATTGACGGTTTAACCAAAGAAGATATTGATAAAGCCATGCGCGTCGGAATTCAGGCAGTGTGTGATTTAGGTGCGGCGCAAGGTATTAAACGAATTAGTGCGGGGAATTACGGTGGTAAATTGGGGCCTTTTCACTTTCATTTGCAGGAGATTATGGCATGAGCGCGTTAACTTTTACGCTGAAACATAAACCCGCTCAGCGCGTTGATATGTCGCCGCTGGTTTGTCAGAAACTTGCTGGTCTGCAAGTTAACCAAATTGCGGTGCTGACCTTGCAGAATGGCAAGTGTAAAGTTCGGGTTGATGAGTTGTTTGTTATTGACGGTGTTGATACGCAAAATATCATCATAAAAGGAAGTTTCGAAAAGCTTGATTTTATCGGCAAAGAACTTGATGGTGGGAGCATAACCGTCGAAGGTGATGCTGGCGCTTATCTAGGCTTGGGCATGAAATCCGGTGAGATTGTTGTGACCGGTAATGTTGGTCTTTATGCCGCTTGCGAAATGAAAAAAGGTTTTTTGTGTGTTAATGGGAATGCCGGTGATTTTTTGGGTGCGGCCTTGCCTGGCAATAAAATGGGCATGAAGGGCGGTACTATTCTGATTAAAGGGAATGTTGGCGAGCGTGCCGGTGATCACATGCGTCGTGGCAATATTCTAATTGAGGGAAATGCCGGCGATTATTGTGGCTCCCGAATGACAGCGGGAACAATTGCTGTCATGGGTCAGACCGGTAACTATTTGGGTTTTGCAATGCGTCGCGGTACTTTATTGTTGTGGAATCAACCTGTTGCATCTGCAAGATTTAATGATTGCGGCGCTCATACCTTGGCTTTTTTACCGATTTTGTTTGCCTCGTTTAAAAGATTAAATTCTAGGTTTGCTAGCAGCAGTGCTTCATTTAATCGAGTGCAGCGCTATGCCGGAGACATGTCGGAGATGGGGAAAGGCGAAGTTTTGGTTAAAATCAACTAATAAGTAACTCTCTGTTATTTATCTTTTCTGAAAAGACGAAGGACGAAGGGTAAAATGCTTAAGCCGTGCAGTTTGCTGGTCTTTTCTTTTTAGTCTGTCCTTAGTCAGTATCATGTCTAAAATATTAACAACAACCAATCATGATCGGGATGTCGCTGGATTAAAGTACGTTTATCCGGTACTCTCAAGGCGCGCAGGTGGTTTGTCCATCGGGATTAATTTCAATACCAATAATGCCTGCAACTGGCGCTGCATTTATTGTCAGGTCCCCGATCTAAAAATAGGTGCGGCACCGGAAATTGATTTTCAGTTATTGGATGATGAGCTTAGGTTTTTTCTTGATGATGTTCAAAATGGTGATTTTTATCAGCGATTTGAAGTAGATCGGGATAGGCAGCTAATTAAAGACATTGCAATTTCCGGCAATGGAGAGCCAACCAGCGTAAAAGATTTTGCCAAAGCGGTTGCCTTGATTGGCAGGGTTGCGACTGCGGCGGGGGTTTTGCCGCAGAGTCATTTTGTGTTGATAACCAATGGCAGTTTAGTTCACCGGTCAGGTGTTCAGAAAGGCTTAAAAGTATTAAATGGCTATGGGGGAGAAGTCTGGTTTAAATTGGATAGTGCTACTGACGAAGGTAGGGCATTGATCAATAATTCCGGTCAAAGTCTTTATTCGGGTATCGAGAATCTCATGCTTTCGACGAAATTATGCCCAACAAAATTGCAAACCTGTTTGGTGGATTTTGATAAGCGTGGTTTGTCTGTTGGGGAAAAAAAGGCATTTCTTGAACTGCTTAAGAGTATTACGGCTAAAGGCTGCGATTTGAGGGGGGTGATGTTGTACACGATTGCAAGAGACTCTCTCCAGTCGGAGGCTAATCGGCTGGAGAAGTTGTCACAGGAAATGTTGAATGAATTCGCACAAGAAATCAGGTGCTTGGGTTTTGATGTGGGGGTAAGCCATTAGTTCAGGCTTTAATATCAAGTAAAGAACCAATAGTTTCTTTATCTGCTTCAAGTAATTTAACGGCAGCGGATGTTTCCAGTTCAGATTCTTTAAGGCTGAGAACTGGTTTGATGAGATCAGTTGAATTGAAATTATCAGTGCCTACTTCATTGTCTTGTGTAGGCATTTTCGCAATTGCTTGAGCAGCATCGGCTGCTTTATATTGGGCAGTATTTATAAGGCTAACTGCACTGGTGTTAAGTGAAATGGTCATTTCGTACTCCTTTCGCATTGAATTAATTTCATATTAATATTACATTCATATCAATGAAATTTAAAGAGTAAGTTGTAAGTTTATAGTAAAAATGAGACTAATCGGGCGTTTTTGTAATCAGTTATAATCTAAATAAAAAAAATTATAGCTTGGTGTTCGGCTATGATTACGGCTATAATTTGAAGTTCATTATAAAGTGCGAATGTGGCGGAACTGGTAGACGCGCTGGATTTAGGTTCCAGTAGGTTATCCTGTGAGAGTTCGAGTCTCTCCATTCGCACCACCTTTCTTTCTAGTGTACTGAAAAAAGGGGTGAGCTAGAAAAAATATCATCTAGTCGTTTTTTATAAAAACGCGCACCTTTAATGTCGAATAAAAAATCAGAGGCTTTATCTTTATTCTTTCCCTTTGGTTATTTTTTTGTCTCTATACTCTTCGCTATTTATACATTATACATTTCTAGTCGCGCCGCCAGCTTGTTGTGCCATCGGGTGAATCTTCAAGTATTACACCTTGCTCTTTGAGCTCATTACGAATTTTGTCGGCTAATGGCCATTCCTTGGCTATTTTTGCATTAAGTCTTGCTTGAATTTGTTGTTCAATTTTTCCGTCATCAGATTCATTGTCTCCACTGCCTTTCATAAAAGCATCTGGGTCATTCTGCAATATACCCAGTAGGCCAGCTAATTGGCGCAAGCTAGCCGCAAGAATGCTGATTTTTTCAGGATCATGTGACTTTGCTTTGTTTAAATCACGCGCCAAATCAAATAAAACGGCTAGACCCACGGGAGTATTAAAATCATCGTTCATAGCCTGTTCAAAGCGCGTTTTGTAAGTTTCATCGATAATTTCATTTGCTACGAGATTTACTCCGCGTAGTGCAGTGTAAAGCCGTGTTAAAGCGGTTCCTGCGTCATTTAATTGCTCATCCGAATAGTTTAACGGGCTACGGTAATGGCTGGATAGAATAAAAAAACGAATTATCTCAGGTTGATACTGCTTTAATACTTCGCGTACGGTAAAAAAATTACCCAACGATTTGGACATTTTTTCATCATCGACGCGTACAAATCCATTATGCATCCAGAGATTGACAAATTTCTCGTCAGTCGCTCCTTCCGATTGGGCTATTTCATTTTCATGATGTGGAAACTGTAAATCCATGCCACCGCCATGAATGTCAAAATGATTTCCCAGGCAGCAGGTTGACATCGCAGAGCATTCGATATGCCAGCCAGGGCGACCCAAACCCCAAGGCGATTCCCAGGCCGGTTCATTGGTTTTAGCCATTTTCCATAACACAAAATCCATGGGATTTCGCTTGGCCAAGTCAATATCAACACGTTCCCCAGCCTGTAAATCATTGAGATTTTTGCCCGATAAGCGGCCGTAATTCTTGAAATTATTTACTGCATAAAACACATCGCCATTAGTTCCGACATAAGCCAGATCTTTGGCTGCCAAAGTCGTAATCATGGTAATTATGTCCCCGATAGACTGTGTTGCTCTGGGTTCAATATCAGGGGGTAAAACTGAAAGTGCCCGTTCATCTTCGTGCATCGCATCAATAAAACGTTCGGTTAAGCGACCGTATTCTTCGCCGTTTTCGATAGCACGTTTTATGATTTTGTCATCGATATCAGTGATATTGCGGACATAGGTCAACTCATAATTTAAATAGCGAAAATATCGTGCAACGGTATCAAACACGACCATGACCCGGGCATGACCGATATGGCAGTAATCATAAACCGTCATGCCGCAGACGTACAGACCGACTTTGCCCGCTACTAGCGGCTTAAACAGTTCTTTTTTTCGGGTCAGGGTGTTATATATTTTTAACATGAGATTAAATTATTCAGTTAAGTCCTGTATTAAGCGTAAACAGGGCTGATCAAGTCGGGAAAGCTTAAACAAATCGGTACAATCTACCAAGCAGATGCTTCTCTTTCAAGACAAAAACACTTAGAATCTATTCTTCGCATCTATTAACCAGGAAAAAACATGCGCAATTTCATCGTCTCCATGATGCTGCTTTTAACCGCAACACTATCAATTGCAACGGAAAATAAAATGTCTGATACACCATCAAAAGTTAAATTAACCACGTC
>CANNLO010000024.1 GCA_947505055.1 Methylococcaceae bacterium | reverse complement strand
TCTTTTGATCTAATTACCAAATTGTCGCCAAATTATCTCAGCTTGTCGGCACGACACCTTGACCAATTGCGCGACAGTACACTGCCAGAAAAGTTACGCACTTTAACTGCACTGGTATCTGTTACTGGCGGCCAAAGTCTGCTTCAGCAAATCGATGAAAAAAAATCCGCATCGCTAGCCCGCAATACCGGCTTTATTCTGGTACAAGGGCGTTATTATGAGAAAAACGGGACTCAACTTGTATTACCGGAACCCGTCTATTTAGAGAGTCATATCAATATAGGGTAGACTGATGCTGTAAAAAGCCACCTTCCAACTATCAGGTGCTACTTCATGCTAATTGGTCTACCCAAAGAAATCAAAGACAACGAATATCGCGTCGGTCTGACGCCCGGTTCAGTCCAAGCCTTAACTCGCAGAGAACGGCGTAGTACATTATTGTGTCGCCAATATTCCGGGTGGCTTACCCCTTACCAGCACTTTAGCAATGAATAATCAAACTGCCGGCTACGCCCTAAGCTTGGCCAATGAAAGTCTAGAGGCAGTGCGCCAAGTCCCTGCCTTGTTACAGGGGCTTAATACCTATCGTGGGGGCAGTCTTTGATCTTAAATATACCGATCCTGTTCAAGCCCTGATCAATTTGTAACAATAGCGAACGATGCCTACATGACTGGCTTGATCATCGAATGTTACAAAGGTTGGCGACAAATTTATTAAACTATTAGATCAGGTCGATAGTATTATCGGGTAACAATAAGCAGTCCATCCTGAGATTAAAGCTATAGTGTTACCCTAACTTTTTATCGATAAAAAAATATCAGTACAATTTATTTTACGATTTTCCGTCCTCCATCGCGAACCATTCGGTCAATTCTCGGGTATCGCCTAAACCACCAAGACGCTGGTCAATAGCCTCCTGGTTACCCCACACCACTTTGGCGTATTCCACATTCGCCACGCGTGACTCGATGTCCTTGCAGTAGAGTCCTTGGTCACGCTGGACGTAAAATCCATAAGTACGGCAAGCTACCGGGCGATAAGCATAGACCCGACAAGCGCCTGCCGTTTGATCCAGCATCGGACAGACTAGGGGGCGCGTTGTCAATGCGGTTAGCGCTAAGATGTTTTGACCAATCTCCTGAAGCTGTTCCGGAGCAAGTGCTACCAATCCCTCTTTTAACAAAGCCCATTCCGGCTTGGTGAGCAAAGGTATTTCGGAAAGTCGATGGCAACAACCATCACAACCTAGGCCGCATAGCCAATCAGAATGGTCGTCGCGGATAGACTGTACGCGTGTTTCAATATCGTCATGAATGTTTGTAAGTGTGCTCATCTTGGTCGCTGGCCTTATTAATATAATGACGCTTTTATTGGAGATTATAGCCGGGTTACGCCCTGTGAAACATTTCCTTAGGTAGACACCGCCAACCTTTTGAAAACTTTTAGAAAGTATTAAATAGGATTACCGCCTACAAGTCTTCCCAAAAGGTGGGTAGTGCCCAACCTATTTGGGCTGTTTGACGCTACGATTTGAACCATGAATTTTTTTGAATAAACCCACACGCATTTTGTCTGGTATGTGAATTTCTTTGGCTGGTATGACAGTTTTTTTCACTGGTAGATGAGTATTTTTAACTTGGAATAGCTTTTTTATCATTTAAAAATCGCTGCATTTTTATAAAACTTCATCTCCCACAAAAGACTACTTTATATTAAGCAATAGCTTCCATATTTTGCAGACGATAGACTTAAAATGGATAAAAATACTGCAACTCACCTGTTTGAAGTCATTATTGAGGTGCCTCGTGAAAGCTTTTTAAAACGGGGACAAGACGTTGAGACTGCTTTGGCATGAGCAACTGAGTGCTCCCAACTGAACTAGATAAGGCCATAGCAAGCTGTTGATCCGTTAAGCACACGCCACAATTATTTATTTATAAACAAGTAAATACCTACACCACCCCAAGACATCAACAATAACAGCCAGGGGAGCCAATGCTGTCGATAAACTATGCTTATTTGTAATTCAAGATCATCCGACAGCACAGGTTGATCCTTTTGTGTCGATATTTTCCTGAGTCTTCTGTTCAATTCCCTGGCTTTTTCTTTTTGCTGTTTTTTATAAAGATCAATACCCTTTTGAATACCTTGCGCAACAAGCCGGGTTTGCTCCTTGGTTTGAGCAGGACGTTGAATACCCTTGGCAATTTTTAACGCTTCATCTTGAGTTTGTTGAGAAGGTTTTAGATAATTGTTTTTAGTCATGAGCGTATTTTAATTGAAAAAACTGTTCAGATTATAGTTCAAGCCTCTTCCAATCTCGGTAAATTTGTTCTATTCCCCATCATGAGCAACCCGCAGCGCAAGAATTTTTCGTCATCTTCAGGTAATCAAAAACTAGCCGGGTATTTTGAACTAATTCGCGTAATTTTTGCGCCACACAGACAGCCCCTTTGGATTTGATTAGGCAGATGGCGAAGCGGCGCAGTTGGGTAATGTTCTCAGGACCGTGTCCTGTGCGAATGCGGCAACGGTCTTCGTTGTAGTTCCAGTCAATGACGTAATGGCAGCTATCTTCAATGCTCCAATGTAACCCTACCTGCTCAGGTGATTTAGTTTCTCAAGCAACAGAGCCGCAAACCCCGCTTCAGGAATCGCTGTTACCGGAACATACCAATGTTCACTATCGGCAATCGCCCTACATTTTACGGCATCTTTTTCGGTCATAAAAACTGGGACTGGCTGTTTAACATTGGCCTTTGAAAACGAAATGTCTTTACGCTCAAATCTATAATGATCAGGAAAACTATGAGTTTGACAAAGCAAACCTGCAGATGCGAGAAGCTTGAAAAATCGCTCCGGATTGCCAATACCGGCAAAAGCATGACACTGAAATCCGTTAAACTCCTGTAAAGGCTTTTGTTCTCCGGTCAGCATATTGATGGCGATAGTGCCAGTGATGCGCATTGAATATTCGTTGTCTTCTAATTTCTCTCCATTGACGACAATAAAATCAACACTCCGTAAGCGTTCTATGGGTTCGCGCAATGGGCCGGCCGGCAAACAAAAACTGTTACCAAAACGTCTTTCGCCATCAATCACGGCAATTTCAATATCTCTAATAAGAGCGTAATGTTGCAAACCATCATCGGATAAAATGACATCGCACTCCGCCTGTTTAAGTAATAACTTGGCTGCATCTACCCGTAAAGGTCCAACAGCCATAGGACATGCCGTTTGCCGGGCTATTAGGATCGCTTCATCTCCAACCTGTTCCGCAGTGCTGTTTGCATCTATCCATTGCGGCCAGATTTCGGCCAGACCACCGTAACCTCTACTGATAATTCCGGGCTTATATCCCTGTTCTTTAAGAAACTGAGCCAACCAGATAATCAAGGGCGTTTTACCGGTACCGCCGACTGTAATGTTGCCAATTACGATCACCGGAACCGGCAACGTGTGCTTTTTTAAAACACCCACGCGGTACAAAAACTTCCGAAATTTAACAACATCGCTAAATAAAAATCCCAAGGGCATTAAAAAAACGCCAATAAACGGATCTTTATACCAAACATCTACCATCCATCGGGTCAAATTTTTTTTCATGGTTAATTAGTAGGATGTACTGTTTGAAAAGTCGCGTGCGTAAAACCGACCTGACTGGCAATATCCAGCGCGGTTATTACCGCTTTAGTCGGTGTTTTGTCATCGGCATTAATAATAAAAGGGAGTTGTTTGGACTGTTCGGGCAGTTTAGTTAACTCTTGTTTTAAGCCTTCCCTACTTTGATCAGCCAAGCGATACGTTGAACCGTCCTCATTCGCCAACGAATAAATCCCTTCTGCGTCAACAATCAGCGAAACCGTTTTGGGATGATCAGTGGGTTCTGTGCCATCGGCTTCGGGAAGCTTGATATTAACTTCGGTATGCTGATTAAAGGTTGTAGACACCATAAAAAACAACAACAACACAAAAAGCACATCGATCATAGAGATCAAGGTAATATCGACATTTTCTCTTTTTTTGCGTTGAAATTTCATCAGGAAGTTTTCCGGTCTTCATGCAAAATATCGATCAGTTTTAAAGCTTCCTCTTCCATGATAACAACGTATTCATCGACCAGTCTTTCAAAGTAGCGATGAAAAATCAAACTGGGAATAGCAACAGCCAAGCCTGAGGCGGTAGTAATCAACGCTACCGAAATACCGCCCGCCAATGCTGCCGGATTTCCGGCGCCATGTAACATGAGCGAAGAAAAAATATCAATCATGCCGAAAACGGTTCCCAATAAACCCAGCAAAGGGCCAATGGCAGCAATCGTACCCAAGGTATTGAGAAAAAGCTCCAGATCATGAACAACTTTGCGTCCGGCCTCTTCAATACATTCTTTCATGAATTTTCTGCCATGATGGCTATTTGCAAGACCCGCCGCCAAAATGCAACCTAAAGGCGAACTGTATCTCAGGTGCCTCAGAGCAACCTCATCCAATTTTTTTTCATGAGCCAATTTCCATACCTGGGCAACCAGTTCCGGGGGCAAGATTTTCTTTCTGCGTAAAGACCAGAAACGTTCCGCAATAATGGCCATGGCTGTTATGGAACACATTACAATTGGAACCATCATCCAACCACCGCTTTTTATAATTTCAAACACATTATTTTCCAATTAAAGTAAATCAAGGCATTCATCATTGAAGAGATGAATTTTTTTAGCAATGAACAATTTCCAACAGCAGACGCTATGAGCGAAGTCGGTACTAAAATTATTTCGCGTATTTTAACCCATCACGGCTCTTTGTTGAGAATTTTCCCGACCTATCCAGAGATAAGCAATCAACCAGGCCAGTCCACAACAAACTGCAGCCAACGAGTAAATCATTGTTGAACCCAAGGATTCCCAGTAATACCCACTGTAATAACTCCCCACTATGCCACCCAAACCATAACTCAGGCTGCTATATAGCGCCTGACCTTTGCCCTGATGTTGCTGGCCAAAATAATGATGTACCAGGTGAATCGCCGCAACATGAACACCTCCAAAGGTTGCAGCATGTAGCACCTGGGCGAAAATCATCATCCAGAAATAATCGACATACCAGGCAATAAGCAACCAGCGAATTACGCTCAGGAAAATACTGAACAGTAAAATAGCTCGCAGCGAAAAACGCGCTAACATTCGACGCATAAAAATAAACAAGATAATCTCGGCAAAAACGCCTAGCGCCCAAAGAAACCCAGTCAGACTGGCCGAATAGCCATAGTGTTTTAAATAGATCGAATAAAAAACATAATAAGGTGCATGAGCAAGCTGCAACAGCATGTTAACCGCCAGAAAGGCTAAAACAGGGGGCTTTTTGATAATATGCCAGATGCCGACAGCGAGCGACTCCTGTTTGGACGCTTGAGTTATCGGCACCGTTAAGCTGACTAACCAGATTAACAGCATCAAACCACTGATCACTGCCGGAAGTATCGCCGGCGGCTGATGGTCTAAAGCCCAGCCTATGCCGAGAACCGCCACAATAAAACCGATAGATCCCCACAATCTTATCTGACTGTAACGATGGGTTTCGGTTTTTAAATGGGCCAAAGTAATCGCTTCAAATTGCGGTAAAGCGGCATTCCAGAAAAAACTAAAACCTATCGTTATCCAGGCAAACCAGACATAACTGTGCGCGTATAAAAATCCGGCAAACAATAAAGTCGTAAAAAAAGCCGCAATACGGATAATGCGGAGACTTTTTCCGGTACGATCGGCAATCCAGCCCCACAATATTGGAGCAACAATCCGTGTACCTGCGGTCAGTGCGGAAAGCTCTCCGATCTCAACCGGATTGAAACCACTATCTTTTAAATAAAGACTCCAGTAAGGGATAAAACCGCCTACCGTTGCAAAATAAAAAAAATAAAAACCTGATAATCGCCAGTAAGGAATAGTCATTTGAATTAAGTGTATAGCTCACTAGTTGCCATGCGCTGCTGCGTGAGAGTTCCTTGCAGAAGATGCTGTGTACCGTATTTGCATTATTTATGGCACAGCGCATAGGAACAAGTGAAATGATTAACTGATATTATGTAGTAAAGCCTTAATCCCGTTTACCGCGCAGCACCGAAGCTGTTAACAGGATTAGCCCGCAGGGGCGCGGCAGGGATGCCGCGCTAAGAATAGTATCTCACCCTCGGGTGCAAGAACCCGATTAAAAAAATTCGTCGCGATAGCGACACTAAATCTAACTAAAGACTCATCTCAAAACAGGTAAACCTGAACTAACACCTGCATTTTGCGCACGGTGCCGTAAAAAATGATCCATTAACACTATCGCCATCATCGCTTCCGCAATTGGCGTTGCGCGTATGCCGACACAGGGATCGTGACGACCTTCGGTAACTACGTCAATGGCTTCACCTTGCTGATTAATACTTCTACCTGGAATCCGTAAACTGGAAGTCGGTTTTAAGGCAATACTGGCCGTGATGGTTTGGCCGCTGGAAATGCCACCCAAAATACCGCCCGCATGGTTACTTAAAAAACCTTCGGGAGTCATTTCATCGCGAAACTGCGTTCCTTTACTATCAACACAAGCAAAACCGTCACCGATTTCCACGCCTTTTACCGCATTAATGCTCATCAGTGCATGAGCCAAATCCGCATCCAGCCGGTCAAAAACCGGTTCACCCAAACCTGGTGGAACCAGGGTGGCGACAACTTCAATTCGCGCACCGATGGATTCACCTTCCTTGCGTAAGGCGTCCATATAGGCTTCCATTTCATCGATTTTATCCACATCAGGACAGAAAAAAGGATTGCTATCGATAATCGACCAATCGACTTTTTCAATTTTAATGGGCCCCAACTGAGATAAATATCCGCGTATTTCTATGCCCACCTGTTCCTTGAGATATTTTTTGGCGATGCCGCCTGCCGCAACACGCATCGCTGTTTCACGCGCTGAAGAACGCCCGCCGCCGCGATAATCCCTGAAGCCGTATTTTTGCTGATAGGTATAGTCTGCATGGCCGGGTCTGAAGGTGTCGGCAATTTTGGAATAATCTTTGGAACGTTGATCAGTATTTTCAATTAACAAACCAATCGACGTTCCAGTGGTTTTGCCTTCAAAAACACCGGATAAAATTCTGACCTCATCGGCTTCGCGCCGTTGCGTAGTATGCCTGGATGTGCCGGGCTTGCGGCGATCCAAATCTTCCTGCAAATCAGCCTCTGACAGGGCCATGCCCGGAGGACAGCCATCAACGATACAACCTATGGCAGGACCATGACTTTCACCAAAAGAGGTGACGGTAAATAATTTTCCTATTGAATTTCCAGACATAGTTAATCTAAAGCCGTTAAAAATAATGCATTATAGTGCCTGACCTGTTCCGCAGTCAGTAGGAACACGCCATCGCCACCCCGCTCGAAATTAAGCCAGTAAAAAGGGACATCGGGAAAGCGGCTTTGCAAAGTTTCTGCACTGCTCCCGACTTCAATAATTAAAATACCTTCTTCGGTCAGATAGCGGTCGGCATCAACCAAAATTCGCAATACAAGATCCAAACCGGATTCACCGCCTTTGAAACCCATAGCCGGTTCAGCGTGATATTCTACGGGTAATTGCGTCCATTCTTCAAGGCATACATAAGGAGGATTACTGACGATTATGTCGTATTGAACTTGAGGTAAGCCATCGAATAAATCAGACTGATACAAGGTTACCGCATCAGCTAATTGATGTTTGTCGACATTCAGCCTGGCAACTTCCAGGGCCTCAGTCGATAAATCCACGGCGTCCACATAGGCATCGCCAAAAGCATAAGCACAAGCGATTGCAATACAAGCGCTACCAGTACATAAATCAAGGATGCGTTCGACTCGCTCTTCTTCAACCCACGGCGCAAAACGTTGTTCGATTAATTCGGCAATTGGCGATCTTGGCACCAACACCCGCTCATCAACGTAAAAAGACAAACCGGCAAAAATAGCTTCATGGGTTAAATAAGCCGCCGGTATACGTTCATTGATACGCCTGTCGATCATATCAATAATCTCCTGCCTCTCTTTTAGCGTTAACTTGCTTTGCAGATAAGTATCTGACAGATTATAAGGCTGATGGAGTGTATGTAACACCAGCGCCGCAGCTTCATCCAGTGCGGTGGTCGTACCATGGCCAAAACTCACATCCGCCTCGGTAAAACGGCTGGCGGCCCAGCGAATATAATCACGAAGGGTTGATAATGTAGTTAAAATTTCAGAAGACGTTGTTTTCATTGCTGGGTAAAGTATGATGACTGCAATACAGTTCGACGAGTTCACAGATTTTAAACTAAACCTTGTCAGCTTGTTTGAATATTAAATAAACGAACTATGAGCCAAACCATTAACAACCTGAACCAAAGCGCTGCAAATCTCGCTAAAAACAAACTTTTAATAGATTGTTACCGGCATATGCAAAACGATGATCTGGTCTTACCCACTATCCCGGATGTATCTTTTAAAATTCGTCGCGCCATTAATGACGATAATTCCAGCATTTCTTCTATCGCTCGCGTCGTCCAGATTGATCCTTCAATTACCGCGCGCTTGATTCAAATCGCAAACAGCCCTTTTTATATTGGCCGAAAAAAAATTGAAAGCTGCCCGGAAGCCTTGACCCGATTGGGTCTTAAGTCGGCTCAAGACATTATCACCTCGTTTGCAATGAAATCTGTCTTTAACGCTAAATCCGCTTTTATCCGTCAAAAAATGACCGAGTTATGGACGCACAGCAGTTACATTGCTTCCATAAGCGCGGTTTTTGCACATAAAGTACCGGGATTTGATCCTGATCGAGCCATGCTGGCCGGTTTGATCCATGATATTGGTATCGTGCCGATTTTAACCTATGCTGACAATCACCCGGATGTAATCGCCAATCCCAAAGATCTGGTTGAAACAGTCAAGATGTTGCGCTCTGACATAGGAGTGCAAATTGTGCGGCGCTGGGACTTTCCCAAGGATTTTGAAGATGTAGTGATTAATGCCGAAAACTGGTTTCGTAACGATCCCAGTCCTTCCAGTTATTCAGATATTGTAATGATTTCTCAGTTACACAGTTATATTGGTAAAGTTGACATCAAAAAAATCCCCAAGATTGACTCACTGCCGGCTTATAAAAAACTGGCTGGACATTTGAATATAGACGACAGTATTAATATTCTCGATGCTGCGAAAGATGAAATTGAACATATTCGGAAAATGCTGGCTTAAGTGGACATTAACTCACTACTCAATGCTCAAATGCCCATCGCTAACAGGAGCTTGGAAAACCTGTTAAACCTTCGTGTCGGTCAGCAGTTGGATGTTAAAACCATCAGTGCCGATATAACAGCCACTAAAAATGCCATTACCTTAAGTCTGGGCAATAAAGAAATCTCGGTACAAAGCACTCAACCACTTACGCTAAATCCCGGACAAGCTGTAAAAATCCAGGTCACTCAAATCGCGCCGACCATAGAATTTAAAATTGTCACACCGTTGACTGAAATAAATACTCGGACACCTGACTTGCGCTTAAAATTATTTTCAAGCACCTTAGAAAATTCGCCCCTCCCTGTTAACAAAGAACTGGCACAACCGTTGAGCGCGACTGATAGTAATGCTATCGCAGTAGTTAAGGATCTTGCCACCAAGACAAGTTTGCCGCTCAATCAAGCCCTGGACACAAAAATAGTCAGCATCAGCGGCAGTAAAATCCAGCTACAGTTTGTAACCGTACCAACTACAACTGCGACCATAATACCAACGACAGAAACCAATCCTAAACAAACGGGACTCATAACAATTGAGCGCTCTCAACTACTTAACGCGCCTTCAGATTTAAAAGCAGGTCAAAACCTAAATCTTGAAGTAATCAAAGCCGGGCCTACGCCAGCCTTCAAGGTAATACCGCCCGGCACTAATCCTGTTGTTTCAGAAGCAAAAATAGCCGAATTTGTAAAACAGTTTCTACCGCGACATGAAGCCGCGCCCGTTTTTTTGAATCAGTTAATAAAAGATCTGCCGCAGCTCATGAAAAATGAAACGGTTCCCCAGGCATTAAAGGATATTGCAGCACAAATCATCCAGAATCTGCCCCCCAAAGAACAATTGATCAGCAGTCAGGGACTTAAACAAGCGTTGGCCAATTCCGGGCTATTTCTAGAAGCCAAGTTACCGGCACAAGCTGAGTTAATCAAAGTTTTACCTCAACTAATAATAAGTGAAAGCTTGCCACTTTCCATTCAACGCATAGCCATTAATCTATTGCAAAATCTGACCCAAAAAGAACCGCTACTAAACATCGCGGCCAGTCATCCCAAACCACTTTCCATTACAGAATTAGCTGCGCTTAAGCTAAACCTTGAAACGCAAACGGAGACTAGCAAAACAGCCCCGTTAGCTCAGGAGGATTTTAAAGCTAATCTACTAAAATTTATTGGCGCTTTAAAGCAGGAGCTTTCCGCTCAAAGTGAGCGATTGCCGAATCCAGTCGAATTGGATCTGCTCAAAAATTTGCAAACAAAAACCGAAAATACCGTTGCTAAAATAGTCCTGGATCAATTAGTGTCGTTACCTAAAGAAGAGACTACCAAGCAAGTCTGGGTCATCGACATTCCCTTTCTGGACAGACAGCAAGCCGAATCGGTCAGAGTTGAAATCCAGCAGGATAAAGAAAATACACAATACGCCGGCAATAAGGACTGGTCGGTTAATATCACTATTACACCGCCTGAACTCGGCACTATTCATTGCCTGGTTTCTTACAGAAATGAGGTTATCAATACTTATTTTAAAAGCCAAAGCGTTAAAACAGCTGAACTCATTAAACACAATCTTGATTACCTGAAAAATCAACTTGAAGAGGCGGGGCTAAAAACCGGGCACCTGGATGCTCAGGATGATATTCAGAAAATACAATCAACGTATCAATTGATCAGAAAACAGTTATTTGATGATAAGGCTTAGAGTAAATGATATTCCGCAGTAGTTTTGTCCACGAAATTCACGAAAATATTTAATGAAATATCTGGCTGTAGCTCATCAGACAAAGTTTTCTTCCATTAAAACTGCATTTGAAATGAAAATTGAGTAACTCAAATATAATCAGGTCACAGTCACTCATCGCAACTTGTTCAAAGCCAGCTTCGAACTCCGGCTTGGAGTCCAAAGCTGGCTTTGGATAGGAATATTTTTAGAGCTAAAGGTTGATTTGCTAAATCAACACATTATATTGATTTGTTTGGTTTATTTAGTAGACCAATTGCGGCTTTTAGCCTCAAGAACTACACGACAGCATTGAGCAACCTGCCCTTTGCCTTGCCCAGTCAGGGCGTTTTAAAGCGAAATCTTCTTTGTCGGGTTGTTCGTCATAAGGATGACGTAATAATTCCAGCAACTCATTCACCATTGAAAAATCACCCTGCTCGGCTTTATCAATAGCCAGTTGCGCCAGGTAATTGCGTAAAACATATTTGGGGTTAGCTGCATTCATTGTTTTTTGCCGTTCAGCTGTGCTGACGCCTGTACTTTGAACTCGTTTAATATAGTGCCTGAGCCAATTGCCAAGTCGCACGATGTAAGCTTCGGTTAATTGTTCCGGAACATAATAAGCGTCCAACAAAGGTAACATCAAAGCTTCATTACTGAGCTCACAATCCATAACCAACAGCGCAAGCTTACGATAAAAAATCGTCATATCAGTTTCAACTAATTGCAATAAAACCAATAACTCGGAATTAAATTCATTATCGATCTCTGGATCATAAACATTAATTCCCAGCTTGGCGGCCACCATTGCTTGCCAACCTTGCTCAAAGGTCTGCTGATAAACATTAATGGCTTGTTGCAGCGGCTCAACCTGCTCTATAAGCGGATAAATGGCATTGGCCAATTGCCCGAGATTCCAGAAAGCAATTTGCGGCTGACTGCCAAAACGATAACGACGTTCAGCTGAATCAGTCGTATTAGGTGTCCAGTTGGGGTCATAATTCTCCAGCCAGCCGTATGGACCATAATCAATGGTAAGGCCAAGAATCGACATATTATCGGTATTCATAACGCCATGAACAAAACCGACCCGCTGCCAGTGCACAATCATCTCGGCAGTTCGTTGACAAACTTCTTCAAACCATGCCAGATAAATCTCCACGGAAGGTTCACCCAAATGCGGGAAATCGCTAACAATAGTAAAATCCACCAGTTTCTTCAATAAGTTAATATCCTTTCGGGCAGCAAGAATCTGAAAGCTGCCAAAACGGGTAAAAGACTTCGCAACCCTGCAAACCACTGCGCCCGGTTCGACTTTGGGATTGCCGTTGTAAAACATATCCCGAATGACTTCCTCGCCAGTCAGAATAAGGCTTAACGCTCTCGTGGTCGGCACACCCAAATGATGCATCGCTTCGCTACATAAAAATTCACGCACCGAAGAACGTAAGACGGCCAAACCGTCTGCATTCCTCGAATAAGGTGTAGCCCCTGATCCTTTTAGTTGCAAGGTCAGATGCTCATCGTTACTGTTTAAGACTTCCCCCAAATTAATAGCCCGACCGTCACCGAGTTGTCCCGCCCAATTGCCAAACTGGTGGCCGCCGTAACAAGTCGCATAACAATCCATACCCGGTAATTGACGATTACCGGCAAACACCTGGGTAAAATCAGCTGAATCACAAATTTCCCGCGTCAAGCCCAGAAGCTCTGCTACTTCGTGGGAATACGCTACGGTTTGAGGTTGTTTAACGGGCGTCGGCAGAACGCGCGAATAAGAAGCGCCATGTACCTGACGACGATTGTTAGTAATTTCAGGGTCTGCAGGTAACTCGCGCGTAAAACGGTTATCGAAGATCAAGTTATCAAGGTGGGGAATTTTAGCTTGGTAATTCATCGGCTTTGCTCTTTAGCTCGCTAAAGCATCATCTTCTTTAGCGAGCTTATGATTGACATAAATGTATGAGCCTAAAACCGCTGCGGCTCATTAAAATCTCGAACGACATTTGGGATGATGTTTAATGTCTGCTTGAACAATATCGTGCTTTTCGTGGAGGAAACGATATTTGTGGACGAATGTAGCGCTTAAAAATTCTCTGCCTTCGTCATGGCTTCTTTAGCCCCTGCAAAATTTTGCTGAATTTCTCTGACATGAGCGATCAACAACCAGCAGTGTTTTTTAAGTTTATTATCCGAAGCCGCCAATAAGGCAGATTTTTTCGCGAGATCTTCCGCCAAACGGGGTTTTTCCTGCTTTAATCTCAATAAAGCCAATTTATAATACAAATTTGCATTTCTTGGCTCAATTCTGATGGCTCGCTCTAGCGATGCCGCCGCCAATTCCAGATCACCACTTTGACTGTTTTGATTCGCGGCCAAAACCAGCGCACCAACTGCCGGCGTCATTGGCGCTGTAGCCTCCATGGGCTCAAACGTGGTTAATTCAGGCGAGGACACTGGCGGTGGCGGGGCAGAAAGGAGCAATGGTTGCTCCCGTTTTGGTTCTATAACAGGAGCAATATCGGCTGGGGCAGCCGATTCCGACATTTCAAAACCCGCAGGCTTGGTAGACTCGACTGGTGGTATGCTTCCAAACGGAACCGGTTCTGTCGATGGTAATGAAGAAGGAATTGCCTCGGGCTTTATCACTGAAATATCTTTAAGAGGCCGAATTTTAACAACTTCATTAGAGATAGTCTTATGTGATTTTGACCTTTTTTGTGTACTCGCAACAGGTTTTTGACTCTTTGACTGACCGCCATAAATTGGCGCGGGCGGTTGTGATCCGTAAAACTGGGAGCAACCGGCAAACAAAAAGGACAAGGTACAAATTATGACTAAACGGGTAAATGACATGATTTATTAAAAAAGCTCTATATTGTCGGACTGATCTTCTTCCTGATGCGTATTTTTTATCGCCAACGCTTCATTCACTGATTTACCTTCAACGATGGCATCAAACATCAGTTTTTCTGATTCCATGGTGTAGCGGGCACGAATTAGCGTTTGAAACTGCCGCCATTCTGAGGGGTTATACAGACGATCAGGACTTTCCACCAACTCAGATAAGCCTTTTAAATTGGAGGTAACATGTTGTAAACATTGTTGCATCCGATCATAAAACTGGAAAGCAATAATCGAAGACTGAATTTTATCAGTTGTTTCGGAACAACAGGCTAAGGCGTCATCTCTTATTTTACAGTTATCCAACGTCAGTAAATGATCATTAATGGCATGCATATTCTCAACAATGGCAGTAAACGACTCAGTTAATGTATTTACCGATAGATCAGCCTCATTCAACATATCTTCTACCTGAATAGCCGATAAAATAAGCATTTTTGATGTTTCCCTTACCTGGGTCCAATCAAGATCAGGATTATAGGAGTTTGAATTAGACATGCATTAATACCCGGTAAATATTTGCACCCATAAAGACTAAAAAACTTAATGCTCTTTAGATGCTGGAGTAAGCGACCTGATGATCATTACAGAAATTGAAGAAATTATAACAAGGATAATGCCTGATAGTGTTATTTATAATGTCAGTCTAGCCAACTCAAAACAAATATCGCGACTTCTAAGCAGCGTCATAATAAAAATGCACCTAGGTTTTAACAGGGTGGAGATTTACAATAGAACCACTTTATAGTTTTCATTTTAGTTATATGAGCAAAAGATCGCTGTTCGTTTTATTGATAGTACTTATCTCCGGCTTAGCGACTAGCGCCGTTTATTTAGTTCCATCGACCTTACAGAAATCGGGACTAACGCCCCCTGCAACTGTTTTTAATCGCACAGGGGAAACCGTTGCCGTCGAAAAACCCTGCTCGAATGAACATCCCGATTGGCGTGAGGCACAAGTCATTGATGGCGTAAAGATTGAAGCCGCACCCTCCTGCGAACCTGATAATCCCTATGATATTGCTGTGTCAGTTAAAGGCACCAATAATGTCTCAATGCAAACGCTGATGCAGACTCATTTTGCTCAGGACGCGTTAACGATGACTGATGATCTGGATGGTGATGGCGACCCTGACATTATTCGCATCAAACTGGAAGTGGTAGAACTTAACGGCGCCAGTCCGGACGGCGACTTTCTGATTAACACTTTTGACATTGCTCCCGGCATTCAGCCAGGACTTTGGGTCTATGCTCCCAAATCCAGCGGCATGGCGCTTAAAAACTTCAACTCCCTGGTCGCCAATCCGTTGTTGCGCGCACCGTCCCCGGTTATTCGGGTTGAGCAGGGCGACAAAGTCTATATCACGCTGGAAAACACCCATTATTTGCCGCACACCATACATCTACATGGCGTTGACCATTCCTGGCTAACACCCGCCGGAGACGATAATGACGGCATGGAAGAGCATCCGGTGTTTCCCGGCAAAAGCCACACCTACGAAATCCAGCCCAGACATACCGGCTCAATGTATTACCATTGCCACGTACAAACCGCCCAACATTATATGATGGGCTTAAACGGCCTATTCATTGTCGAAGAAAACAAACCCGACAATTGGGTGCAAACCTTTAATATCGGCGCTGGCCAGGTTCGTCATCCTGCGGTTGCAGTACAAAAATCTTTCAGCCAGGAATATGATTTATATTATCAATCTGTTGACAAAAAACTGGCCAAAATTATTCAGGAGGCTAACGATCCAAGGCTAATCGCTCACCGGATGAGTCGCGAATACAACATAACCGAGTCCTTTGAAAACTACTTCATGCTCAACGGCCATTCTTTTCCTTACACGCTCAGAGACAGCCTGATTGTCGCCAATGAAAACGAAGATATAAAACTGCATGTGGCTAATGCCCAGCGCTCTTTAGTTGCTCTACATATTCACGGTCATAAGGCTACTATCACTGCTTATGATGGCGTCGACCAACCCGAAGCCACGCAAATAACCCGCGATGTCTTCGATATTGCTCCGGCGCAACGACTTGATTTACGTTTGCAAACCCGAAATGACGGTTTACACAGTTATGGCCCGGGGTTATGGATGTTTCATGACCATGTCCCGACCGGCACAACCACAGATGGCATGGAACCGGGCGGTAATATTGCGATACTGGCCTATAAGCCTTATCTTGATGAGCAAGGCATGCCAAAAATGCATGAGTCTTTGCTTGATCAGGTTTTTAATAAAGATTATTACGCCAAAAAACAGGCCGTTTGGGGGCAAGGCGAATTCGCGCCGTTATTGGGCGAACCCGGTTTGTTAAAGCCTGATTATCTGCGACTCATCCTGTTTGGCTTGGCAACCGGTTTAGGTATTGGTCTGGTTATTTTGATGATATTGATTTATAAGCGGAAACAAAAATCATGAAAATATTTTTGATACTCTTTAGCCTGCTAGGTTTGCACTGCACACACTTACAAGCAGATGACTCCATGGCCATGATGCATAACGGTAGCATGCAAATGGATGAAAAAGGCATGATCATGAATGCCAATACCGACAATCTGCCCAAAGATTGCACGAAAATTTCCGACGACGTTAACATCACCATTCATGCCGGCCAGAAGCATGCGTTAAAATTCCCTGGAAAAATGTTTGCTTTTGACAATCAGGAATGGGACGTTGCACCTTGCTCCCGAATCAATATCACCTTTATCAATGATGACCAGATCCGCCATCAATTGATGATTCATGGTTTGCCGGGCTATCTCTATCCACAGGGCATGTTTCATCTGGAACTTTACGGCCAGGGCGAATTAAAAGCTTCGTTAATTGTGCCCAGCCAGAAGAAAACTTATCTGGTGCACTGTGAAATAGCGCAACACATGGAAAAAGGCATGAAGGCGCAATTAAAAGTCGATGGTGGAGATGTAAATTTACCCAGTATTCCCGGCATCAGCAAGCCGGTTAAAGCAGATATTTATCCGGTCGACTGGCAACAGACAACTTGGGCTGTGTTGATTTTATGTATTTTGGCAGGTTGCGTGATTCCATTTTTCGTTATCAGAAAAAAATGGTAGGAATTGGATAACATTATCCCTAAATACTTCAAGGACACCATGAAACAATTGCTTTTATTTCTTACACTTTCCACCGCGATATTCATCTGCCAAAACGCCTCAGCGCGTTCACAACCGACAAAAGCTACTCCTAAACATTCACTACAATGCGCTGCCTTCAGTCCTTATGTGGGCAAACTTAATCCGGATTACGGCGCGCAACCATCCAAAGAATTAATTAATCAGCTACTCGACACTTTAGTCAAGGAAACGCCTTTTCGCTGCATCATGACTTACGGCGTGATGAATGGCTTGGAATATACTTTTGCCGCAGCGGAAGCCCGGCATCTTAAAGTCATAGCAATTATCTGGCTCGATAATGATATTGCCGTTAATTCAAAATCTATCGCCAGAGGTATTGAAGTAGCAAAAGCCTTTCCAAAAACCATTATCAAATTAAGTTGCGGCTCCGAAGTAAGAACCCGTCACAATTATGAATTTGATGGCGAAATAACCCGCTGCATCGATGACTTACACAAAGCAGGCGTAACACAGCCCATCACTACCATTGATACCTGGTGGGAATGGTGCAACCGGGTTTCACCTTGTCATCAAACCAATTTTGGTGCGCAAGTCGATTGGATCGGGGTCAATGTTTTTCCCTGGTGGGAAAACAAACATTCCGGTGTTTTTCCATGTACGCCGGCAGAAAAAGCTGCAGATTTTCATATAGCGAGACTTGAAGATGTTCATAGAACTTATCCCGATAAGCCACTAACTATAACTGAATTTGGTTGGCCCAATGGCCCTGAAGGTGGTACTGAAATCAACAAACGCACCCAGCAGCATTGCAGTGTTGCTGGCAAAAAAAATCAGGAGCTGGTCGTTAAATCCACTTTTAAGAAACTCACTAAAAAAGGCTGGGACGGCGTAGTTTTTGAAGCTTTTTCAGAAAGCTGGAAACCTGGTAACGAAGGAAAATTTGGCAGTTTTTGGGGCATTTGCAAAGGTGAGGCACCCTATTCTTGTATGCGTTTTTAGGTGGATGTTGGGTTGCAAAAGCACCAACCCAACCATTGGCTTTCTAATCTATTGTCTCAGTCCATTGACAACGTTCCGTAACAACTTTAGCGGTGTTTACATTGCCAATACCTTTGGCAATTAACGCCACGACCCGATCATCGGTATCGTAACCCACATGTGCCTCAAGAGGGTTTGCGAATTTCCCCATTCCAAACACATCAAAAACATTCGCGATGTTAATGTTGATATTTGTAACGTCAGTACATAATCTTGAATCGAGGTACTTTTCTACAAAACCATGGGGTATGGCATAACTTAACAAATCGTTAGGATCACTAAAGGCAATAATGGGCATTTTAGCCAACATCCGTTGATTATATTTTTCGCCATTCGACTGACAAAAAGCCGCTTTTTGATTACTCACCTCAGGCAATTGACGACCTAACTGCAACATAGGCAATTGGTTGGACAGCATATAAACCGGAATTTCTTTATCCTTTAGGCCCTGAGTAAAATCAGGATCTCGCGAGTGCAGCAAGGAGGCAATACGTTCCATGCCATCAATAGTGATGCGACTCCCCAGGCTGTGTGAAATAAACGCATACTGGTCAATCTTTGTATTTTCTGCCGCCGTATCATCATTAAACGAACAGGCTTGAGAAACATCATCGGGTAATTCATTCCACTTGCTTTTAGTCATCCAGCATAAAGATTGACCAAAAGACACCAGTATATCTTCCCGACTATCTCCCAAATAAATAATGGGATCAGGACTGGTATCGTTGGAAAACTTCTTCATCAAATTATTGACTTCAGCTCTGCGAAACGAATATTCACCCGAATTATCATAAGCCAAGACCTCTTTTTGCTTGGCAGTAATTACAGACCAGCTTAATTCATAAAACAGTAATTCTTTAACCCTGTCTTTGCTTAATAATCGGGTGATTCTTAAATTACCCAAATTTTTTGTCGTATCAATTCGACTTGTTAGTGTAATATTTTTGACTTGCGCGGCCATTGCAGTGAGGTCCAGTTCCTTGGCGAGTTTTTCCAGGAATTGAGTGGTATAACCCGGCAAATGATCCCCTACCCCATGAACCATCAGTACTTTCATTTTACCCGGCTTATTATCCAGAAAAGGCAAGAGTCCTTTAAATGGCTTGCCCCGAATTTCACAAAGACGCGTATCGACAGCCTGCTGTTTTTCAAGGAAAGCTTCTGCTATGCCTTTGCCAAAACTGGCGCAGCCGCTTAGCAATGCGGTAATAACAAGCAACAAGCTGATTTTGAGACTGTTTTTCATAAGTAACTTTATAGCGCAGGCTTTATAGCTGTCACCAGCGCATTGACTTCACGTCGATTAGTAAGATTGATTTGCGAGAATCCGGCAGCGCTTAGCTCAGCTAATGCAACCGCTTCACGCATAATATGATTTTCTGATTCATCGCTAAATAAATGAACGATCCAATGCTCCAAGACGTCCAATTTATCTAGCTGAGCCAAAACCTTGAAATAGCCGCTGACTTCATTTTGTATGAGGCGAGTTTGTTTATCAAGATCGTCCAAAGCATAGCGATCACCATTAATAAATTGACCGCCGGGTTTTAATATTCTATAAATTTCCTGTATGACTTCTTTACGATAAATATTTAAAAAGTTATGTAAGGTATATGCAGTAGCCACTATTTCGACGCTGCTAGTCGCTATGTTTTTCAGCGCCGTCAACGCATCATCGCCACAAAATGACAATCTTTCTTGCTTAACCCATTCATCCAGATGTTGTTTGGCTTGCTTCTGCATGACCGGTTCGTTATCAATACTTAAGATATTAATCTTGTCTGATGCTGATAATAACGCCAGGGTTGTAATTCCAGTGCCACCACCCAACTCTACAGCGTCAACATTATCAGTTGCTTGCATAGCATACTGTGCAGCCGCAAGACCAACAAGTTGGCTCATTTGGGTTGCTAAGGGGCAGATTAAATTAAGTAATTCATAATCCTGGCCAATAACGCCAGAAAAAATCGCATCAAAAGGTATTTTCTCAGTCATCATAATTTAGCTTGTTGTTTGCTTTCAAAGGCAGCAAGTTGTTCAGCCGTTGCTTCGGTTTGAAATTTATCCTTCCACTCGCTATAAGGCATACCATAAACCACTTCCCTGGCTTGATCGTAATCCATCGTTATGCCCTGCTCTAGTGCTTCGGCGAGATACCATTTAGCAAGACAGTTTCTGCAAAAGTCTGCTAAGATCATTAAATCGATATTTTGAACGTCGGTGTTTTTCTGCAAATGACTGATTAAGTTTCTGAACGCCGCGGCTTCTAATTGTGTTTGCGAATTTTTATCCACAGAATTACTCCAAAATAATGTTTATTCTAGCAGAAATAGCTATTCAAGCATGTACATTACTGACTAAAAATTTTACAATGAACCGTTGCAAAATTTGCGTAATCACTCGCTGTAGATATGAGAATCCATAGTTCATCATTAATTTTTTCGCCGACAAGCCTTAATCAGAAAACTGACAGGAATAATAGTAAGCAAAATAATGAGCTAAACAACGCAAAACAGGCACCTGGCAAATCCACAAATCAGACGTCTACACCTGATGAAATCAAACAAGCACTAAAAAATACCGGTATAGAGGTTGATTTTACAAATAACAGCCTCATTAAACCCACTGACTCGCGAACCTTAAGAGCCCTTTCTGCTTACACACGAGAATTTAATGCTCCATTGCAAGATCAACGTACTCAATTGATTACAGGTATAGATTTTTACGCCTGATCACCCTTACCCTAAGTTAATATGAAACAGCTTTTCGAATTTTTCCCTATACTTTTATTTTTTATTGCGTTTAAAATTTACGATATATACGTGGCGACCGCTGTTGTCATTGCAGCAACTATTATTCAGGTAGCTTTCGCCTGGTTTAAATACCGCAAGGTTGAAACCATGCAATGGATCACGCTGGGACTGGTTGTCGTCATGGGCGGTGCGACCTTGTATTTGCAGGATGAACAATTTATCAAATGGAAATTATCAATTATAGAGTGGCTGTTTGGGATTGCGTTTTTGGGCAGTCAGTTCATTGGCAAAAAAACCTTTATTGAAAAAATGTTGTCCGGTAGTCTGACTTTACCGATTTTGATCTGGAAACGTTTAAATACCTTGTGGGCTTGTTTTTTCATCAGTGTGGGCTTTATAAACCTGTATGTGATGTACAATTACAATACTGAAGATTGGGTAACCTTTAAAACTTTTGGCGTACCGGCTTTAATGGTTGTTTTTATTTTTGTGCAAATGATTTTTTTATATAAGTACGTACCTGATACAGAGGAATAACTCATGCTGTACGCCATTATCAGTGAAGATATTGCTAATAGCCTGGAAAAACGCCTGATAGCTCGTCCCGAGCATATCAAAAGATTACAGAAATTACAGGATGCCGGACGACTGGTCTTGGCCGGTCCGCATCCTTCAATTGACAGTGAAAATCCGGGAGTCGCCGGATTTAGCGGCAGTTTGGTAGTTGCCGAGTTTGAAAGTTTAACTGACGCTCAAGATTGGGCAGACGTTGATCCTTACATTGAAGCCGGGGTATATGCCCAGGTTATCGTTAAACCATTTAAAAAGGTCTTTCCACAATGACATCCGAATTAATTAAAGAACTGTTAAACGATGCTTTCAAACCTGAGCTTCTAGAAATCATTGATAACAGTGCCGCTCATGCCGGCCATGCCGGTGCTCGTAGTGGCGGCGGTCATTATCATGTCACCATCGTCGCTGAAAGTTTTGAAGGAAAATCTTTAGTTCAGCGACATCAGCTTGTTTATAGCGCGCTGGGCGATATGATGAAACAACAAATTCATGCCTTAGGCATTAATGCTCTCTCACCCTCTGAAGAAACTAAAGGAAGTTTATAAATGAAACAGAAATTTATCCCCTTACTTATTGTCGGTACTGCATTGCTTGCCGGTTGTGATAAACCAACTACAACTACTGGTAGCACGTCTACTACTACTCCTGCTGCCAACGTTGCTGCAACAGTTGATAAAGCCGATGCAATTGCTGTTGTAAACGGCCAATATATTGCCAAATCTTCCTTGGCCGCATTGGAAAAAGAAGTTGCCGAGCGTAGCCACGGTCAAAATTTTCCAAAAGAAAAACTGATTGAAGAACTGATTCAACGTGAATTACTGGTTCAGGATGCAACACAAAAGAAACTTGAAAACTCACCTGAATTACTTGCACAGTTAGAAACTGCTAAAAAAGCTTTATTGACACAAGCGAATTTGCAAAACTTCATCAAAGCCAACCCTGTAACTGAAGCCGAAATCAAAGCTGAATATGACAGCAAAATTAACGCTGAAAAGGGTACTGAATATAAAGCGAGCCATATCCTGGTTAAAACTGAAGATGAAGCCAAAAAAATGATCGCTGAATTGGATAAAGGCGCAGATTTTGGCAAATTAGCCAACAAAAATTCTCTGGATGCTAAAGAATCGCAAAACGGCGGTGATTTAGGTTGGTTTTCTGCAGGCCAAATGGTTGCTCCTTTCTCTGAAGCTGTAGCTACATTGGAAAAAGGCAAATACACAAAAGTTCCTGTTAAAACACAGTTTGGTTATCATGTGATTTTAAAAGAAGATTCCCGTCCGTTAACACCTCCACCTTTGGAAGCTGTTAAAGAACAACTGACACCTTTCCTGCAACGTAAAAAAGTTCAGGATATGATTGAAACCTTGCGTAAACAAGCCAAGGTAGAGATTCTGGTTCCGTTAACTGACGAAAAACCTAAAACTGATGCCGCCCCTGTTGCCCAAGAGCAACCTGCAGAAGCAGCCACACCAGCAGCTGAACCAGCTAAAGCAGCAGAAGGCGCTGCAACAACTCAAGCGGTCGAAGAAAAACCGGCTGTTGTTGCTGAACCTGCCAAAGCAGCTGAACCCGCAACTGCGGCACCTGCTACTGAACCTAAAAAATAATTTTTAATTAACCATTAATTATTTGTTCTAACGCCAGGCAACTTAAATTATTTTAAGTTGCCTGGCGTATTAAGTAATAATCTTCCGCACTTCTGAATTAACCGCTCCAAAAAATTCCGTTTTAATCATTAACCAAACAGTTATTCCCAAATAATAATGGGCTACACATGTTATTTAAAAAATGAATTTCAAGACGGCCCCAAAAAGCTATTTATCGATTAAGAACAAATCCTCAACCTGCTTTCTGGCCCATGGCGTTTTTCTTAAAAACTTCAAACTTGATTTGATGCTGGGCTCATGATTAAAACATCTTATGTCGATTAATCTACCCAGTTCATTCCAGCCATAAGTAGCAACCAACTCTGTCAGTAACGCTTCCAAAGTAATACCATGCAAAGGATTTTCAGGTTGTTTTTCAGTCATAATTTCGCTAACCATTAATCTTCACCCTCGTAACGACGACGTATGGCTTCATCTCTGGCATCATTAATTTCGCGCATGACACTGCTAACATCTGCCTTTTTACTGCTACCCTGAAAACGGCCGGTCAAAACAACATCGATATTCAACTCACCACTTTCATAGAGCTTCCAAATCTCTTTACCATATTGAGTTAGCAGTAACTCGGGAGCAAAGCGGCCAAAGTAATCGGCCAAATTAGCCACATCGCGCTCCAACATCCGGGCAGCATTATTATTAGCCGCTGCATCAACGGCTTGGGGTAAATCAATAATAACAGGGCCGTCAGCATCAACTAATATGTTGTATTCGGAAAGATCGCCATGTACCAATCCAGCGCAAAGCATTCTGACGACTTCCTTGATAAGTAAACCATGATAGTCCAGCGCCTGTTCGTGGCTGAGGACAAGGTCGTTAAGCCGTGGCGCTGCGCTACCGTGTTCATCGGTAACCAACTCCATCAACAAAACGCCTTCGACAAAATTATAAGGCTTGGGAACCCTGACGCCTGCTGCTGCAAGACGATATAAAGCGTCAACTTCGGCATTTTGCCAAACCTCTTCTTGCTGCTGACGGCCGAACCGAGAATTTTTCTCCATGGCCCGAGCTTGACGAGTATTTCTTACCTTACGCCCTTCCTGATATTGAGCCTGCTTATGAAAACCGCGTTTATTAACATCTTTATAAACTTTCGCGCAGCGAATCTCACCTTCAGACAAAACAACATAAACAGAGGCCTCTTTTCCACTCTTTAGCGGACGAAGCACCTCGTCAACCAAACCATCCCGCACCAAGGGTTCAATACTTTTTGGAGTTTTCATAACAGCCCTTATACATTTCCTTGATAAATATTTGTAATATTCGTGCCTTTTGCATTAATATAGACGCTGACCCAGTGTTATTTATTGAAATTTTAGTATATCTGTAACGATTCGGCAGATTCTAACAAGATAGCAAGGTAAACCTGAAACTGACCAATATAGAGTTTCTTTTATACCTAATTATTTTTCAACCAGTCCAAAACGCCCAATCCAGCAACATAACCACTGGCAAAACAACCTGTTAATAAATAGCCACCGGTTGGCGCTTCCCAATCCAGCATTTCACCTGCACAAAAAACGCCGGGCATCGACCGTAACATTAATTGCGCATCAAGCGCTTCAAAATTAACGCCACCGGCACTGCTGATGGCTTCATCAATGGGTCTTGGTGCAAGTAACTTAATCGGTATAGCTTTTATCGTATCGCAAATACGAACAGGATCAGAAAACTCTTCCTTCAACAATACCTCCCTGAGCAAACCAGCTTTTACACCGTCAACACCAATACGCGTACGTAAATGATTTGCCATGGAGTTTTTTCCTCGCGCCATGGAAAGCCGGTCAATCAAAAACTGTTTATCCCTATCAGGAGCAAGATCCAGATAAATCATGGCCGACCCGGTTCCTATAATCTGCTCCCTTAACAGGGCCGACATCTTATAAATCAAACTCCCCTCGACACCTTGAGCGGTCACAATCAATTCTCCCGGCTCAGAAAAACGGGTGCCTGAAGAATCGATGAATGAGGCCACTACTGATTTTAATGGCTGGCCAGCAAAGCGACTTCGGAAAACATCACTCCATCCAACATCAAAACCACAATTAGATGGCTTTAAGGGCGTAACCGAAATTCCACGCTCAGCTAACATGGGTACCCAAGCACCACTAGAACCCAATCGTGCCCAACTGGCACCACCCAAAGCCAATACGACAGTCTCTGCAAAGACTTTTTTGTCACCATCCGGCGTTAAAAAACACAACAAACCGTTATCCCAGCCCAGCCATTGGTGACGCATATTAAAACTAACGCCATTTTCACGCAATCTATGCAACCATTTACGCAGCAAGGGTGCCGCCTTCATATCAACGGGGAATACCTTGCCTGAAGAGCCAATAAAAGTCTCAAAACCTAAAACCCTTAGCCAATCCCGTATGGCCCCGGAACCGAAAACTTCAAGCATTGGTTTTATATAGGATTGACGGCTACCGTAGCGAGACAAAAAACTATCAAAAGATTCAGAATGGGTAATATTCATTCCGCCTTTTCCAGCCATTAAAAATTTTCGTCCTACAGAAGGCATTGCATCATATAGATCAACCTTAACACCTGCCTGACTCAATACTTCTGCAGCCATCAGTCCAGCCGGGCCACCGCCGATTATAGCAACTGTTGAATTACCATGCGTTATCGCCAATGATTTCAATATCATAGCCCTCCCAATCCTGACCCTATTAAACCGTCAATATAGATAATAAGAGCATGCCTGCCTAGTAAAAACGCCCATTATACAATACCATTCACCCCTTGAATTGATAAAAATCACCACTGAAAAATTCGTATAAAACAGATGAATAAAATTAACAGTAATATTTTCAGAAACATCCCTGAAACTTTACCGGAAGAACTCATTGAAAGTCTCTTCAAACGCGATAAAGTCGCTATTGAACGAATTGTCTCCAAAGGTCATATAACACCGACAGGAGAATGGTACGACCAAACCCAGGATGAATGGATCTTGCTAATTCAGGGACAGGCAATTATTGCTTACGAAAAAGATAATCAAACCTTTCATTTAAACGTCGGCGATTATCTTTTGATTCCGGCCCATACCCGGCATCGTGTTGAATGGACACATCCCGACCTTGATACGATCTGGCTTGCGGTGCATATGCATTAAGTTTACGTTGCCAACTATAAAATCACTCCTTAATTTGTCTTACGCAAAAAGAAAAGTCGCATCTGGCTTTCTACTGTTATCAAGTGTTTGACGCAGTTTTTATAGCGAATTTAATTTCCGACAGCACGCTTTCTAAAAGATTGGGTTGCCCGGTAATAAAATTTACCGCGTCATTTTCCCGGCGCAACCAAGTGAACTGACGCTTGGCCAGTTGTCGTGTGGCAATAATGGCTTTTTCAGTCATAGTTTCAAAATCATATTCACCTTGCAGATAAGACCAGACCTGCCGATAGCCAACAGCTCTGATTGAAGGCATTTTTTCTGTTAAATCGCCACGCTGATAAAGCGCTTCTACTTCTTTTATAAAACCCTGCTCAAGCATGCTTATAAAGCGTTTAGCAATGATGTCGTGCAACAG
>CANNLO010000023.1 GCA_947505055.1 Methylococcaceae bacterium | reverse complement strand
ATCGGCTTGCAAAAGGTGCTTACTGAGGTAGAGCAAAGCATAACGCTAACTGAAAACAGTAATGAAATTAATTTTACTGAACGGTAAGGATCGGAAGTGTTTTAAAGCGCATGTAAATCAATTGGTTTTTATGGATGCTTACTCTGTTTTTAAGGAATAAATTCAGGTAGGTTTGTAAGGTAAGTCATTACAAGGACACGAAGCAGTCAGTAAAGCTTCGTGTCCTTGTAGGCATGTCTCGTTAAGGCAGATAGCCAATCCTTTTTAATTAAGACAATCAAACTATTTGAACGGGGATGGAGCTGGCTGAGCGCTGAACTTCGTTCTTTTCATTGAAATAAATCAGAGTCGGTTTATGTTTCTCTTGTTCATTTTGGTCAACTATAGCAAATGCGCAAACAATAATCAGGTCACCCGGACACGCCAAGCGCGCAGCGGCACCATTGACGGAAAACAATCCCGATCCCTCTTCTGCACGAATAGCATAAGTCGTGAAACGCGCACCATTATTGATATTGTAGATATGTATTTGCTCGTATTCCCTGATACCCGATAAATCGAGAATATTACCGTCAATTGCACAGGAGCCTTCATAACCCAATTCAGAATGGGTCACTGTCGCTCTATGTAATTTCGCTTTAAGCATCGTGATTTGCATAATAAAACACTATATAAATACCTTTAAGAACCGCGTATTATGCATTAATTGCAACAATGCATCAACTTTTAGCCTTTTCCAAGCGGAACAAATTTTTGTTATTTCTTATCTGGAGAAATAAATGTTGTCAATTAACCTGGTTTTTCCTAGGCGTGCCGCGGCTAATAAAACAAGGTCTTTGTCAGTTTCAATAGCGCTTTGCAGATCACCGCTTCTGCACACGTTAAAATAATCCGGCTTAAAGCCTGATTCTCGCAAAAACAACAATGCATTACTCTCTATTTCCTGAAAACTTAGTTGTGCGGCCAAAATACAATCGCGAGCTATGGATAGGCACTGATATAACTTTGCAGCAACTATTTTTTCTTCAGTAGTCAAATACCCATTCCTGGAACTCATCGCCAGGCCGCTTTGCTCTCGGACAGTTTCTACCCCGATTATGTCGATTGGAATATTTAAATCCCTGGCCATAGTTCGTATTACCGTCAACTGCTGAAAATCTTTTAAACCAAATACGGCGACATCAGGTTGAACCATATTAAATAACTTGCAAACTACGGTCGCTACACCATCAAAATGTCCAGGTCGTGACGCTCCGCAATATCGTTTAGATAGATCCAATACCGAAACTACTGTTTTGGCATCAGATTCATAAACATCTGAAACTTCCGGTTGGAACAGTAAATCAGTTCCAAGTTCATTCAGAGCTGTCTGATCTTCATATTCGGTTCGCGGATAAGATTCAAAATCTTCACCTGCTCCAAACTGGGTCGGATTTACAAAAATACTGACGACTACACGGTCTGCTTTCTTTTTAGCTTCAGTAACCAACGCCAGGTGTCCAGCATGAAGGTTTCCCATGGTCGGTACCAACGCAATGCTTTGGCCGGCATTCCGCCACACCTTGAGAGTAGCGCGTAAATTTTGAATGTTATTAATTGTATCCATAAATCTTAAAAACTGTGTTCATCTGCAGGAAATTGAGATTGCTTAACTGCCTGATGATAGGCCTTGATTGCTGCTTCAATATTTGCAGCCTCACTGAGGAAGTTTTTGGAAAAACGGGGGCGTTTAGAAGTGCCAATATTGAGCATGTCATAAAGCACCAGAACTTGCCCATCACATTCAACGCCTGCACCAATGCCTATGACAGGAATTGATAATTGTGTGCTAATTATTTTAGCCAGGGATGCAGGGACGCACTCCAGCACCAGCATTCCAGCCCCGGCTTTTTGTAATTCCAGCGCATCTGCCATTATTTTTTCAGCGGAAAATTGCTCTTTTCCTTGAATAGCATAGCTGCCTAATTGATTAATTGATTGGGGTAACAAACCTAAATGTCCGCATACCGGAATTCCATGATCAACGAGAAATCTGACGCAATTGAATCTTGGTCCTTCCAGTTTAACCATTTGAGCACTGCCTAACTGCATTAATCTGGCCGCATTTTTTGCCGCCATAACTGGCGTGGTATATGACATAAAAGGTAAATCAGCAATGATAAACGCTCTTTGTCTGGCATTGCTGACACAACGGGTATGATAAACCATGTCCTCAATGGTCACAGGAAGCGTTGAGTCGTGACCCTGAATCACCATGCCTAGTGAGTCTCCGACCAATATCATGTCGACACCAACCTGATCGATTAAGGCACTAAAGCTTGCGTCATAAGCCGTTAAGCAGGAGATTTTCTCGCCACGTTGTTTCATGGCAGCCAAATCCGTAATCGACAACGGCATTAAAATAGCAGCGGTGGAATTGTGAGTCATTTTTTACAATAATTAAGCTGGAAATTGGGAGCGGATTTTATAGATAGAGCGGAGGACAATAGATTTTTAGCCTTTTTATCTTTCCTCGGCCAATTTCTTTAGCCCATTGATGGGGCAGTGAACGATAAGGTCGGCAATATTTGTTTTTCCCGGAATTAACAAATTCGGTGTAATCTCAAACAAGGGATACAGGACAAAAGCACGCTCTGCCATTCCCGGGTGCGGTATGCTTAAATCGGGTAGTTCGATAAGTTGCTCACCATAAAGCAGAAGATCCAGATCCAATGTCCTTGCAACCCAGCGTTGATCTTTTCTAATCCGCCCCTGATCGTTTTCGATCCGTTGTAGACTGTGCAATAAGTCTAGCGGTGGCAAGTCGGTTGTAATACTCATGACTGCGTTAACATAATCCGGCTGATCTTGTGGTCCCATTGGAGGACTATGGTATAAGTCGGAAAATGCCAGTTCCTTGACACCATTAATTTGTGCTATTGCTATGCGTGCAAACTTAATCTGTTCGGCTGGATTTGCCAGATTGCTACCTAAGCCAATATAAGCCGTTACCCATACGGCAGTTGAATTTATCATCGCTACTCTTTGCTCGACTATTTCAGGATTCAGGGTTTGGGGTGCTGCTTTTAGCTTTTCTGTGATAGCTTCTTTTGCGCCCGGAATTTTTAGCAGCGGAATTACGAGGAGGCTGTGTCATTTTTCTTTGCTCAGTTTCATTAGCATTTTGATATTTGCCCCACCATTCTGCCAGTTCAGGTTCAACAGTTCCGGTTTCGGAACGTAATAAGAGAAAATCGTAGCCTGCCCTAAAGCGGGGGTGACCAATCAAACGGCTCGGTTTAGACCCAGTACACGCATTGAACTTGGGTTGCAGACTCCAAACCTCGCGCATAGCCATGCTAATATGCCGGGGCATTGCTGTGCTCTTAACCTGCCTGGAAATTACTTCGCTGGCGGCATCCTGGTAAGCAGTAAATTCAATTTCACCTCGAGCCATCTTTTGTTTGGCTAGTATCTGTACAGGCTCCCATAAAAAAGCGGCTAACAAAAAGTAAGCCGTCACTGTTTTTCCTTCGGCAATTCTGTTATCAGAGTTTTCAAGGGCTTTAATCAACAGTAAACGGGGAAAGCCATTTTCCTCAGTAGATAAGCTAGTCTCCGTAGCAGGAAATAATACCTGAAACAAACCATAATGTCTTAACATTTCAAATGTTTGCAGTGCATAGCCGGATAAAAATAACTTTATCATTTCATCATAAAGTCTGGCCGAGGGGATGCTGGCCAAAAGAGGTGCGTCGTTATGCATCGCTTTTTCGCAATCAGGATCCATTTTAAAGCCGAGCTTTACGGCAAAACGCACTGCCCTTAACATACGAACTGGATCTTCACGGAACCGCATGTCCGGATCGCCAATAAGCTTGAGTGTCCCGGTTTGATGATCAGTCATGCCACCGACATAGTCGACTACAGAAAAATCCCTGATATTGTAATAAAGGGCATTGACGGTAAAGTCACGGCGCCAAACGTCTTCTTCAATTGTGCCGTAGACATTATCCCGTAATAAACGGCCTTCCTTGTTAAGTACCTGATTGTCGTTTTGTTCTTCGCCAGGACCTCGAAAAGTTGCAACCTCAATAATCTCGCGGCCAAAATGTACATGCGCAAGACGAAATCTTCGTCCGATTAACCGACAATTACGAAATACTTTTCTAACCTGATCCGGATCGGCATTGGTAACAACATCAAAATCCTTGGGTTCGCGGCCCAAAAGCAAATCGCGTACACAGCCACCTACCAAGTAAGCCTCGTAACCTTCACTTTGCAAACGGTACAAAACCTTTAGCGCGTTTTCACTTATCTGGGATCGTGAAATATTATGTTGCGCTCGTGAATAAATTTTGACTTTTGCGGCGCCGGGTTCGGTTTCAGTTTTTACTGATGCTTCGACCCTGCCCAGTACAGGATTAATAATTTTTCTTAAAAAGTTTAAAATAGTCTTCACACTGTGTTTATTTTTATTAATTATTTTGATTATAGCACTGCTAATGAATTCTATCTCACGGCAAGTTTCTTTTACATTACTCTTTTGAATGGAGTAGAATCACCGTTCTGATTTTTAGCGGTGAGTTTTAATCTTGCAACCCCACTAAAATCGAAGATCAAACAACCATTTTTTAAACACTCGCACAATCCTCAGTGTGCTTGACTGGAATTTGTTATGTTCAAAAAGATTCTTAATAGCTTAATTGACCAACCTTTGTTAACCAGCCTTTTTGCAACAGATTTCTTTATTCTTCTGTTTCATAGGCCGCCATTTATTTTTTCTCTTCTAATGCTGGGAGCGTTAATGGCAATGTGTATGTATTTTGGTCAAAAACTAGCCATATTCAAAATTTAGTTGGTTTGAAATGTTCAAAAAAACCAGCCGATGACCTTATGCCAAAGCCTGGTTTTTTTCGTCTACTCGGCGTAATACTTTACGATTTATTGCTCCTGATTGCAGTTTTATTTGTTGCCACGGCCATAGTACTGCCGTTTAATGCAGGGAAGGCGTTTACCGGGCAACAATATTTTTTTCCCTTTTATTTGTTGCTAGTCAGCTTCATGTTTTATGGTTGGTTTTGGACTCATGGTGGACAAACCCTCGGTTTGCGCGCTTGGAAAGTTAAAGTGCTTACCACGGACAGAAAACCTATCAGCTGGAAACAGGCTTTAATCCGATTTACGGCATCTATTTTTTCATGGTCTTTTTTGGGACTGGGTTTCTTGTGGGTGCTTGTGGATAAAAACCAGCAGAGTTGGCATGACCACTTATCAAAAACAGCTATTTTTTTTGATAATCACAACAAATAATCAGTCATTAAAAGCCAAAATAGTTAATGACATCGTAATGCCAGCTAAAACTTCATCAAAAAACAGTCTTTATTTCCATTTATTCGGACCTCTCTGCAAGCAAATTGTATTGTTCAAGGTAAACTTCACCAATAAAAGTAACAAAGTTACACTTAGATTGAGCAAGATGATTAATTGGGAGATGCAAAATGGTTTATATCCAGGCTGTAGGTTTACTAAATCACTTTCATACAATTAACCCCGTTTATTGGGTCACGCTGAAAACGAAATATCCTTTTACTGCAGCCACGAATTTTCTTTCCTGAAACTACTATGAAAATGCCTTCGTTAACTAACACCTCATTGCCAATATTTTCTCAAATAAAAGCCGACGACATAGTGCCTGCAATTAGCCAGTTATTGCGAGATGCACGAGCCTCCGTAGATGATCATCTTGCAGCGACACAAAATTATAACTGGAAGAATTTGATTGAGCCGCTGGAAGAAGTTGAAGATAAGCTTAACAAAGCCTGGTCTCCCATTAGTCATATGAATTCTGTTGTCAATAGCGACGCTCTTCGTGACGCTTATAATGCCTGTCTACCAAAACTTAGTGCCTATTCCACTGAAATGGGACAAAACGAAGGCTTGTTTAACGCGTATCGTTTTATCGCAGAGAGTGAAGAATTTGTAACGCTCGATATCGCACAACAACAAATCATTCATAACGCTTTAAGGGATTTCAAATTATCTGGTATTGATTTAGATAGTGATAAAAAACAGCGTTATAGAGATATCAGCCAGCAATTATCCAGTCTTGCTAGCAACTATGAAGAAAACCTGCTCGACGCAACTAATGCCTGGAACAAGGTCATCAAGGATGAACAGGATTTGGCGGGACTACCTGATTCCGCAATGGCTCAAGCTAAAAAGACAGCCGTTAATCACAATGAGAACGGTTGGATGATCACGCTACAATTTCCGTCGTATATTGCGGTTATGACCTATGCCGATAACAGGGAATTGCGTCGCGAACATTACGAAGCCTACGCAACACGGGCTTCGGAATCAGGTCCGCATGCCGGACACTGGGATAACAGTGAGATCATGGAAAAAATCCTGGCTTTACGTCATGAAAAAGCACGCTTGCTGGGGTTTGAGAATTATGCTGAATTGTCCTTAAGTACCAAAATGGCAGACAAGCCAGATGACGTCACCGCTTTTCTTGAAGATCTGGCCGACAGGTCCTGGCGAAATGCGCGTAAGGATTTAGTCGAGTTGCGTGAATTTGCCCATCAATATTTAGGTATTGAGGACCCTCAGGCTTGGGATATGACTTATATTTCAGAAAAAATGCGTCAATTTTTTTTCCAGTTGTCTCAGGAAGAAGTTAAAGCGTATTTCCCAATCACCCGTGTTTTACCAGGCTTGTTTGCCATTGTAGAAAAGTTGTATGGCTTACAAATTAATGAAGTATTGGATTTTGATAGCTATCATCCCGATTTACGATTGTTCCAGATTTACGATAAATCAGGACAATTGCGGGGGCTGTTTTATTTGGATCTTTATGCGCGTGCAAAAAAACGTGGCGGTGCCTGGATGGATGATTGCGTTGGGCGCAAACTAATTGATGATACCGTTCAAGCTCCGATTGCCTTTTTGACTTGTAACTTTACCCCGTCGACTGCTGATGAACCGGCTTTACTGACTCATGATGATGTTATAACGTTATTCCATGAGTTCGGTCACGGCTTACATCATATGCTTACTCAGGTTGATTATCTGGGTGTGTCGGGTATTAATGGCGTGGAATGGGATGCGGTGGAGTTGCCCAGTCAATTCATGGAAAACTGGTGCTGGGAGGAGGAAGCCTTGGCATTGATTTCAGGACATTACCAAACGGGTGAAAAATTGCCGGAAAATTTGTTTAACAAAATGCTGGTTGCCAAAAATTTCCAGGCCGGAATGGTTATGGTTAGACAGCTGGAATTTAGTTTATTTGATTTTAGAATTCATCGAGACTATAGCCCTGAAAAAGGCGGTCGTATTTATGAAATTCTGGGTCAAGTCAGAGACCAGGTGGCCGTCGCTCAACCGCCAAAATTTAACCGCTTTGCCCACAGTTTTTCACATATATTTGCCGGAGGCTACGCAGCGGGGTATTACAGTTACAAATGGGCAGAAGTTTTATCCAGTGATGCTTTTTCGCTTTTTGAAGAAAAAGGTATTTTTGATCAGGAAGCCGGCAACGCTTTTTTAACCAATATTCTTGAACAAGGCGGAAGTCAAAGTGCGATGGACTTGTTTATCAAGTTCCGTGGTCGTAAACCGACTATTGATGCGCTGCTCAGGCATAACGGTATTGCGTCATGAAATACAAGGATCTACGTGACTTTATCAAACAGTTGGAAAAACAGGGCGAACTGAAGCGTATTACCGTTGAAGTCGATCCTTATCTGGAAATGACCGAAATTTGCGACCGCACTTTAAAACAGGGTGGCCCGGCGCTGTTATTTGAAAATCCAAAAGGCGCCAATATTCCTGTGCTTGCCAATCTTTTTGGAACGCCACGCCGGGTTGCGATGGGTATGGGGGCGGATTCGGTCACAGAGTTACGCGGCATCGGTGAGTTGCTGGCGTATTTAAAAGAACCCGAACCGCCCAAAGGTATGAAAGATGCCTGGGAGAAAATTCCGGTGTTCAAGCAAGTGTTGAATATGGCGCCAAAAATAGTTAGCTCTCCACCGTGTCAGGAACTGGTGCGGACTGGCGACGAAATTGATCTAGGTGATTACCCGATTCAAACTTGCTGGCCTGAAGATGCAGCCCCATTAATTACCTGGCCGCTGGTAATCACTAAAGGACCAAATAAAGATCGGCAGAATCTCGGCATTTATCGTATGCAGGTCATTGCCAAAAACAAAGTCATTATGCGCTGGCTGGCACATCGGGGCGGGGCGCTGGATTTTAAAGAATTTCAGTTGGCCAATCCTGGTCAGCCGTTTCCTGTTTCGGTGGCTTTGGGCGCCGATCCTGCAACCATACTAGCTGCGGTCACGCCGGTTCCGGACTCGCTGTCTGAATATGCCTTTGCCGGTTTATTGCGGGGCAGCAAAACCGAAGTTGCCAAATCGTTACTGAATGATTTGCAAGTGCCGGCCAGCGCTGAAATTGTTCTGGAAGGCTTTATTTATCCCGGTGAGTTTGCACCGGAAGGCCCTTATGGCGATCATACCGGCTATTACAATGAAGTTGCCGATTTTCCGGTATTTACTATCGAAACCATTACCCAGCGTCAGGCGCCTATCTATCACAGCACTTATACGGGGAGACCGCCCGATGAACCGGCTATTCTTGGCGTTGCTTTAAATGAGGTATTCATTCCGATTTTGCAAAAACAATTTCCGGAAATCGTTGATTTTTATCTGCCTCCAGAAGGCTGTTCTTATCGCATGGCTGTCATCAGCATGAAAAAACAATATCCAGGTCATGCCAAACGAGTGATGCTGGGTACTTGGTCATTTCTTCGGCAATTTATGTACACCAAGTTTGTAATTGTCGTTGATGAAGACGTCGATGTCCGCAACTGGCAAGATGTGATCTGGGCGATAACTACGCGCATGGATCCGGCCAGAGATTTAACCATTCTGGAAAATACGCCGATAGATTATCTTGATTTTGCTTCGCCGGTTTCAGGCTTGGGCTCGAAGGTAGGCTTTGATGCCACCAACAAATGGCCGGGAGAAACTACTCGCGAATGGGGCAGAACCATTGTCATGTCACCCGAAGTGATTAAAAAAGTAGATCAGATGTGGGATACGCTTTTTTGATATTGTTGAAAATACGCTTACGGTCTCTGAACCGTAGGCGTAATAATCAAAAATGATTTCCACCAGTTATGACAGTAAATCAGGCCAGTTAAATTAAGTTACTAGTCTGAATGATCTGAATTCTATTTAAAAATCGAATTCAGAAAAATCGAAATATGCTGGATTTCTTCAACGCACAGGCAATGTTCCATCAAATAATCGTGCCATTTAATGTTGTAGCCCATTGCTTTCAGTTTATCAAATGCGCCCTTGCCTGATTCAACGGCTACGATGGGGTCTATAATGCCGTGGGCCATAAAGATTGGCGTGCCATTGTTGGCGGTAGAGCGTTCCGAGTTTAATTGTTCTAGTGTCGGCAAGTAGGTTGATAAGGCCAGGATTCCTGCCAATTGATTGGGGCATCTTAATCCGGCATGTAATGCAATGACGCCACCTTGTGAAAACCCGGCCAGCAAGATATTGGCAGATGGAATACCCTGGGCAATTTCTTTTTGGATCAGTCCTTCGATCAACTTGGCTGATTGATAGATACCGTCGACATCGACCTTGCGTTCTAGGGACATTTCTAAAATATCGTACCAGGAGCGCATGGACATGCCGCCATTAATTGTGACCGCTTGAACGGGGGCATTGGGGAAAATGAAATGGATATGGGGTCTGGCGGTTAAATGGAGATCAGGGACCAGTCCTTCAAAATCATGACCGTCTGCGCCTAAACCATGCATCCAGATTACTGAATATTTGTGCTCTGCTTCGGGGTGTATTTCGACAGTGCTTAGTTGGTCATCAGTCATAAGTGCTCCAAGGATATGTAGAAATTGGGTTTAGCTTAACTCAATCTGAGGAATTGCCGGAAAATTTTTGTGAATAAAAAGTGAGCTGCCATAAAAGAAATAATTCCTCTGTATTAAAGTAAGCTCGATTGGTAAATTTTAGTACAATAATCAATACTTGAAACCCTACTTAACAATGTTTGATAATAAGCCATGTTGGATGATCTTGTTTTAATAGCGTTATTACTGGGCGCTTCGCTTTATTGGTTTAGCTGGCAGCAAGCGAGAGAGATTGCGCTTGGCGCAGTAAGGGCGCATTGTCTGAATCTTGAAGTCCAAATGCTTGATGAGTATGTCGCACTGACCAGTATGCGACTTTATCGGGACTCCACCGGTAGGGTAGGTGTTAGACGTAGATTTTCGTTTGAATTTTCATCAACAGGAAATGAACGGTATAACGGGGTTTGCATTATGGCGGGGCGTCGTATTGAGTCTATTCAGATGGAGCCTTACCGATTTGATGATTGATGCTGAAAATTTTGGTGGAGGAAAGTATGAGTAAATGTTTAGTCTGTGGCCAAGAGAGTCATTCCGTCGATATGGAATGCCCAACATGCGGAAGTTTTTCTTCAAAACTTGCCCGGATTATTGCCGAGCAGGAAGCGCGCGAGGAACTACAAACGTTTAAGGGTCAATGTAAAAGAATATTAGCCTCTGATGATGTCAAACAGGCATTAATTGACGAATTGAAGTTAAAATGGAGCGAGCTTTCCAAAAAAGGTGTATTTGCACTTTTTGTAATTTTTGTTTTTGTATTTGCGTTGATTGTTACTGTTTTGTAGTCGATTTCTTACCTGGTCGGGATATACAATCGTGAATTTTTAACAACTTTTACGGGTTTTCATGATTTTATTATTCTTAACTGGGCTTGGGCTTACACCGATAATACGGAAGGTTTAAGTGTCACAATACGAGGCATTTTGTTTATCAGGAACCTAAAAAGCCCTTTGAATGCTATTTCTCCAGTTAAAATATACTGTACTCAGGCTGTTGAGCAGGATAATAAAAACATCTATCTATTTAAAAGAAGCTAATGTTTTAACAAATAATGATTATACTCATAAGATAAAAGATAGAGGCTTTAATAAATGCCGAAGTGTTATAACAAACTTTGCAACAGGATAGTTACCTATGTGTTTAGCTGTACCCATGCAGATTAAGAAAATTGATGGCTTGAATGCACACTGTGTCACCAATGGTATTACACGAGATGTAAGCCTCATGTTGTTACAAGATGAAGCAATTAATGTAGGCGATTATTTGCTAATTCACGTCGGCTATGCGATTCAGAAAATTAGCGAAACAGAAGCGCTTTCTACGTGGGAGTTGCTTGATCAAATGTTGGCTGAGGATGCTTTAAGTGCATGAGCTGTCTTTGTGTGACGACTTGTTAGGTCAGGTCGTTGCCATTGCAACGCAACATAAGGCTGAATCAGTTGAAAGTATAACAGTAAAAATTGGCGCTTTAGCGGGTGTAGAACCTATGCTCCTTGAAAGTGCTTTTTCCCTGATTAAGGTGGGTACTGTAGCAGAACAAGCCCAGTTTATAATGCAACTGGCACCGGTGATTGTGCATTGTCGAAAATGTGACGCGCAATCCGAGGTAGCCGTCAATTACTTGCTTTGTAGTGCTTGTCAGGGTAATGATACGACTTTAATCAGTGGTGATGAACTGATATTAGCCAGTGTCGCGTTGTGTGTTTGAAGCCGTAAAAATAATGAAAAAACAAATAAGAGGTAGAAAATAATGTGCAATACCTGTGGCTGTAACATTACACCTGGCAACCGTTCTCTGGTGATGGCAGAGAAGCCTAAAAAGGGTATAACTACCGTTTCTGTGCTGCAGAATTTGTTGTCGCAAAACAATCATCAGGCAGAACATAATCGCAGTCATTTTGACGAACATAAAGTATTGGTGATTAATTTAATGTCTTCACCGGGTTCGGGTAAGACAGCACTGCTTGAAGCAACCATAAAGCGACTTCGCGAATCATTAAAAATCGCCGTTATTGAAGGCGATCTTGAAACGGAAAATGATACCAAACGCATTCAGGCGCAAGGCGTTCCAGCTTATCAAATCACTACTGGCACTGCTTGTCACCTGGATGCGCATCTTGTCCACAATGCCTTGCATCATCTGGTGCTGGAGGGACTAGATTTGTTATTTATCGAAAATGTGGGCAATCTGGTTTGTCCGGCAAGTTTTGATTTAGGTCATCATCGCAATGTGGTTTTATTGTCAGTCACAGAAGGGGATGATAAACCGGCCAAATACCCGGTTATGTTTCGGGCGGCAGATTTGATGCTGATCAGCAAAACAGATTTACTGCCTTTTCTGGATGATTTTTCACCGCAAAAGGCGGAACAAAATCTTCATAATCTTGCCAATGACGCCCCCGTTATTGAATTTAGTTCAAAAGACGGTAAAGGGATGGATGCCTGGATAGCCTGGTTACTTGTTGAAATTGACCAGTACCGAGCATTGTTGCTTAACCAGCAAACTCAACGCCCTAAAGTACAACAGGACGGTCAGTTGTTGCATGCCAAACCTGGAAATACAAAGTTTTATCCTGTAAGCAATAAAACCACTCATTTTTGAGATAATAATATGCTGTCAAACGCAAAACAATTATTGGAAAAAATTCGTGAATTACCGCTTCCCGATACCGTTCGAATAATGAATATATGTGGCGGTCATGAGCGCTCTATCTCCATGGCGGGACTTCGTACGGTGCTGCCACAAAACATTGAGTTGATTCCTGGGCCGGGCTGTCCGGTTTGTATCTGCCCAGAAGAAGATATTTATCAAGCCATACAAATTGCTATTCATGAAGATGTCGTTTTAGTGGCTTTTGGCGATATGTTGCGTGTTCCCATTAATGTGCCTAAAGCGGCTATTCGCACTCTGGAGCAAGCCAAAGCCGCAGGAGCTGATATCCGTCCCATTGCCTCGCCAACTGAAGCTTTAAAAATAGCTAACGCTAACCCCGAAAAAAAAGTAGTGTTTTTTGTTGCCGGTTTTGAAACAACCTGCGCCCCTGTCGCTGCAATGCTAGCCGAAGGTATTCCTGAAAATTTGTTACTGTTGATGAGCGGTCGCTTAACCTGGCCAGCCGTGGCTATGTTACTGGAGTCGGATACGCCAGCGTTTGATGCGCTGATCGTGCCGGGGCATGTCGCCACTATTATGGGCTCAGAAGAATGGTGTTTTGTTGTTGCGCAACATCATATTCCGGCTGCAGTAGCCGGTTTTACGACTGAGAGTCTGCTTGAGGCAACATATTCGGTTCTTCGACAGCTGATTGAAAAAAAGGTGTTTCTGGATAATTGCTACACCCAAGTGGTTAAACCTGAGGGCAATATTTTCGCGCAACAACTATTGCGATCAACACTTGATGTGGTCGATGCACCTTGGCGCGGTATCGGTATCATTCCTCAATCCGGCTTTGAACTAAACTCAAAACTTTCCGCACATAATGCCCGCAATCATTTTCCCGTATATGCCGAAGAAGCACGTAAAAAAGCGGGGGCCATGCCCCCAGGGTGTGATTGTGCAAAAGTGGTTTTAGGTAAAATAAAACCTAATGAATGCCGTTTATACGGTGAAACCTGCGTGCCAAGAAATCCCGTTGGCCCCTGTATGGTGTCTGATGAAGGTGCTTGCCGCATCTGGTGGACCTCCGGGCTACGCAAACAACCAGCTGAATTGAGTGACATTGTCTGAAAGGTTTGTTTGTCAGTGAGCGAGGTGCTGGCACTTCGTATCATTATTACCGGTCGGGTTCAAGGCGTAGGTTTTCGTCCTTTCGTTAGTCGCCTTGCTTATGAATTTGGTTTGGCGGGTTGGGTGCGTAACCACAGTGGCCAGGTAGAGATTCAGGTAGAAGGTTTAGAGATATCGCTAATAGCTTTTCAAAATGCCTTGATTGATCGTGCTCCTCCACTTGCACAACCAAATGTCCCCCAAGTTTCTATTGTAACTTGTTCGGGTAGTAGTGGTTTTATCATTAAGGCTAGTGAAGTCGGCCATACTTCAGATTCGCACATACCGCCAGACTACTTCGTTTGTGACGATTGTCTAAACGAGATGCAGAATCCTGCGGAACGGCGCTACCGTTATCCTTTTATCAACTGCACCCAGTGCGGTCCTCGCTATACGCTCATCAAAACTCTGCCTTATGACCGTCAAAATACAGTGATGGCAAGCTTTGATCTATGTCCCGCGTGTCTTGGGGAATACAGTAATCCACAGGATCGGCGTTATCATGCTCAACCGCTGGCTTGTTCGTGTTGCGGCCCAAATCTTACCTTTCGCAGAGCCGGGCAGTCCGATTTGATAGATAACCATACAGCATTAACAGCCTGTTTGAACGGATTGCGAGAAGGTTTAATCGTCGCCGTGAAAGGGGTGGGTGGTTATCACCTTTTGTGTGATGCAAATAATGCCGATTCTGTAAAGCGTCTCAGGAAGCAAAAGTATAGGCCGCACAAGCCTTTGGCTTTGTTAGTGCCTTGGTGTGGTGAGAATGGGTTGGAATGGGTAAATAAGTTGGCCGAGTTAAATGACGCTGAACAACAATTGTTATGTTCTCCGTTACGTCCGATTGTGCTGGCGAGAAAACAGACGGACTCGGTATTGCTTGATGCCATAGCGCCGGACTTGAATGAAATAGGTTTAATGCTGCCTTACAGTCCCTTGCATCATCTTTTGGCTGATGGCTTTAACGGCCCCTTGGTCGCGACTTCTGCTAACTTGAGTGGCGAGCCGGTTTTGACGGATGGAGATGAAGTGGAAAAGCGGCTTGATAAGGTTGCCGATGCGTTTTTGCATCATAATCGCCCTATCTTGCGTCCGGCTGACGATTCAGTATATCGCCTTATCGCAGGAAAAACCCGTCCACTCCGACTTGGTCGAGGAAATGCTCCGATTGAACGGAAACTACCCTTTAAAATTAAACAACCTATATTGGCCGTGGGGGCTGATCTCAAAAATACCGTGGCGTTGGCTTTTGATGATCGTGTGGTGATTTCTCCACATATCGGCGAACTGGGTTCGCTGCGAAGTTCTGAGGTCTTTGAGCAAGTTATTTCAGATCTTTTACGACTCTACGACGTTAAGCCACAAGCAATTATCTGCGATGCTCATCCGGGCTATCATTCCAGTCGCTGGGCAAAAGAGCAAAATCGCCCAATCATCCCCGTGTTTCATCATCACGCCCATGCTTCGGCACTTGCTGGTGAGCACGAGTTAACCGACCAAATGTTGGTTTTTACTTGGGATGGGACTGGTTATGGAGAAGATGGCTCAATCTGCGGGGGAGAAGCATTGTTGGGTTCGCCGGGTTATTGGCGTCGGGTCGGCTCATTAAAACCGTTTTATCTGCCGGGTGGTGATAAAGCCAGTCGCGAACCTTGGCGGAGTGCCTTGTCAGTCTGCTGGGAACAAGGTCTGGATTGGCCGGCTTGTCCGAACAATAGCAATGTATTGCTGCAAGCCTGGGAGCGACGAATTAACTGTCCGCAAGCCAGTTCAGCCGGGCGTTTGTTTGATGCCGCAGCGGCCTTGATTGGACTTGCCGATTATTCTACTTATGAAGGTCATGCGGCAATGAGATTGGAGGCGATTAGCACGGCCGGCGCAGTGGCCATAGCTTTGCCAATAGCAAAAAATTTAACCGGTGTCCTCGTTAGCGATTGGGGGCCGCTGTTGCTTTTTTTAATGAACCCAGAAGTGAGCGCAGAAGAGCGAAGTTCTGTTTTTCATGCCAGCCTTGCTGCTACCATTACCGAGCAGGCCAAGGCCATTCGTGAGGAATTTGGCGTCAATCAAGTCGGATTGTCAGGCGGCGTTTTTCAAAACCGTCGATTGACCGAACAAACCTTGTCAGAATTGGAAAAGCGAGGTTTTGACGTTTATCTTCATGAGCAAATTCCTGCGGGTGATGGTGGCATCAGTTTTGGCCAGATAATTGAAGCCGCAAACAAAATGCGTTAATTCAGCGTTTACGCAGCGGCTTAAATGGTAGTGTCAATAATTGCCTAAAGCCTAATTCATCGATTTCCCGGAAAGGACTTAAACCGATAGCCATGCTTTTTTGAGGCTCTCGGGGTTCCGCAATATACGTTTTAAATAATTTGTCCCAAAAGGACAGAGAGAAACCGTAATTACTATCGGTTTCTTCAGGTAGCGTAGAATGATGGATACGATGGATGTCCGGGGTGATAAGTAGCCAGCGTAGTTTTTTATCGATTGCCGGTGGGATATTGATATTACTGTGGTTAAAGGTTGCGGCACCGTTGAGGATAATTTCAAAAGCGACAACTGCCTCAGGATCTGCACCGATCAGGTAAATGCATAATACTTTGTAGATCATGGAAATAAAGATTTCCAGCGGGTGAAAGCGAACTGCGGTAGTTGCATCAAATTCCAGATCGGTATGGTGAACTTGATGTAGGCGCCAAAGCCAAGTCCATTTATGCGCAATAATGTGCTGGCAGTAGATGGCAAAATCAAGAAATAGTATGCTGATGAAAATCGAGGGCCACTCGGGCATGTCCAGCCTGTTTAAAAGTCCGAAATTTTGTTCCGTGGCGTTTACTGCACTCAGATAAGCAACTCCGCCAAGGCTAAAACGCATCAACACTATATTAAAGCCAGCGAGACCCAAGTTAACCGGCCAGCGTTGTTTACGGTTGATATAATGGTTTCTTCTCGGGCTGAAATATTCCCAGTAAATCATAAGACAAAAAATTCCTAGAGCTGCACTTAAACGTATTGTGGTATCCAAAACGGTCTCCTGAAAAATTGGAAAACAAGTAATCCTGGCGAAATGCAACTAAAGCAGTATAGTCGCCAAAAGCTTGTTGTGTTTAATTAACTGGTGATTGAATTTAGACGGTTTGCTGTCAACTGTGATAATTTACAACAGTTATATCAAAAAATAAAGTTCGATAAAGCTGCGATGAGCCAAGCGTAGTTTACGTCGGATATTCTGTTAACCATAAAATCCTAGTAATAATTGGAGAAAAAAATGAACGAGTTAACTAAAAAACTGCTTAATTACTTTTTGATCGGTGTTTTTGCTGTTATTCCTATTGTTGTTATTTTACAAATCATGATTTTTGTAAAAGATCGGGTGACTGATTTATTTCAACTGGTTTATATCTATGCAGATAATTATCTTTATACAATGCTGGTTTTTGCGATCAGTTTTTTTATGTTGGTTTACATCGGGCGTAAATTGGTACAGGAAGGGCGCTCATGGGTTATCGCTGCCTTTGATCATATTATTGAGCGTATTCCGTTGATGAATACTATCTACCGGGTGCTTAAAAAAGTAATTAACATGTTTTCCTCTCATGACCGAGCCATCGCCAAGGAAGTGGTTTATGTTGAATATCCTAAAGATAATATGTGGATGACCGCTTATGTTACCAATCGTTACGAGGATAAATACGTGTTGTTTATTCCTACCTCGCCTAATCCTACATCGGGTTATACGGTGATTGTCGATAAATCCAAAGTTATTAAATCAGCTATGAATATCGAAGAAGCCAGTAGCTTTATCATCAGTGTAGGTGTTGATTATGGCAAGGCTTCAGAAATGCAAGAATTGCCCTGAAGTTTATTTTTTCAGGTAATCCTTGAATCGGGTGAAAAAGATGAAAATAATAAGTTGGGTATTGGTGATTTTGTTAATGGCAGGAATCGTTGGCTGCGGGAAAGACGATAAAGCAGATAAGCAGCCTGAAACAGGGCTGTTAAAGTCACAGATGGAAACGCTGGAAAACGCCAAGCACCTTGAACAAGGTGTTCAGGAAGCTGCTGATCAGCAGCGGCGACAAATAGAACAGGAAACGAAATAACTTAAGATATTTACGAAGGTTGCATTATGAATAACGTAAAAATACTCGATTATTATTTGTCAAAATAATGCTGTAAGGGTCAACAAATCGGGGCGCGCTGCGCCCCTTTTTTATAGCTGCTTAATGTGCCGAATGTTGCTGTGAGGATTCCTTCATTACATTTCTACGCAACACATAGCGCTCTGCTATTTTTCCAGTATAGGCATTGCCATCTTTATCTAGTTGAATGAGCATGTTCTCAGCAACAGAATATTGGCGAGTGATTGAATTGTCACGGGGGGTTAATATAATTGTGTTATTTTTATCGTTCCAGGTGAATTTGCCTTTTTCGACAATTTCTCTCGGTGACTTGCCTACGAATTGGGTAATTAACAGATAAGTGCTGTTTGGATTTAAAGCGAGTGTTGTTTTAACTCCATTGCAATCATCACAGGGGACAAAACCGTTATATATGCCTGGCCAATTAATATTATTCTGAGAGTGATGAGTCGCATTTGTCTCTGTTGATTCCGCTAAAGCAAAGTTCCAGCTCGAAAACAATGCTATGAAAAGAGTAAAGGTCAAAATTTGTTTAAAGGATTGTCTAAAGTTGCGCATATTTTTCTCTGGTAGATCGATAAGGATTTTAAAAAGTTTAGGTGGTAATGTAAATCTGCATAGTCGATCTTGAGCTTTGAAATAAATTAGCCAAAATTATATATTTTTCATATTTAACCAGTTACCCGGATAAAAGCAAATCAAAGCCAGAAAATATTTCTTGAATAGAAAAACTTTAAAATTGGGTTTAGCAGTCCTGACTCAATAAGTTTGTAGATTGAAAATTAAATATCCTTCAAAGTCTGGCAAGTAATATATTACTTTACCAAGCTCAATAAAACGCCGGCAGCTACCGCTGAACCAATTACACCAGCCACATTAGGTCCCATGGCGTGCATGAGCAGGAAGTTGTGAGGATTGCTTTCCAGCCCCATCTTATTCGCCACTCGTGCCGCCATAGGCACTGCGGATACGCCAGCGGCCCCAATTAACGGGTTGATAGGTGTGCTGCTGAATTTATTCATGATTTTTGCCATTATTACGCCAGCAGCTGTTCCAATGCTGAAAGCAATAGCTCCCAATGCGAGGATGCCTAAGGTTTTGATTTGTAGAAAAGCTTCAGCACTGAGTTTTGAACCTACCGCCAAACCCAGAAAAATAGTGACGATATTGATGAGCTCATTTTGAGCGGTTTGGCTTAAGCGTTCAACAACTCCACAGGCATTCATAAGATTGCCTAGCGCGAACATGCCAATTAAAGGAGCAGCTGAGGGTAATAACAAAGTGCAAATTATCAGCAACATTAATGGAAAGGCAATTTTTTCCGTTTTGCTGACTACGCGTAACTGCTGCATTTCAATTTTGCGCTCATCTTCAGTGGTTAAGGCGCGCATAATTGGAGGTTGTATGAGTGGAACCAAAGCCATGTAAGAATAAGCAGCAACGGCGATGGCTCCCAACAAATCAGGCGACAGTTTGGAGGCGACATAAATCGCCGTTGGGCCATCAGCGCCTCCGATAATGCCAATTGCGGCGGCATCTCTTAAGCTAAATTCAAGGCCGGGTATAGCGTTGAGGGCCAGCGCGCCCAGTAATGACGCGAAGATTCCAAATTGTGCGGCGGCACCAAGCAACAAGGTTTTAGGGTTGGCCAACATTGGACCAAAATCGGTCATAGCGCCAACACCCATAAAAATCAGCAAGGGAAACAGACCGGTTTTAATGCCAAAATACAGATAATATAAAATACCGCCTTCTTCAGCGATGCCGGCAACCGGGATATTGCTGAGTATTGCGCCAAAGCCTATCGGTAATAACAGTAATGGTTCGAAGCCTTTTTTGATGGCCAGGAACAAGAGTAAAAAGCCGACCAGCATCATGAAGGCCTGGCCGCCGGTAAAGTTATAAATGCCGGTGCTATGCCAGAGTGAAGTAAGATTTTCCATGAGATGTCTCTTTAATTAAATTGTTTGTAATTACTCCGAACATGCGGGCTTTATGAGGTCGCTGCACAACAGGTTTTATTTGGAAATTTCACAACAAAAAGACGAAGGATTAGAGTGGATTAACCTTTCGTCCTTCGTCCTTCGTCTTTTGTCTATGTGATTATAAAGAAATCAGTACATCGCCACCGGCAACAGCACTGCCTTCCTTAATATTTACAGTGCTTACGATACCGGCTGTTTTCGATCGTACTTCGGTCTCCATTTTCATAGCTTCCATAATTACCACGACATCGCCTTCGGAAACGATGCTACCCACATCAACCAGGATTTTTAAAATATTTCCGGCCATTGGAGATTCAACTACAGCACCACTGCTGGCTATCAAGGCAGCATGAGTTGGGTGCGCGATGGGTTGGATTGACAAATTCGCATTATGGGAACCAACGATTACACTGAAATTTCTGCCATCAACATTAACCGTATAAGCTTCAGGCAGAGGTTGGTTGGGTGATTTGCTCATAGGGTCGTTAGACTGAGGTGCGTTGGCCAGTGCTTCAGCTTGCGCGTCAGGTGATGCCTCAAAAGCTGCTGCATTTCCTCGGTTAGCCAGAAATTTCCAGCCGACTTGTGCAAACAAGCCATTGATTAAAGCATCTTCTTCAACATTGGCGGCGAGTGTTACACCTTCGACTTGTGCTTTTTCTTTAACTTCAGCAATCAGATTGTCCATTTCAGGTGCAATCAAATCAGCAGGGCGACAGGTAATCGCAGTGCCACCATCAAGTACTTTATCTTGAAGCGCTTTATTAACAGGTGCGGGCGTAGCGCCATATTCACCTTTTAATACGCCGGCGGTTTCTTTGGTGATGTTCTTATAGCGCTCACCGGTCATGACGTTAATGACTGCCTGGGTGCCGACGATTTGTGAGGTCGGCGTAACCAGTGGAATAAAGCCCAGGTCTTCGCGGACGCGGGGAATTTCCAGCATAACCTCGTCAAACTTGTCGGCAGCACCCTGTTCTTTAAGCTGGCTTTCCATATTGGTCAACATACCGCCGGGAACTTGAGAAATCAGGATGCGACTGTCGACACCTTTCAAGCTGCCTTCATATTGCGCATATTTTTTTCTGATATCTCGAAAATAAGTGGCGATATGTTCCAGTTTGACCAGATCCAGACCTGTATCACGTCCGGTTCCTTCAAGGCTGGCAACGATAGCTTCTGTGGGGCTATGACCATAAGTCATACTTAGAGAAGAAATCGCGGTATCAACGTTGTCAACACCGGCTTCAACGGCTTTGATGATAGTGGCGACACTTAAGCCAGTGGTGGCATGGCAATGCAGATGGATCGGGATTTTAGTGCTTTTTTTCAGACGTTTGACCAGTTCATAGGCATCGTAAGGTTTAAGCAGTCCGGCCATATCCTTAATGCATATGGAATGGGCTCCCATACTTTCGATTTGTTTGCCCAAAGCCACCCATAAATTCATGGTGTGTACCGGACTGGTTGTATAAGAAATAGTGCCTTGCGCATGGGCATCGGTTCGCAGTACCGCTTTGATGGCATGCTCAATGTTACGCATGTCATTCATGGCATCAAAGACCCTGAACACGTCAATACCGTTAATAGCGCAGCGTTCGACGAACTTGTCGACTACATCATCGGCATAATGTCGATAGCCCAGGATATTCTGGCCACGGAACAGCATTTGTTGTGGTGTGTTAGGCATTGCGGCTTTTAGCAGGCGCAACCTTTCCCAGGGGTCTTCACCCAGATAACGGATGCAAGCATCGAAGGTTGCCCCGCCCCAGGACTCAATAGACCAGTAACCGATTTGGTCTAATTGTTCACAAATTGGCAGCATATCTTCAATACGCAACCGAGTTGCCAATATGGATTGATGAGCATCACGCAGAACGACTTCGGTGATACCTAAGGGCTGCTTTTTATCAGTGGACATGCTTATTGATTCTCCAGAAACCATGGTAAATTTTAGTTATGTTTTTTGCGATACAAGTGCACGGCGGCAGTTATCGCGGCAACAACGCTTTTATCAATGTCGGCGGTGATGCCTGGTACTGTTTTTGACATCGGTATTTCTGGGAAATAACGCTGTACGAGTGCTGACATGACGTTGATCAGTACGACCAATAAAGTCAAAAACAGGAACACTATGCCCATTCCGGCAAACATTAATTCGAATCCGCTAGTCATTTGTTCAGTCATGGTTCTTCACGTATTTAGAATTTTTAAGTTATGCATTGTATCATAGGCAAAAATCATAACTAATCGATGTCTTTTTTCATATCTTTTATTTGATCGTTAGTCTTTTAGATATGAGGTTGTGAGCGAGAATTAGTGTGCGCAGTGTGCTAAAAAAATCGAATATTTTCGTTTTTATCTTATAAGTTATTGTAATTAGGTGTAAAAATATGAAAGATAAAGTTCTGAGTCAGGATGGGATGTGGCAAGACAAATTAACGCCGGAACAATTTAACATTTGCAGAATGAAGGCAACTGAGCCTCCTTTTACCGGCAAATATGCCGATTGTAAAAAAGACGGTGTTTATCATTGCGTCTGTTGCGGTAATGCCTTGTTTGATTCGACGACCAAATATGATTCAGGCTCCGGCTGGCCAAGCTTCTGGAAGGTACTATCCGAGACTAGCGTGGCCGAACATTCTGATATTACTCATGGTATGTGTAGGGTCGAAGTAGTTTGTAAATTCTGCGATGCTCATTTAGGTCATGTATTTGAAGATGGACCACAACCAACGGGACTCCGGTATTGCATTAATTCTGCGTCATTGGACCTAAAAGACAGGTGATGAGTGTGACATTAAGCGCCAAGGCAGCGGTTCAAGATTTACTGGCTTTTATCGATGCCAGTCCGAGTCCTTTCCATGTGATTAAAAGTATTGAAGCTCAGCTTGCAGAGCAAACGCAGAGTTGGGAGCGACTGGACGAATCTGCCAAGTGGACTATACAGGCGGGCGGGCGTTATTATGTGGTTCGAGATGATTCGTCAATTATACTGTTTGTGCAGGGACAGAAACCGCTGGTTGAAACCGGCTTTAAAATTATCGGTGCGCACACCGATTCACCTGGATTAAGGTTAAAGCCGAATGCGGCAAGTGGTTCGAATGGTTTGTTAAGGCTGGGTGTTGAGATTTATGGCGGACCAATTTTGGCAACGTTTACAGATCGGGATTTAAGTATTGCCGGACGTATTGCTTATAAAAACGATGAAGACCATATTGCATCTAGCCTGATTAATATTGATAGACCATTGTTGCGCTTGCCAAATCTTGCCATACATATGAACAGGACGGTTAATGAAGATGGTTTAAAGTTGCAAAAACAAACTGAATTGCCGTTGATTTTATCAACATTGGCCGATGAACAATTACCTGCCGCCCTCTTTTCTGAATTATTGCAGCAGCAATCAGGTATAGAGGCAACACGTATTTTATCCTGGGATCTTGCGGTTTATGATACGCAAAAAGGTGATTTCTGGGGCGCTGAAAATGAGTTTTATGCGGATAGTCAATTGGATAATTTGGCTTCGTGCCACTCCGCATTGCAAGCTTTACTGGATCCATCTATCTTACAGCCGGAAGCTACCTTGGTTTGTGGTTTCTTTGATCATGAAGAAATTGGCAGCACCAGCAATAAAGGCGCTGATGGCAGTTTTTTGCCTGATGTCCTTGAGCGTATCGCTTTGGCTACGACTCAAAATTCAGAAGATTTTGCTCGCGCGTTGGCAAAAAGTTTTATGGTTAGTGCTGATATGGCGCATGCTTACCAACCTAGTTTCCCTAGTGCCTTTGATGCTGAGCATAAAGTTTTTGTCAATAATGGCCCGGTGATCAAGGTTAATGCTAATAATAATTACAGTTCTGAAAGTATTTCTGTCGCGATGTTTTCCGACTGGTGTAAACAGGAAAATGTTCCCTACCAACATTACTCTCATCGATGCGACTTGCCTTGCGGCAGTACTATCGGGCCGCTTACTTCAGCAAAGTTGGGTATTCGTTCAATTGATGTCGGCAATCCGATGTGGGCAATGCACAGTATTAGAGAGAGTGCCGGGGTGTTAGACCATGAGTTCATGATAAGAGTGATGAAACGGTTTTATGCGTCATGACAGTTTCGGGTGCAAACTGATAGACATATAGAGATAGCAGGTTGCTATAGCTACATTTTCAGGCTTGCACAGCATATTTCGTATCGTGTAATTGAAAACGTATGCATGTTTATCGTTCGGATGATTCGGCGCTAGCCCTTATGCAGGTGGAGATGTAATGGGTAGAGAAAATACAGCAGAGTTTCGAGCAAAGCAGGTGTTGCCTGTTTGGCCGGTCGATAGTTCCAATCGGGAAATACGAAGCCGCCATTTTTATTTCGAAGCTGCAATTAATTTTTGATGAGCCAGCTTGTCGGTATAAATCTGATTCCGCGTCATGGTGAACTGTATTTAATAAAGGCTTTTTACGGTTTCCACGAATCTGATCTGTTATTTAAACAATTGCAATCCGAGTTGGACTGGCAGGAAGAGGCTATTTTTATTTACGGAAAATGGCTTAAAGTACCACGTCTGATGTGTTGGTATGGTGATGCTGAAGCTGCTTATCGCTATTCAGGCGTTAATCATCAACCGTTGCCTTGGACTTTGGTATTGCAGGCGGTGAGAGAGAGAATAGAGCAGCGCTGTGAATGTGCCTTTAATAGTGTCCTGGCAAATTTGTATCGTGACGGTCAGGACTCAATGGGCTGTCATGCCGATGATGAAAAAGAGATGGGCCAAAATCCGGTGATTGCTTCTTTAAGCTTGGGTGATGAGCGATTGTTTAAACTGCATCATAAATCCGGTAAAGAGAAGCTGGATATTGTCTTGGGCCATGGTGACTTGTTAGTAATGGCCGGCGAGATGCAACATCATTGGATGCACTCAGTACCAAAAACCAAAAAAGCGAAATCTCCGCGTATTAATCTGACGTTTAGGAAGATTATGTTGGGTTGACCAGTTGGTCAACCCCGGTAGGTCTTAGTTTTTTATCGCTTTAAAACCTATATCGGTACGGTAATAAACATTATCCCAATGGATGCTATTGGCAAGATCGTAAGCTATGCTTTGGGCTTCTTTTATATCCTGACCTAAAGCACAAGCGCATAAAACTCGGCCGCCAGCCGTTACCAAATCGTTGTCAACTTGTTGGGTTGCGGCATGAAAAACTTTCTTGATTTCATGCGCTTGGTTGGTCAAGCCGGTAATAATATCGCCACTTTGATAGGCATCAGGATAACCGCCCGCGGCCAAAACTATACCTAAAGCTGCGCGTTCATCCCAGTCACTGTCGGTTTTGTCCAGTTCTCCGGCTAACGCTGCCAAACAAAGTTCAACCAAGTCACTTTTTAAGCGCATCATAATTGGCTGTGTTTCAGGATCGCCAAAGCGGCAGTTGTATTCAAGTACTTTAATGCCTCCATCGGCTGAAATCATCAAGCCAGCATATAAAAAGCCGGTATAAGGCAATCCGTCATCCGCCATGCCTTTTAAGGTGGGTTCGATAACATCACGCATAACCCGCTGGTGAATTTCTGGCGTGACCACCGGGGCCGGTGAATAAGCGCCCATGCCACCTGTGTTGGGGCCAAGATCGCCATTGTCACGAGCTTTATGGTCCTGAGAAGTTGCCATCGGTAAGGCATGTTTGCCATCCGCGATTACGATAAAGCTGGCTTCTTCACCACTTAAAAATTCTTCGATAACAACGCGGTTGCCTGCTATGCCGAACACATTGCCGGAGAGCATGTCTTCAACAGCCGCAATGGCTTCTTGTTCGGTTTGAGCGACAATAACGCCTTTGCCTGCCGCCAGACCATCGGCCTTGACTACGATCGGAGCGCCTTGCTGTTTGATGTAGGCTGTGGCTTGCTCCAGATCGGTAAAAGATTGGTAAGCTGCCGTCGGGATGTTGTGACGGATCATGAAGTCTTTACAAAAAGTCTTTGAACCTTCCAGTTGCGCGGCTTTTGCGGAAGGCCCAAAACACTTGAGTCCGGCTTCCTGAAAACGGTCAACAATGCCTAAAACCAAGGGAACCTCGGGGCCGATAATCGTCAAGTCAATGGCTTCTTGTTGGGCAAAGGCCAATAGTGCGTCAATATCATCGACGGCAATCGTAATGTTTACAACAGACGGTTCCAGCGCAGTACCTGCATTGCCTGGTGCGACAAAGACTGTTTCGACTTGCGATGATTGCTGGGCTTTCCAGGCGAGGGCGTGTTCACGTCCGCCGCTACCGACGATGAGGATTTTCATAGGTATATTAGATAAAAGGTTCAAGGAGAAAGGTTCAAGGAGAAAGGCGCAGGGTTTTAAACTTGTACTTTTCTCCTTTTACCGCAAATATCAATGTCTGAAATGACGCATGCAGGTAAAGACCATGGCGATATTGTGTTCGTCGGCCGCTGCAATAACTTCGTTGTCGCGCATCGAGCCACCGGGCTGGATGACGGCAGTAATGCCGGCTTCGGCGGCAAAATCGATGCCATCTCTAAACGGGAAAAAGGCATCCGAAGCCATTGCAGAGCCAGGAACAATAAGGCCGGCATCAACTGCTTTAATGCCGGCGATTTTTGCAGAATAAACACGGCTCATTTGTCCTGCGCCTACGCCAATTGTTTGGCCGTTTTTGCAGTAAACTATGGCATTGGATTTAACGAATTTGGCGACTTTCCAGGCAAACAATAAATCGGTCTGCTCTTGTTCGGTCGGAGCGCGTTTGCTGACAATTTTTATTTCAGTGTCGCTAATTGCGCCGCGATCGTTGTCCTGAACCAGCAAACCGCCTGCCACACGTTTGAAATCAAGGGTCGCTTGATTATCGTTACTCCAGAGACCGCATTCCATGACACGGATGTTTTGTTTTTCGGCTAAAACAGCTTGTGCTGCAGCACTGATTACTGGCGCAATAATTACCTCGACAAATTGACGCTTGATGATTTCAGCGGCTGTTTGTTCATCCAATTCGCGGTTAAACGCAATAATGCCGCCAAATGCCGAGGTCGGATCGGTTGCGTAAGCCTTATCGTAGGCGTCCATCAGGCTGTCAGACTGCGCTACACCGCAATGGTTGGCATGTTTGACAATAACGCAGGTGGCTTGGTCGTCAAAGGATTTAACGCATTCCAAAGCGGCGTCGGCGTCGGCAATATTGTTGTAGGATAACTCTTTACCTTGTAGCTGTTTTGCATAGGTAATTGTGCCGCTGGGGGGCGCTTTTTCTCGGTAAAAGGCGGCATTCTGATGCGGATTTTCGCCATAACGGAGGCTTTGATTATGATAAAACTGCAGGTTCAGTGTATCAGGAAACTGACTACCGTTAATGCTGTTTAAATAAGT
>CANNLO010000022.1 GCA_947505055.1 Methylococcaceae bacterium | reverse complement strand
ATAGCCAGAATTCACACAACAAGCGATTGAGGTCAGATTAACTGGGCAATAGTTGTGCTACCAACAGACCGCAAAGCTCAAAAGAAACAGTCAAATGCTTTTCTTGTCTGTTTCGCTATCTAACGGCTATAAACAGTAGCGCAGTTTACGGAGCTTCTGTTCTCCTTAACGAAAATCGGGTTCAAAAAACAGATGTGGGGGTTTTTTGTTTGCTCACTGATTAACCAGGGGGTCTAAGCCCAAACCGCCGAAATTTCCGACGCCATGAATATATTTGTAACATGTTGATTGGTAGTGTAATTTTTTGTATACAAAATAACGGTCGTTAAGATATTATCAATCCAATAAACATAAACACCGTGTAAGACACGAGCAATTTGTATATTTTTCCAGTGAAAAATAGGTTAAGGCTTAACACCCATGCCTGAAAACATGAAAATCTGTCGATTTTTACCTAGAAACCATTGCCCAATGGCTTGGACAGAATTTTCGGCGGTTAGGGCTTACACCCCCAACCACGGCTAAGTAACACAATTACATTATGTTACTTAGGAAGTGATTGATTAGGTTTACTTTGTCATACTTCACTGCTACTCTATGTAACATATAGTTAATTTAAGAAAAAAATAGTACATAAGATGAACGCTGTCGACGCCGCCAATAAAGCTGAAATTGATATGATTCACGCTGTCCTGTTCAAAAAGTTTGGACAGCTCTATGCCGATATTTGGAAAGTGGGTGTCAATTTGTCACTTAGAATTAGTGACCTGCTCACACTAAAATACGCTGACTTGAATCTTGATGAGCGCTCGTTAAAACTGACCGAAGCAAAAACAGGAAAACTCAAGAACATTCGACTGAACTCTGCGGCTATGCTTGTCATTGTCAGAAGGCAACATGAACATCCTGCTGATACCTGGTTGTTTCAAGTCCATAGCAACCGGGCCAAAGACAAACCCGTGAGTCGGGTTTCAGTCAGTCGCGTTTTTAAAGAAGCCGGGGAACTGTTAGGGCTAACGATAAACACCCACAGTATGCGTAAATCACGCGGTATGGCTATGTACAAGGATGGCGTACCCGTTGAAAAGATTGCCAAGGTTCTAAATCACTCGAATACAACTTCAACACTGCGTTATTTGGGAATTACCCAAGCGGAAGTGTTAAAGACTTATGATGATTATGAGCTTTGATCAATCTAAACTTGCAACAAGCGCCTCAAATTGATCGGAATCTATTTCCTTAATTTTTTCAATAACCAGTCTGGCGCAATCTTCTACTTCATCAATATCCATAGGCTTCCAAGCTCTATCTATATGAGTGAGATGCGAATTCTCATTGACTATCCTGTTGATTAAACTTGGTACATGACCATCAAATAACTTATCTAAGTTCTTTAAAGGGTCGTCATTGTTCGGGTATTTGAAAAACAAATAGCATTCAAGAAATTTCCTTAAATTATTTGGTAGGTTATAAGACTGGTTGTAGGTATTTTCCAGCATCATTTTTCTGTCACCTTTGACTTCCTTGCAAACGGAATAAATTTGTTCAAACAAATAATTAAATTCGGTTGAGTATCTTTTAATGTGATCTGGCATTGGAATCAACAAGCTTCGTTTATTGCTTTGCTTTTGCTCCCTCCTAATTAAAAAATGAGCAATGTTTTCTTTGCCACCTAGAGGCGAGGTAATTCGCTTTAAGTATTTCAAAAAATCCAGGTTATGCGTTGAAATAAAAAGTTGATTATATTTTTTGGGCTGTGCAATGACGCTGTCAATTAAACTAAACATGAAGAAAACATGATTACTATCTAGGCTTGAAATTGGATCATCAATATAAATTATCAGTTTATGATTATTTAATTCATCTTCCATCTTTGCAATGAAATAGCAAAATGCAATCAAACTACATTCACCTTCGCTTAAATTATTCGCTTCAGCGCCTTCTCTCATGATTTTAAATTTCATTGCGGGTGATTCACCTTCGGCAACCAGCGTCAAACCATCATGACCAAAAAAGCGTGTTAAATGCTGATTAACTAACTGTGCACCTTTACTTTCATCCTTTGCCTGCGCTTCCAATACTCTTTTATTTTTGATTAACTCCTTAACCTCTAGTTCCTTATTAGTCTTTTCCTTTTCTAATGCATAGGATTCATTTTTAAGCGCCTCAATTTCTACAAGTTTATTTTGATATTCTATAGCTTGTAAAAACACGGCGACTTTTGAAAGACGCAAATCACTTCTAGCATTTTTTTGGTCGGTATTTAATGTGGTGGTTTTTTTATTATGTTCTTCAATTAATTGGTTAAATTGTTTAAATAAAGTAACTATATCTTCAGATATATCATCGACTTCAATGGCTGTACGTACAGTAAAAATATCCTTTTCTCTTGCTTGTAATTCGCTTATTAAGTATTCAAGATTATTTGAATAGCCTGTTCTTAACGTCTGCCAGGATTTAAGTAGGTTTTCACAACGAATATGTAGACTTGCATAAAGACTATCTTTATCTAGCTTTAGATAATTATTGATACCCTGCTGAGCTGTTTTTAATGACGTTATTTGAATGTTAATCTCTTCTCTTAATGCTTCCGATTCCTTACTGAAATGGGCATCAAGCTTGCTCCAAAGGTCTTCAGGAATTGGATTGCCACAGAATCCACAAGTGTCTCTTTTGTCTTTATGTTTTTCAATGCCTTGCCGAACCCATTCTTGTAAAAGTTTGTCGTTAATTAAATCAATGATGGGCTGAGTGGGTTTAATTTCTTTAATTAATAACGCTTTAGTTTTGTCATAATTGTCTGAAAATTTTGGTTTTGATTCGTGAAGTTTTGAAATATCAGCCTTTGGCTCTTCCTTTAGCTGATTCTTTTTCTCCTCTACTGAGTCGTCTGAAAGTATGCTTGCTTCCGTTAAATTTGGAATATCTTTTTTGATGTTGGCAATGGTGTAGTTAGGTTCATTGTATAGCTTTGCGTTATTTTTAATATCACCGGCTTCTTTTCTAAGGAGGTCATCTAAAGCTTTTGTCTTAGCATCAAAGAGATTCTTCTGTTGTTTATGCTTCGCTGTCTTTTCGCTTAGTTCAAAGAATAACCCTTTTTTATCGTCTTCCTTGCCTAGCTTTTCTTCAATATCTTTAATTTGTTTATCAAGCTCCACATTTATAGAACCTAATAACGTGAATGGTTTGATTGAGCCATCATCGTTATGTAACCAACTTAAATTATCTTTAACAAAATCAGTATTATAAACGCGAATTTTTATATCATCTGTAACAAGATTAAGATTATTTTGCGATAAAGAACGTTTATCACTTAACAAAATTGAAAATTTTGCATCAGGGTAATGTCGATGAATTTCACCTTTCTCAATGCAACCGAATATCCGTGAAAGCGTTGTTTTACCAGAATAGTTTCTTCCATATATGATATTTACCGTTTTAAAAGAGTTATCTTTACCAATGGTTTTATCCCATGAAAATTCATTGAATAACGCAAATTTAGTTATGTCGATTTTGTTAATCATGATACATGATTGCGCTGTTTAGATGGCTTTAATGGTCATAATCATGCTTTATCTCGACGTTTTATGCAAATGGCTGAATCCGCGTTATATTGCTTAACATCAAACCCTTTGAAAAAGGAAAGTAATGTTAAGAATATTTCATACGGCAGACTGGCATCTTGGTCATCATCTACATGGTGTATCGAGGCAACTGGAACATCAGCAGTTTCTGGACTGGCTGTTGCAAGAATTGCAAAACAAACAGGCCGATGTGTTGATTGTTGCCGGTGATGTTTTTGATTCGGCAAATCCATCCTCTTCTGCGCAGTCACAGCTTTATGACTTTCTGGTCAAAGCCAAAACCCGACAACCGAATCTGGATATTGTTTTAATCGGCGGTAATCACGATTCCGCTTCACGGCTGGATGCGCCATCCCCCATTCTCAATGCTCTGGGCGTTACTGTTGTCGGCGGCTTGTCGCGCGACGATCAGGGCAATATAGATTGGAGCCGCTTGTTGGTACCACTGACTAATGCGGGGGGCGAGATTAAAGCCTGGTGCGGGGCCATGCCTTTTTTGCGTAATGCTGACCTGCCATTTGGGGAGGAAGAGAACGATCCGTTAATATCCGGCGTGAAAACACTTTATGCCGAATTGTTTACGCAGCTACAACGAAAGGTAACAAAGGGAGAGAGCCTGATTCTGACCGGACATTGTTATATGGTGAATGGAGCCGTGTCTGAATTAAGTGAACGCAAGATATTGGGCGGTAATCAACATGCGCTGCCGGTTGAATTATTTCCTGATGATATTGCTTATGTGGCATTAGGCCATTTGCATTTAGCGCAACGGGTTGGTGCGAATGAGCATATTCGTTACAGCGGATCGCCAATTCCTCTGTCATTTGATGAAACCGATTATTCGCACCAGGTTGTTCAGGTTGATATTAAATCGGATCGGGTGGTTGAAACCACCGCCGTTAAAATTCCACGTAGCGTTGATTTGTTAAGAATTCCCAACGGGAAAGATTTTTCTGTGCTATCCGACGTGATTTCACAACTGGAAAGTCTGATTTTAAATGACAATTTGTTGCCAGAACAAAGCCCCATGGTTGAATTGAGAATCAGGCTGGAAAAGCCTGAGCCAGGCCTACGCCAGCAGATTGAAGAAGTTATCTCCAAACTGCCTGTGCGCTTATTGAAAATATCTACTGCTTACAGTGGCCGCGAAAAAAGTCTGGCGGATATAAAAATGGAAGAACGCTTGGAAGAACTGCAACCACTGGATGTTTTTCAACGCTGTTATCAAAATAAATATGACCAAGAAGCGCCTGAAGTTATGAATACGTTGTTTAATGAGTTAGTTGAAAGTCTGCAAGGAACAGAATAATGCGCATTTTAGCGATCCGTGGGAAAAACCTGGCCAGTCTGGCCGAACCCTTTGAGATTTTGCTGAATGCAGGCCCCCTGGAACAAGTTGGTTTATTTGCCATTACCGGACAAACCGGCGCCGGTAAAAGTACGATTCTGGATGCCTTGTGTCTGGCGCTTTATGACAAAATTCCGCGTCTGCCGGACGGTCATGGTTTTGCGATAGGCCATAAAGATGAAGATGAAAATTTGCGTGTTACCAGTAATGACGTGCGCTCGATATTACGCCGGGGAACCAGCCACGCTTTTGCCGAAGTGGATTTTATCGGCAAGGACAAGCATCACTACCGTGCGCGCTGGGAAGTCAGCAAAGCCCGCGGCAAAGCAGATGGCCGCTTACAGGCGCAAGAAGTCACACTGAGCAATATTGTCAGCGGTCAGCTCATTGGTCAGGGTAAGAAAAATACACTGGAAGCGATCAGTGAACTGATTGATCTTAACTTTGACCAGTTCCGCCGCTCCGTTTTATTGGCTCAAGGCGATTTTGCCGCATTTTTGAAAGCAAAAAAAGACGAGCGTTCCGGTTTACTGGAGCGCATTACTGGCACCGATATTTATTCCGAGCTGTCTATCGCGGCATTCGAGCGGGCCAGACAGGAAAAAGACGCGTTAAACCAGATTGCAAACCGAATGCAGTATCAAATCCCGCTGGATGAAACTGCCCGTCACACACTGGAGCAACAACGGGATCAATTCATCAGCCAGTTGGTTGAGCTGGATAAGCAAATCGCAGACAACCGGAAAATCATCGACTGGTATGCCGAACTGAAAAAACTGCAAGAAGCTGAACGGGTTGCCCGTGAAGTCTTCACTGGCAGTCAACAGACATGGGATGCGGCAGAAGCCGAGCGGCAGTTAATACAAACAGTCGAAGCCGCGCAACCTTTAAGACCGCTGTTAGGTCAGTACGAAACAGCAAACGCCGAACATCAGGATGCCCAACAAAAACTGAAAGACAGCAGCGATCACCGTATTGCCGCTGAAGCAAAATTGCAAAAAACAAGGGAACAGTTAATCACTTTGGCTGGTGCGTTAGTTGAAGCCGAACAGCAGCAACAGCAGGCGCAACCCTTACTAATCAAAGCGCGGGCACTGGACACCCGCATTGATGTTATCCAACATGCGGTTAGCACCATGGCCGCTGAAGAAACCCGGCTGCATGAATCTTTGGACTGCGCCAGGAAAGAACATCAGTTCCTATTAAGTCGGCAGACTGAACAAACCTCGACGCTGCAACAGCTTACTCTCTGGCTGGAACAAAATCAGGCGATTAAACTCATCGCAGCCGAATGGAATCGTTGGGAAGCCGAACTGGATCGCTATCAAGCGTTGAATATCCGGAAAACAGACGCCGAAATCAAGGCGGATCAGTTAAGGCTATCGATTACTAAGGATGAGCGCAACCTGGTAGAGTTAAATCTGGCGATTGATGACAGTCACAAAAAACTGGAACTGCATCAAAAGACGCTAGCTCAACTGAAAAAACAGGACAGCCGACAGTCTTTCGAAGACTTGCTTCGTTTAAAAGACGAGCTTGAAATCAAGCGCGAGTATGTCATCCTGGCACAGAGTCTGGCGAATAATGCACAGGAGCTGCAACAGACTATAAAGCAGGACACAGATAAACTGGCATCAACCGAACAAACGATTAATGAAAGCTCGCTTCAACTGCATAAATTAAATCAGCAGCAGATGACTAATAGTATCGCTCTTGGCGAGGCTAAAAAAGCCTTAGAGCTGATACAGGCAACGACGCATAAAAACGCCGAACAATTCCGCTCTTTGTTGCAGGAAGATCAGCCCTGCCCGGTTTGCGGAGCGCTTGAGCATCCCTGGAAAGATCAGGTGATCATAAGCAATGAACACGCCTCAGCCCAGTCAGATCGAGTCACTGAGCTGGAAAACCGGAATGAAGCGATTATTAAATCTATCTCTGAATTGAACAAGGGCATCAGTCAGGGACAGGAGCAAAAAACAGCACTGGCCGACAAACTGGCCGAGGCGCATACAAAACTGGCTAAGTGTGGCAGTGATTGGACCGCTTTAGCTCTGCACGATAAACCTGATTTTTCAGTTACCGATATTCAGCTTTTGCCTGCACTTAAAATTCACGATGAGCAGATAAGTTCCGCCTTGGCGCTTATTAAACAGCAGGAAAAAGCAGCCCTCGAATTACAAAAACAGATTAAAGCGGCACAGGATTCATTCGATGCAGCCAAGCTGAAAAAGGAAACCTTATCTACAGAACAGGCCGAGCTGGATAAGCAATACGACAAAAATAAAACCAATCTGGAACATGCCACTGCTAGCATTCAGGAGCTGGAACTACAACTGAAAGCTATTGTCGATTTATTGGCGACACCGTTCCGGCAGTTTGAAAACTGGCAATCTCATCTGCACGATTCCACAGCAGAATTCAGGCAAGACTGTGCGGCAAAAGTTAATCAATTCTACCGCACCGAACAGCAGATTGAGACCGCTGCTAAAACCTTGGAAAAAATTAACCACGATGAAAAACTTGCCGAGCAGGCACTAAAACAATGCCAGCAACAACACCAGATTAAACAGACCGAGTTAAATACCCAAACAAAAGAAAAGCAAAAACTGTCGCTGGAGCGCGACGCGGTGTTGCCAAGCTTAGGTGCAAGGCTTACGGCTGATAGTTATGAGCAAATCATTAATCAGAAAGTGCTGGTTGCAAGAACTGCTCATCAGCTGGCCGATAACACTGTCAATCAGGCGGAAACAGAACTGGCAACCCATAAACAAAATCAGCTGCATTGGCAGACAGAGACCGGCAGACGTTACAGCAATTTGGAAAAATCCCTAAGCGCTCTCAACCAGTCGCTGGAAATGCAGGCCATTGATCTTGAGCAGTTAACGGAATTACTGGAAAAAGATGAGCGCTGGCTAGCTGAGCTGAAAACCGGAATGGCAGCACTGGAGCGTGCCTTACACGAGTCTGGGGCATTATTAAAAGTTAAAGCCGACGATTGCCTGAAACATCAGCGCAATCCTGTCGATATGACCGAGGAAGACGCTACAAAACTGTCAGCTGAATTGCAGTTGCACAGACAGGAGTTGCATACACAAAAAGAAGAGCAAGTCATACTGCTTCGGGAAGATGATAAAAAAATCGATGCCGGGCGTCTTTTGAAAGCAGAACTGGATCAGCAACGAGACCGCTGGGAGCAGTGGGAAAGCCTGAATGAATTGATAGGTTCAAAAAACGGCGTCAAGTTTCGGGTTTTTGCCCAAAGCCTGACCCTGGAAGCGTTACTAGCGCACAGCAATCAACATCTTGAAGATTTTGCCAAACGCTATGCACTGCAACGCGTACCGGGCAGCGATTTGGAACTGCAAATTATAGATCGCGACATGGCCGATGACGTGCGTAGCGTACACAGCCTGTCCGGCGGCGAAAGCTTTCTGGTATCTCTGGCACTGGCCTTAGGGTTAGCATCGCTATCATCCAATAAAACCCAGGTTGAATCGCTGTTCATCGACGAAGGCTTCGGTAGCCTCGACCCGGAAACCCTAGACATAGCCATCGCCAGTTTGGATACCCTGCAAGCCTTGGGCAGAAAAGTCGGGGTTATTTCACATGTACCTATTTTGGTTGAGCGAATTGGGGCTAAAGTAGTGATTGAAAAACAGGGCGGGGGGCGGAGTTCGGTTGTTATTGTTGGGGGGTATTAAGTTGATATGCTCTATATTGTTGTGCTGATGGAACTGTTTATGCTTAATTTATAGTGCATGGAATGCATTCAATGGTACTGAGACTTCATAAAATTAGCAGGAAAACATGAATAATGATGATTGGCGTGAAGAGACGCAAGTTAGGCTGAAGAAAAGTTACATATATTGCATGTTAAAAAAGAAGTGCGAGGGAGATCCTTCTGGAAGTCAGGTATTAACGCTTGTTGACGAGACTACCTATTATGCGTACCAGAAAACTAAAGCAATTCTTCGTCATATGGGTGAGTTTACACTTCATGATGGTGATCATCTATTTCGGGTTCTTCGATTGATGGAGAGATTGCTTTCAAAAGAAGTCGTAGAAAAGCTTTCAGTGCCAGAGTTGATGCTGCTCATTTTAAGTGCATTTTTCCATGATATTGGTATGGCTCCTGAGGAAAATGCAGTTCTATCTTGGCGAAAAGTATGGGATAGCTCGCCAGTTTTTGATGATGAAAAAGATAAAGGAGAATATGAAAAATTCCAACGGTATTACTCCGCAAGACCAGATGAAATTTCAAAAATTGAGTCCTTTTCAGCACAAGGAAGGAATAGTGATGCGGATATGGTCAAAAACTATCTAATAGTTGACCATATCAGAAACACACATGCCGATCGTGCCAGAGAAATTATTCAAAATGACTGGGAAGGAAAAATAATTTATAGGGATACTGATTTAACCAGTGAATTTGCTGCTATCTGTTTTAGTCATAATGAAGATGCGCTTTTACTCCTAGAACTGGATAAACGCTACCTCTGTGGCCCTGAAACTTTTGCCTGTCTGCCATTGATAGCAGTTATTTTAAGATTGGCTGATCTCCTTGATTTTGACGCAAAGAGAACCCCAGCCGTTTTATATTCACATCTATTCGTCAGACACCCTATATCACTAAACGAATGGAAGAAGCATAGGGCTGTTGAAGCTTGGACTATTAACAGTGAATTGATTCAATACAGTGCAAAGTGTGAACACCCGGCTATTGAGGCATCAATTCGTGCCTTTTGTGACATCATAGACAAGGAGCTCAGTGCATGTAATAACATCATTTCGTCAATCAATGACTTCAATAGAATCAATAATGGGGAAATTTTCATAAAAATCCCATTTAAGGTAAATCGATCAAAAATAGAAACAAAAAAGGACTTATTTGGAAAACCTAAATACCTGTATAGAGAAACGCAATTTAATCTTAGTAAAAACCATGTTATTGATTTGCTGATGGGCACTAAATTATATGGCGACCCTGAAGTGGCATTGAGAGAACTTATACAGAATTCTATTGATGCCTGTTTACTGAGAGAAGCTCAAGAACTCAGTTGGGGGAATTCCTATGAACCAAAAATCCAAATAAAGTATTACTCGGAACAAAATGAAGATATTCTCGAAATAATTGATAACGGAACCGGAATGGATCAACAGATCATTGATTCATATTATTCAAAAGTAGGCTCTTCTTTTTATAAGTCGGCAGAATTTTATGATTTGAAGTCACAATCTAATGCTAAATTTACTCCAACGTCAAGATTCGGAATTGGGATTTTATCGTGTTTTATGGTTGCTGATACGCTGGTTGTGGATACCAGAAGAGTTTATGGCCCTCATGATTCTAGTGAGCCACTCAACTTAACTATTGAAGGACAAGAAAGTATTTTTTGGATTAAGCCCGGTGATAAAAAAATTCCAGGTACATCGACAAAGCTGTTTCTTAGAAAACATAAAAATCCATGGAACAAGATGAGTGAAGATCAATTCATTCAATCTGTTGAGCGTGTTGCCCCCAATCCTCCTTTTAAAATATCAATTGAAAGTAAATCGCATAAAAAAGTTATCGACGAAAATAGTTTTAAAGAAATTAAAGCTGAATCGCTTAAAAATTATTCATGGAATAAGAACGAAAATATCAGAGAATTTAATATTGAATTTAGTGACGTAAATAATGGCTTTGTCGGTTCTGCTATTGTAGGAGTACTTGAAAGCCACGGATTGCCAGTGGAAAAAATTGAAATGACATCTAAGACAGTAGAGATAGACGGGAAATCTTTCGAATTAGATAAATCAATAAGCATGAGTCGTAATGAGATTAATTGGCACACTAGCTCAATAACAATTGATGATAATGGCGAAATTGAACAATCCAGCTCATTTAATCATCTGGCACAGTCAAAATCTCGACTGTCCTTGCACGGTATTGAAGTTCCTACTACTTTATTTCCTGATTCATGGCGAGTACAAAAAAACCAAGTCAAGCTAGACTGGCCAGTCCCGGTATTAATCGTCATTGATATTTGCGGGAATATGGATTTAGACCTTAATTCTTCAAGAACACAAATATTAATGAGCGAAAAATGGACAATATTTGAAGATAAGCTTTCTTTTGCAATACTATCAGGTATTGCTGAGGCGGTAGAATTAGATTATTGGAACAGACTCAAAGACATATTAAAAACAACGTCTAAAAATAAAATATTCAGTGAATGTTTGGGTCGAGTGACTAAGGGAACGAACTACTAGGCTATTTTTGCGCATCCCCTCGAATATGCTGTACACAGCATATTCGAGGGGATTGGGAAAAATAGCGGATTAGAAAGTTTGATGGATGTCTGACCTCTTTGCTTTGCCACTTTCATGGATGATCAAATCATAACTTTTAACTATTTCAGAGAAGTTTAAAAGTGTGATGTTTACGCTGTTGGATTTATCAGGGTGACACCATGTCGATGTTTGAGTAATAGCAACATGTCTGCGGCAAACAAATGGTCGATATTTATAGATACTGCAAGCTCCAGCCTTCAAAAACGGACAGGGTGTGCCGTGAAAAACAGTCGTAGGCAGTGGTTCTTTTAAACGCTTTATTTTGGTAGCATTCTCAATATATTGAATTTCAAGTTCAGAAATCGACACTTCGTAATAGCAGCAAGAATTACATCCCTTTTTGCAAGGGGTGAATTGGTGTACAAAAGAATATAGCTCATCCATGAAATCATAGAGCGCCCTTAGCTTCGTCAATGAGTTGCCACGGTGATTCGATATTTTTTCTAGTAACGATTCTTCCTTTTCGGCTAGACGTGCTGGTAGTCTACTGACTATGAGTGCATAGTTGCGTCGGGCATTTTCTTGAGCAATTTCCAATTGTTCGTTCATGCAATATCCTTCTATTTATCTAAAATAAAAACAGCCTTTAAAGGTAAAAAATTAGGCGCTGTTTTAGAATCAATTTAATGAAAGGCACCTGATTATTGGCGCTAAAGTAAGTTTTCGTGCCTTTGGACATCAAGCCCCATTAACCAATTCCATCAACTTGCCATAGCTATCAACAACATCATATTTGACCTGTTCAGAAGTAATTTTGGCGAAAAACTTCCGGGCACAGTCAATTTTGCATTCCTCGATTTTCCTTAAATCCATCGACGACATCGATCCTTTGGTTTCGGCGATAAAGTAGATGTGTTTTACCGTGCCTTCTTTGAATGAAATCGCCCAGTCAGGATTGTAATCGCCCACTGGGGTGGGAATAGTAAAGCCATTTGGTAGCTTGGCGTACACCACCACCTCTTTACTGGTGTCCAGCTCATTAACGAATGTGCGCTCAATGCCAGAGTCGGTAAATACGTAGTCGTAAATATGCCGGTTCAGTTTTCCCCCGGTCTTACTAATATCTAACGTCCGTTTATCCTTGGTAAAAATATCAAGGCTATGGGTTTCGGCGATGGTGTCATAAGCCAGATGCTCGACGATGACGGTGGCTTTTTGCTCATTAATCAGCCGTGATGTTTTAGCGATGAAGTCTTCCGGATTGGTTTTAAATTGGTCGAATACCGCGTTATTAATCTCTTGAAGAATGCTGGCAATGGAACGCCGGGTAAGTTTAGTTTCTTCCGCCAGTTTACCAATGAGGTCATATTTGACGGCGGAATGGATAGAGACTTTATTCGACTCCGTGGTTGTCTCCATCACCTTGAACGACTCACCTTGTTTGACGGCATCATAAGTTGCCTCGTCGGTTTGATCACCTCGTTGGATGGTGTATTGCAAAGGGCTTACACGCAATTCTTTATCCAGGCCAACCACGCATTTCTTGATCAGTTCAGGTGTTTCAAAATCGACTACATAAGCGGCTTTGTGGTTGATGCGATTCCAAAGCTCCTTAAACTCTTTCTTGTCAAAATTGGCATTAAGTGGGTTAGTTTTGGCATTGCGGCCATTGTCAATGGGCGGTAATTGAGCATCACTGAAGACGCTATCAATTAGCTGAAACACTTGTTCGATATGAACTGCCAGTTCCGGCGGCAACTCGGCAAGCTGCCCTTCTCTTTTGGCATCGTGATAAGCAGAGGTGATTTTATCGTCAGCATCGGTGTAATCATTTTTCAGCAAATATTTATAAATTTGCTTAGCAAGTTGTGGTGTAACTTCTACATCACCAGCTGCCGTTTTAAACACTTTGCCGGTGAAGTATTTTTCATCAGCGATGCGGGGACGCTCTGACAGTGATTCGCTAATGTCGCGTTGCAGACCTGTGACAAACTCCGTGTAACTCTCGCTGGTCACCACGGTGAGAACATTCACATCATGAACAGTGGCAGGGTTATCCATACGGTCGCCCGTTTGATTGACCGAAAGCCGCATACCGCGACCGACTTCCTGGCGGCGGGAGATCATATTATCGCTATGCTTAAGCGTGCAGATAACGAAGACATTGGGGTTATCCCAGCCTTCGCGTAGTGCGGAGTGGGAAAAAATGAAGCGAACCGGTTCTGCAAATTGTAACAGTTGCTCTTTCTTACGCAGGATCAGATCATAAGCATCCACGTCGTCGGTTTCGTTGGATTTTTTTCCTGTCGCTGGATCAACCAGGCGCTTGGATTTTTTATCAATTGAGAAATAGCCCTCATGGGTTCGGGACACCTCGATACCGCGCAGATAATCATTGTATGGATTATCATCAAGCGTCAGGACCTCATTAAGATGGCTGGTGTATTCCTCTTCAAAGATTTGGGCGTATTCGCCGGAAGTTTCCCCGTTTTCGTCATAGCATCGATATTTGGCTACTGAGTCAATGAAGAATAGGGACAGCACTTTTATACCGTCATTAAACAGCATTTGCTCTTTTTCGAAATGGGCTTTAATGGCTTCGCGGATTTGGATGCGGCGCAGCGCGGCTTCGTTGACATCGCCGGTAACCTCACCGACCCTAAGTTCTTCACCATTGGTAAAACTCAGCGTATTGGTATTGGCATTAATATCGGCCACCACGAAGCCTTTATATTGATCCAGTCCACCAGATAGATCGAACAGATTGTCGCCCTTGTACAACTTTCGCAGTACCCGTTTAATACCGGATTTTTGCTTTATTTCCAGCTCAACCCCGACAACCGGCGGTTTACTGGTCGATATTTCAACACCACCCAAATATAGATAAGCGTTGGTTCCGCTAAGACCTTTGACTGAAATACCGCGCACGGAGATTTTTTTCACCAGTTTCTGGTTATAGGCATCCAGCGCGTCGAGACGATGGATTTTATTGTGCTCGGTTTTGTGAGTGGCTGAGTAGCGCAAAATCATCAGGGGATTGAAGCCTTTGAAGGATTCCAGCGTTTTCGCTCCCTCCATCTTTTGTGGTTCATCGAGTATCAAAATGGGGCGATTGCTCTTGATGACATCAATGGGACGGCGGGATTGGAACTCATCCAGCTCTTCATTGATACGGCGGGCATCCTTGCCGGTGGCATTAAACGCCTGGACGTTGATGACCATTACATTGATCCCCGCATCGGAGGAAAAGCTTTCCAGGTTGTGCAGTTGCTTGGAGTTATAAATAAAAAAGCGGATACGCTTGCCGTAGTCCTCCAAAAAGTGTTCAGCCGTTATGCTTAAGGATTTATACACACCTTCACGGATCGCAATACTCGGCACCACCACGATAAACTTGCTCCAGCCATAGCGTTTATTCAGCTCAAACACAGTTTTGATGTAGCAATAAGTTTTGCCGGTGCCGGTCTCCATCTCAATGTCGAGGTTGATGGGGCATCCGGTTTTTTTATCGTTAACCAACGCCGCAGAGAGCGGCAGGTTTTGGTGGCGTTGGACGGTATGAATATTTTCCAGCAATTGGGGCAGCGTGAGGGCAATCTCAGAATTCCTGAAGCCAGACTCATCCAGCAGGCTTTGCTGTCCGCCCTTTTTAGCCCGGCCAGGATCGACACGGTATTGAATGCCACTGGTTGGCAGTTGTCCGGCAAAGCAATCCGCCACGGCTTCGACGGCATTGGTCTGGTACGCCTGTTTCTTAAACTTAAGCTTCATCATGTCCGCACCTTAAAGGACTTTGATTTCAGTGGTGGGCGAGATGAGCTTGAATATTTGCTCGATGTTGATCTTCACGTTATCACTCACAAAACCGGCATCACGGAACACCACTCTTAGCGGATGTCGGGCAGCAAGTTCCTTGACGAAGGCCTCGTTAATGTCAGCATCGAAACAAGCTGCCAAGGCGTTATCATCGACAAATAACACAGTCTTACCGGCGATGGTTTCCTGTGTGATGGGCAGCGTTAAATCCACACCCCAATCCAGCAGCACCTGGAACAACAAATCTTCAGCAGTGCGGTCTTCGCGGATATTGTCGACCTGGTCAAAAAGGTGGGTTTGTTGCACAGCGTCAGGCGTGTAGTAAACGTCCTTCATATTGGAGCTGTCGATTTTTAGGACACGAAAGCCGATGTCCAATTGATCTATGCCTTCTTTATCGGCGTTTTCTACTTTGATTTTGTTGCCCGCCCGGCGAATGCGTTCTTTGCCAATTTCAGCGATCGTTTGGTAACCAGCTTTGTAGGCTTCGCTCTTTTCGTCGCAGACTTCGGGCAGTTGCACCATGATGAACTTGCGCTTGCCGCCGTCTTCGGCGTTGAGTTGCATTGCCGCATGGGCGGTGGTAGCGGAACCTGAAAAGAAGTCGAGGACAATGCAATCAGATAGACTTCCTTGTTCTATTATTGATTTTAATAGTGAAACTGGCTTAGGAAAGTCGAAATATTTGTCGCCAAATAACTCTCTAACTTCTCGACTACCATTTAAAGTAAAACCAATATCAGTTGATAATACTGATGAAAAACCAGTGTAACTGCTGGAAAGTTCGGATAAAAACTTTTTTTCTCTTGGTCTACCAGTGGGTAATTTTGGAAATACTATTCTCTTTTCAACAACTTTTTTTTGCATAGTTTCTTTTGAATATCTCCACCCTGAATCGGCTGGGCAATCAAAAGCAATTCCTGTTTCCGGATCAATAAGTTGATAATGTAAATTAGGACGTTGAGATGAATTCGCTAATCCAAGCATACTATTACTCATCCATGCGCCACGCGAGTCATTATCTGGATTTGTATATTTTGTTTCTTGAATTGATTTCCCTTTTAAAGAAAAATTATCTTTGTTTTTGCAATAGACAACTATCTGTTCATGGTCATTTGATGAATTATTTTTATTTCTGCTATCTACAATTTGCCGCGATTTCCATATCAGTTGCACAATAAAACTATCTTCCCCAAACACCTCGTCACACAACCGCTTTAAATTCGCCTGTTCATTATCATCAATCGAAATAAAAATCACACCATCGTCCCGCAATAGATTCCGCGCCAACTTCAAGCGCGAATACATCATGCTCAGCCAATCTGAATGAAATCGACCATTAGACTCATTGTTAGCGACTAAGCGGTTGCCTTCATCATCTTTTTGGTTAGAACGTTGCAAATAGCTGGCACTATCTTCAGCAAAATCATCTTCATAAATAAAATCGTTCCCGGTGTTATACGGGGGATCGATGTAAATCATCTTCACCTTACCCAGATAGGTTTCCTGCAACAGCTTCAGCGCATCCAGGTTATCGCCTTCGATAAACAGGTTTTGCGTGCTATCAAAATCCACGCTTTCTTCACGACAGGGACGCAAGGTTTTCGCAATCGGTGCGTTGGCGGTTAATAAGGCTTCGCGCTTGCCAGGCCAGTTGAGCTGATAACGTTCTTGCGGCCCTTCAACAACGAACGTAGACAACTCTTGCCGTAGTTGATCGAAGTCGATGGCTTGCTTCAGGGTTCCATCAGTCTCGCGGGTTTCAGTCACACAGTTGGGGAATAGTTCGGCCAATTTCACAATGTTTTCTTGTGTGAAATCGGGGCTGTGCAGGTTCAGTTTTTCCATGATGCTCGTTAATCCTGGGTGCGGTTAGCTGGATAGGGTTTCTAGTTGGTTCTTGAACTTGCGGAGTCAGCAGAGTGGGTAAGCAGAGCGCATTCACTTAATCTGCCTAATCCGCAGGATGCGGTCTGCTTATCCGGTCTACGCATTTATTATTCGATGGGATATAAGTTAAGCTCTGGAATAAACTTAAAGTCTTTAGTATTCAGGGTATAAAGCTCAAGTTCATGGCTAATAGCGGTTGCGGCTATCAACATGTCGGGTATTGAGACTTTATGGCTCAGTGAATAACGGCTCATCAGTTCTATAAAAAGCGCTGAAATGGAATCATTAAGCCCATAACAGTGACACAACGATAAATGCCGTTCAATTTTGGCAAGTTCTTGTTTGTCTCTTGCGCCATAGAATAACTCTGCTTTAGTAATAACACTGACGGCAATATTGGCTGAACCCATGCGCTGCAAGGTTTGTATGACAGTCGGGTTGGCTTTGTAGAATTCAATCAGGATATTGGTATCGCAAAGTATCATCGTTTATTATCCCGCCATGCCTTAGCGCGTATGGATTCCTGATTGATGTCGTCGCGGTTTTCCCAAATGCCCGCACAATTGAAAAAATCAGCTTCAGACGTTGATTCATTAGCTGATATTTCTGTTGCATCGGGGCTGGCTTCATCTAACAAAATAACTTTAATTTTTTTACCGTTCCATGCTTGTTGATTGCCGGGTAAGGTAATCACGCCGTTATGGACGGTCGTTTGAAACTCGACTGCGTTCATTTTTTTGCCTTTATTCGTTTTTGATTGACATTACGTGTACTTTACACAAAATCAGCTTGGTTTACATGAGATTTGCCAATTCAAGCTTCACTTGGCGCAATTGTGCATTCAATTCCACCTTGCGGTTAAATTGTTGTTCTTTTTGCAAGCGGGCTTCCATTTTTCGGCATTCGTTTTGTTTACTCCGAATCTGCCCCAGTCGTTCCACTTGGGCTTTAAGGGTTTCCCCTGCTCGCGGTGGCAGCGGCAGGAGTCGCCTTAGCATTTGATCATAAAGCCCGGCTAAATCCAGTGCAACGGGCAGTTCGGAGCGTTCTGCGCCGCTTAATTGCCAGTCAGTCTCGAAGTAACTATCAACCACCCATTTACTGGCGTCGGCGTCACTGGGACGTTTGTAAGCTGCTTTAGATTTGATGCGGTCTTCAAAAGTGAGTTGGTAAATGATGGGGAAAGGAATGGCTTGATCAATACAACGCAAGACATCCTCGCTGAGTTCCGGCATTTTTAGAGCAATGGCAAAAATCTGGATTTCCGGTACGCCGGGTCGGGCGGGCAAGTTCACCGTTTCAGGTGCCAATTTGTATTGCCAAACAATCTTGTCTACCTGCGTGACAAATTGCTCTCGCACGGCGGTACTCGGCTTTGCGTGCTCATAGATTTTATTCTTGGGTAATGGGCGCTCAAAAGCAGCTTGTTTGGGGTAGTGAAACAGCGCGTGGCTCATTTATCCTGCCTGCCGCCGGACTGGATAACAAGAAAAGCAATGAGTTCAAAGTCATCCAGGCCGGCAATGGTATTAACCAGTGCCGTGGTGCGACCACCGCTAAACAGGCTGTCGAGGTCTTTGTCTTCCTGCACATCGATCATGGAACGAATGGCTTTGCCTAGCAAATCGGAATAGATCAGCATGTTGCGACCGTCTGCGGTGTTCTGATTAAAAAGCTGGCAAACATCAGGGATAGGCTGATTTTGGCCTTTGCAAGCGCTACGCACTAAGTCGAGCAGGCGTTTGACTTCAGTATGGTTGGTAATTACATCGCCATTCTCGTTGATGTAGACGAGGTAATAAGGATGCAGGCGGTTTTGTTGGTTGACGTTGACGCCTTGGTTTAGGTTACGCAAGGTAAAAATGACACCCGGCAATAAGCCACGCTCTGGAGCGGCGGGCACGACGGCGTGCATACCACTGGGTACGCCATCCATATCGCCGTTGGCCTTCACATAGTTAAGCAAATCCATACGAAAATCATTGAGGCCGAGGTCAGTAATGGAGACACCAGTTTTGAGGTCTTCCATTTCGATGACTTCTTCCTGCAAGCGCCGTAGTTGCTCCCTACGATAAGACACATCATTAGATTGAGCGCTTAGCACGTTGTCATCCCCAGTTGCGGTGACATCGGCAATCACCATACGGTTTTCGACACGCTCTTTGAGGTTGATGTATTCGTCGAGGGTAATATCCGGCCAGTAATTTACCAGTTGAATGCTGGCGTTCTGCGAACCAATACGATCAATACGCCCGAAACGCTGAATAATTCGCACGGGATTCCAATGAATATCGTAATTGATAAGATAGTCGCAATCCTGGAGGTTTTGGCCTTCAGAGATGCAATCCGTACCGATAAGAATATCAATCTCGCCCGGCTCATTCGGAAAAATAGCGGCTTTTTCTTTTGAACGCGGGGAAAAGAGCGTCAGCAGGGATTGGAAGTCATAGTTTTGTTTGAGTGTAGATTTTGGGCTGTCACCGCCGGTGACTTTGCCGGTGTGCAATTGATGACTTTGCAGCAGGCTGTCGGCAATATGCTCATACAGATAGTTGGCGGTATCGGCAAAAGCAGTGAAAATCAGAATCTTCTTGTTGCCTGGATTAATGGGCGCAGCCAGCTTGTTGTTAATTTGGGCTTTTAGATGTTGAAGCTTGGCATCTTCAGCGGGTTTAATTTTTGTCATTTCCGCCAGGAGAGCGTCAATGACAAAAAGATCGGCCTGAAGGGCGTGTTCCCACGATGGCAAATCCATGTCGGACAAGCTGATTTGTATCTTGCCGCCAATCTTGACATCGTCTGGCTCGGGAAAATCGTCTTCGTCTGGTTCGGCATTTTCGTAGGCCGCAGCAAGGTCAGCAAAGCGAATATCCTTGCCGGATTTCTTGTAATCACTGATCTTTAAGAGCGTTCCGAGATGTTTGTCTTTTAGTTTTTGCAGGGTTAACCGGAAAGCTTGGACAGAGCTTTCAAGGCGCTTGAGCAAATTGATCGTCATTAACGCCTGAAGGCTTTTTTCGCGATCCGCCTGTTTAAGTTTGCCTTTGCCCCCACTTACCTGAGTGTCATATTGCTCTTCATATTTAGCCAGCCGACTGGGTAAGATGTAGCTGATAGGCGCATAGACGGCCAATTGCAACAAAGACAGTTGTGCAAAAATTTCATTAAATCCTAGTATGTCCGTTCTGCTTGTCAGCGGACAGTGAAATGAAAGCGGTTTACGGCGTTCGGGGAATTTACCAATGTCCGTAGTGTCGTAAAAGGTCTCAATATGCTTGCGCGATCGGGCAATGGTCACGCTATCCAGTAGCTCAAAAAAGTCAAAGTCCAAAGCGCCTAAAATGGCTTTGGCAGTACGCTCTTCAGATGGCAAGTTAGACCATGAATTGAAGCTTGCTTGCGCTCTACGAAAAATCTCGTCGATGTTTTTATTGGTTCGTAGCTTTTTGCTAAGGTTTTCTGAATCGCCTTCATAGGCGAGCGCGAGCTGATTGCGCAGGTCATTAAAGCGGTTATTGACTGGGGTGGCCGAGAGCATCAGCACTTTGGTTTTAACGCCTTCCTTGATAACGGCATTCATCAACTTTTGATAGCGCGTTTCCCTGTCTTTGAAAGCATCGTTGTTACGGAAGTTATGCGATTCGTCGATGACGACCAGATCGTAATTACCCCAGTTGATACGGTTGAGCGGTGTGCCAAACGATTCGCCGCTGGTTCTTTGCAGGTCGGTGTGGCAAAGCACGTCGTAATTGAAGCGGTCTTTGGCAAAAATATTGGTTTTGAGATTGCGGTTATAGTTCAACCAGTTGTCGGCCAGTTTTTTGGGGCAAAGCACCAGGACAGAACGATTGCGCAGCTCGTAATATTTAACAACGGCAAGAGCGGTAAAGGTTTTCCCCAAGCCCACACTGTCCGCGAGAATGCAGCCGCTATAAGTTTCCAGTTTGTTGATGATGCCGGTAGCCGCGTCTTTTTGAAAATTAAAGAGCTTTTGCCAAATCAGGCTGTCCTGATAACCGGTGCGATCATTGGGAAGCACATCCTCATTCAGGTCTTCCAGAAACTCATTAAAGATATTGTAGAGCATCAAAAAGTAAATACGCTCTGGCGAGTTTTCCTGATAAACCGAAGCAATATGATCACAGAGGCGTGAGGTAACATCTTCCAGCTTCTCGGTATCATTCCAGATTTGATCGAAGAGGTTCAGGTAAGTCGAAGTGATTGTCGGCTCGTCCATTTTGTTGACCAGATTCGATACAGCATCCCCTTGTTGGTAGCCTAGATCGACGGCAGTAAAACCATGCAACGGGAGGTAAACCGCATCTGATTCGTTGCCTTGCACACAGGCAAATTGCTGCATAGGCGCTTTGCCACGATTAGAGCGGAAAATGGCTTTGCGGCGCATCCAGTCTGCGCATTCTTTGGCGATAGCCCGTTGTGTCAGTTTATTCTTAAGCTGGATTTCAAAATCACTGCCATAAAAGCTACGTTCCCGTTCGGCTTTGGGAATATGAAACTCGCGGCGTTCTTTTTTGATTTTGTCCGTTACCTCATTGGGCACAAAGGTTGGCGAGGTAAAAATGAATTCAAGAGAAGCAATATTTTCCAGTTCCTTCTTTAATGCCTCGAATGCATAAATTGAAAAACAGGATGCCGCAATCTTTAACTTTGAACCCGGTTTTATCGTCTGTTTGAGGTTATCCCCGAGCAGATGATTTATGTTATCGATAATTTCCATGTTTTTTATTATTTATATGCGCCGAATTAAAAATTATTCGGCCATTGTCTTGCACCATGAAAAACAGCCAGAATCTGAATTTGATTTTCTTTTACACGATACGGGAAGATGTAGTGAGTTCCTGTATTCATTTGATACTGAGCATCAAAATCAATAAATATTCTGGAGATACCACATCCAATCTTCTGTTCGCTTTCTGGGTGAATAGCAAGCAAGTCAGAAACGAACGAAAAGTCCTCTGCCGCAAGGCTAGATTTTGCCTCATATTTTGAAATAATTTCCCTTATGAAGTCCTTGGCTGATTTTTTCGTGGGAAATATCAAATTACCAATCTGCATTGTTTTCGCCATTTTTAATCCTTGCGCTTAAAATAACTGGCGTGTGTGATAGCGAGTTCAGTTGATTGACTTGTTACGTGGCGGTCTTATGCTTTTAATCACCTTGTTTTGCGTCGCTTATTTTCTTTTTGATGCTATTAAATCGCTCAATTTCTTCAATTAGGTTTTCTAAGCTCGGCTTTTTGTAGGCGTAATTATCGCTGTGCGAATGTCCTTCCATATATCGACAACACTGGTAAAAACTATCTAAAAGTTCATCTCTAATCTCGACCGAGAAAAATACAGTCTTCAAACTATCTACGCTTACTCTTTCTTCAAACCTTTGCACTACGCCTTTAAACAATCCGAAGACAACTTGTGCCTCGTAGCTTGTCCGCAAGGCAGCAAATCCATTCTTTATTTTATCTTCCCTTGATTCTGGGGGTAATTTATTGGCCTCTTCATAATACTTTTGAGCCTTGCCAGATGTTTTATAATCCTTTTCAAAGGATGGAGTATTTCTAAGCCAAATTATACCTGGCTGACTACCTTCAATATTTTCAATCCAATGACAGTCATTTTTAATATCTAAATCTTTACAATGCCCCATCAATGAAGAAACAAAAACTAAATCATGAGTAAAAATAATAACTTGTTTTAAGGTTGATTCTTTTGCAAGGCGTTTTGCTATTTCGGATTTTCTTTTTTCATCAAGGGACGTGACAGGATCGTCAAATATTATCCCTCTATTCACTTCCGACAATTGCATTTCAGCAATATAGTCAGCAATGGCAATAACTTTTTGCTCGCCTTCGCTCAATACAGCATGAGGGCTTCTGCCCTTCAACTTCATCTGTCGGTATGATTTACCTGCCGAACCCGTATGACTTATTTCAATACCGAAACTTCCATTGAGTCTATTGCATTCCTCATTAAAGGTATCAATGTATTTTTGGTTGAAATATTTGTCTGATAAAGCCTTTTCGGTTTCTGTTATTTTGCGTTTTTCAAAATTGGCTTTGCCCGCTTTTTTAATCCAAGCCTGATTTTTAACGTAAGTCTCAAATTTTGAAAAATGTGTGTTGAACTTTTCTTTGTGCTCTAAGTATGTTTTTGCTTTTAGCAATTTTCCCAATTCCTGGCTTTGCTCATCTTCTTGGAACATTTTTATTGAGGCGTCAATGGCGGTATCAATAGTTGCATGTTCTACAACACTGATATTTATTTCTGTTCTACTGTTTGCCGTTTTATTTTGAATATCAGAGATGATATTTTCCGAAAGCGTTTTTTGATCGGACAGTTTTTTCTTAATCAATGCTAATTCTTTGGGGTATTTTTCAGCAAACCAAACAGTGAGCGTGTTTTCATCAGGGAATAAATCAAAGTTTAATTTTTCAAATGCTTGCTTTATTTTACTCAGTGCTTCCTGTGCCTTTCTCGCATTTTCTTCCGCAACACTTTTTATGAATGTCCAATAATTGGCAATAAGTTCTTCAGCATCCTCTGAAAGTGGTTGATGACAAAGCAAACAATTATCTCCCTTTTCAGGGTAAACAGAGTTTTCAGGTTTTTGATTTTTTGCGAATGCTTCGGCAGCTACGATAAAATTCTTCCATTCTTCTGTGCCAATCCTTTCAATCTTATCAGTTTTAAATCTTTCAATTCCTTCTGCCTTTGCCGTAGCTTCTTTGTTCAGGCAATCAGTGATCGCATTTTTTGTTTTATCTAGGTATTCAGTTGTGAAATATTGATTAAGACCTTCAATAGTACGTCTATTCTCTCCTAAAAGCTTTTTGATGTTTTCAAGGTTTTTTATTTCCTTCTCTTTTCCTTTTGAGGCTAAAAGGAGTTCGTCATACTGATTTTGAATTTTTTCTTTTTCAGTTTTATCTTCTTCCGAAAACGGGGTGTATTTATCTAAGTTCTCAATTTTTGTTGCGGCAGAAAGGTTTTCAATTAAGGTTTTAATTTCAGATTCACCTTCAAATAAATCGGAAAGGTCATTTGCTGTGTAACCTGCTTTTTTAGAGGTTGTATCTGAATTTAGTCTTTGCTCAACACTAATTATTGCTTTGGTGAAATCAGCGAAAAAACCTAAACCAGCAGGTCTAAACTCAAACTCGTTTTTTTCTGCAAGATGCTTTAAAACACTTTTTCCGTCAAAAACCGAAAACTGCTTAAACTCTGCTGAGTTTTCATTTACAGGATAATCTAAAAGAATATCTGTGCTGTTTGAATTGAAAGTTAATTTTGCACTGATAGGTTTATGTCCGCTATCAATATGAATATTTGGTAGTATTTCTTCTGGGGCTTTTGAATAAAAAGCTTTTTTCAACAATCTCACGTATCCAGACTTTCCTGATCCATTAGCCCCATAAATAATTGTCAGGTTGGGGCTAAATTCAATGGTTTGGTTTTCTGTTAAGGCGTTTACTCCTTCAATATTTTCAAGTTTTGAAAGAAGTAAATCCAGTTTGTAACTACCTGGATTCCCAGCACTATAGTTGATTACTATTTCAGGTTTTTTAGTTACTGGGGTTAAGCTTAATTCTTCGAGAAGGTAGGAATATGAAGTGTCAATGTCATTATCAGAAATAGCACTGCCCGACAAAATCTTTTCAGCAAGATATTTTGCCCAATAAGGTAGTCCATCAGCGAACTCCTTTATTTCTGTTTCAAGTGTTTTCAATTTTGGCACGCTTGCTGGAGTTACCGAGGCAGTATCCATTAAATATTTTCCTTGTAAGCTGGGTACGTTTAAACAAGTGCGACAGAAATGTTTCATAGAATTTATTGAAAAACCTCAGCTGCCGTGGCTTTAGGTCACTTCCGAGCATCCCAATTTTAGTCATATCCAACCTGCGTTTTTTGGAGGCATTAACTACCGGTATTCATCGAATAAAGCGACAACGGCAGTAAGAGCGCGGCAATACACCGGAAGTTTACACCTTGTTACCGCTCAAAATCCTATGAAACATTTCTGTAGTTTGTTTAAATTCACCCTATTTCGTTGAATCATGGCAAGGCATACCATGAGCCCTTGCCGTTTCCATGCCGGACAATATGGCCGTTCTCCACCAGTTTGCGGAAATGTTCTTTCAGCGTGTTGCGGCTAACGCCGGTCAGTCGAATCATGTCGCCAATCGTCACCCGACCGTGGTTACGAGCGTGGTCGAGAATTTGCACAGCCAACTCGGGCAGAGCCGCAATCACTAGCTTTTCACGCTCTACCTTGGCGGCCAGGCGTTTCATTTGCTGATGCAAAGCGCGCAAAAAGAATTTCAGCCAAGGCTGCCAGTCCGGTGCGTCTGTGCGGATTGTGCCTTGCGTTTGCCGCAAACCGAGATAGTAGCTTTCTTTGCTATGCTCAATGACGCTCTCAAGTGAACTGTAGGGGACATAGGCATAGCCCGCCTGTAATAAAAGCAGCGTGGTCAAAATCCGGCTCAGTCGACCATTGCCGTCCTGAAAAGGGTGGATTTCCAGGAACACCACGACAAACACGCCGGTAATCAGCAAGGGGTGCAAGCGGCCAGTATCGCGGGCCTCATTAAGCCAATCTATCAGTTCGGCCATAAGGCGGGGCGTATCGAAAGGCGTGGCCGTCTCAAACACAATACCGATCTGCTGACCGTTTTCGTCGAAGGCGGCTACGCTGTTCGACGATGTTTTGTAATTGCCGCGATGCCATTCGTCCTTGTGGCTGTAAGTGAGAAGGTCGCGATGAAACTGCCGGATATGGTTCTCAGTGATCTTGATGTCAGGCCAGGCATGGAAGATTGTGTCCATGACTTCGGCATAGCCAGCTACTTCTTGCTCGTCGCGGGTGGCAAAAGACTTGATTTCGAGATTGCCCAACAAGCGCTCAACGTCACGATTCGACAGTTTGCTTCCTTCGATGCGGGTCGAAGAACCAATGCTTTCGATGGTCGCCACGCGACGCAAGGCGCTCAAGCGCTCTGGGGCCAATGTGCCAAGGGCACGCCAGGCGCCCTTGAATTCCTCAATCTCGGCGATGAGAGCCAGCAGTTCAGGTGTGATCTGGATGGTGTCAGTATTTAGCATGGAAGTATCCTCAATAACCATATTTACGCCCATAAACAACCATAAGTCAAGCCAAAACTACATCCATAAACAACCATATCCTGATTAAGGCGAGGACGGCGTGTCCAGAAGTGATAATGTTCATTACGGGAAATAACCGACGTTCTGGCAAGCCTTAAAGCGAGTTTCTATTACGACCTCATATAATAATTTTTCTGGTTAATTTAACGCTGAACAACAAACAGTGGTTTTGTAATCTGCTAAAATCAGCGTCCTATGGCTAATGGAGTTGAACAGTGATTAAATCAGAACTGGTGCGTGCGCTAAATGAGAAATTACCTGAACTTCAGGTAAAAGATGTGGAGTTGGCGCTGAATTGCCTCCTGGGACAGATGGCAGATGCATTAGTCCAGGGCAATCGAATTGAAATCAGGGGCTTTGGTAGTTTTGATTTACATTGTCGGCCTCCCCGTATTGCGCGTAATCCTAAAACGGGTGAAGCGGTTAGTTTACCGGCTAAAGTAGCGATTCATTTCAAACCAGGCAAGGAAATGAAAGACCGAGTCAATGCTGCGCGTGACAAGTGCGGTATTACAGAATAAATGTTTAACACCCACGCTATCAACGTACCCTATCCAATGCGTTGATTCATGGACAGTTTGCAAAATGCATCACCCCAACGCCTCCATACACTCCACCGAATCATTCCGCGGACTATTGACCTTCGTGCTAACCGGCCAAGCCGCCATGCCTTCCGCCGAGTATGGTTTCAGCAGACCTTGCAGGCCTCCCGCATCCTTGGCCTCCGATTCCAGCCAAACGCTCCAGTCGTCAGGTGCAAGAATGACCGGCATTCTGTCATGGATCGGCCGCATGATCTCATTTGCATCTGTCACGATGATAGAACAGGACTCCAATTCTTTGCCTTCGGGGCTCCGCCACCGTTCCCATAATCCGGCAAACGCCATCGGCTCGCGGTCCCGCAGTACGATAAACCACGGTTGCTTAGCCTTTGAACCTGGTATGGTTTGCCACTCGTAGAACCCATCTGCCGGAATTAGGCAACGCCGGTGCCGGAAGGCATTGCGAAACGCCGGTTTACTGGCTACGGTCTCGGCTCGCGCATTGATCGTGCTATAGCCGATTTTCATATCCTTGGCCCAATGCGGGATCAAGCCCCATCGAGCCAGCGCAAAGCGCCTTTTTTCGCCTTCGTCCCGAACAATGGGAATGTTTTGCGACGGCGCTACGTTATAGCGCGGGCTCAGCTCTGGAGGCGCATCGGCCT
>CANNLO010000021.1 GCA_947505055.1 Methylococcaceae bacterium | reverse complement strand
TGGCTGGTTCTTGAAAAATGGATGACCCCCAGTGTCTTTGAAGGTCTGCAAGCTGTTGACGAAACCACTTATTGTGTTGAACTGGGAGCGAATGCTGAAGAAGCACTAAAACGGCATTGGGATACTTTCATAACACACCAAGATTTTGTTTGGCTCGCAAATATCGGTATAAACGGGGTTAGGATACCGGTAGGTCATTGGATATTTGGGCCTGATTATCCATATCATGCCAGTTATGGTGAATATAAACACCCATACGTAAAGGGTGGCATAGCTATTCTCGATCAGGCATTTGATTGGGCTGAAGAACTTGGTTTGCATGTGGTGCTGGATTTACACGCAGCTCCTGGGTGTCAAAATGGCTTTGATAATGGTGGTATTAAGGATGTTTGTGAGTGGCACACAAAACTGGAATATTTTGAACATTCTTTAAATATTCTGGAGCGACTGGCAGAGCGCTATCAGACTCGCCCGGCTTTACATGCTATTGAGGTTGTGAATGAGCCACGTTGGGATATAGCCACGGATTATTTGAAGAAATATAACACTGAAGCTTATCATCGCATTCGTAAATATTGCCACGCAAATGATGTTGCTGTGGTTTATCACGACGGTTTTCGTTTATTTACCGAGTATACCGGTTTTTTAACGGGGCCTGAGTTTAGTAATGTGGTACTCGATATTCACCGCTATCAGTGTTTTGTAAGGGAAGACATAGATACTGACATATACGGACATATGAATAAAGCAATTATAGAGTGGAAAAATGAAGCGGATAGTATTGTCAATGAATTGGGTTGGACCTATGTTGGCGAATGGAGTTTGGGGTTAGATTTAAGGGTTGTGTCCTTGTGGGCAGAAGGGCCTTTTAATCATGCCTTGCAAGAGATGGATGCGGTTCAGATGGATCTTGCTTATCGTGGCTACGCAGCAGCACAACTGCTTACATTTGAAAAATATTTGGGCTGGTTTTTTTGGAGCTACAAGACCGAAACAACTCCAGCGTGGAGTTTTCGGGATTGTGTCGAAAACGGTTGGTTTCCCGATAAGTTCGTTTGATATTTAAAATATTTGAATTAGTCCAAATAGAGCAATCAACGCCCAAACAAAATTAAGCCAGAATAAAGGTCTTGATTTTTTTTGCCTGGCGTTGATTGCCATAAATGTGGCTCCTGCCAAATTCATTCCATGGTAAATATTAGAGTCGATATCCAGGGTTTTGAATGTCAAAAAGAAATAAGCGCTGACAATAAGGATGAATCCAAGCCAGCCAATAATCTCGTAATGTTTGTCAGTAAGTGTCATATGTTAAGTCTTGTTTTTATTGACTTGTTAAGTCACATTTCCTTAAACAGATCTCATAGGTAAAAATAAGAACTGAATCACATTGTCAGGTTCGCTAATTCATTAGGATAGCTTTAGTGATTTTCGTTTTGATAAGTGATATATAAATTGTTTATCTCAAGCATGTTTTTAGCGCATAAAATATGCTGATAGTAACTAAATATGTATTGGCTGAATCAGAAAGGTTGATTTTCTCAGTTGTTTTACGAGTTTTAAAGGTGGCCGAATATGAAAGCAAATTTTATAGTAAATCCGATTATTAAGACATTAGCTATTGCAGTCGCCTTAGCTAGTCCTTTAGTTTCACTTGCTGATGCGCTGTTTAAGGTGTCGCCATCGCCGGTATATCAGGCCATTAAGTCAATTTCGTTAAAAGATACCCTTGAACAGGTATCTCAACGCTCCGGCATTGTATTTAAAATTAATACGGCTATTGGGAATGATGTTGTTCATCAATCATTGGCTGCAGATAGCTGGTCTTCAGCAGTGAAGTCCTTGTTATCTGATTATAATTACACACTCGTAACTGAAGGTACAGTTGTTAAAACTGCAATTATCACCGGACGGGCGGGCAGTGGTTCTGATCCAGTCCATATTGTCTCGTCGGTTGAACCTGCAGAATATAATGCCCCTGTCATAATCGTTCCTAAAATGGTGTCTTTGCCCAAGCAATACACCAATTACCCGGCGGGTTCGGTTATGGCAGTCAATTTGCCGGTAAAAGAAATAATGGCTTTGGGTAATGGTAAAACCGCCAAGTTTGACTCACCCTTAGGTCAGTTTAATGTTACTCAAGATAATACAATCCAGGAAGTTGATGGTAGTAAAACTTGGGTAGGACATCTGGCTGATGAAGGTCAGGGCTATAGAATCCTCGTCTCAGAGGGGCCTGCTGGAGTTATGGGCCATGTTACAACACCAGAAGGTACGTTTAATCTTGAGTCTGTCAACGGTCAAGTGTTTATGGTTGATACCAGCAAGCTTAATCATGTAGGTTATGCGGGTGATACGGCTTCAACTTCGATGGATGCTTCGCAAGGTAATGCTAACGCCGCGCTAACCATAACGCAATTGAAGTCAGCTTTAGATATCGCTAAAAATAAGCTAGACAATGCTAGCATTATGGTCAATTACTATAAATCATTGCTTTCTACCTATAAAACAGCATCAGATGCGGCGGCCGCAAAATTGGCGCCACTTACTGTAACTTATAATGCGGCATTTGCGACTTATAATTCTGCAATAGCAAAGTATAATTTATCTAGGACAGCGGCTAACCAAGCCGCAGTAAATTCATCAAACAGAGCGCTTTCTGCTATTAGTGTAAGTTATAAGCCTGCCTATAACTTATTTATTGCTTATAAGAGTGCCTATAATTCAATAACAGCTTTCTTACTTGCAAAACAAGCTGAATCGTCATCGGCACTTAATAATTATAATCTTGCACTTAAGGCATATAATGATGCTTCACTTGCAGCAGTCGCGCCTCCTGTTATCGTTGTTCCTACTAATACAGTTGCAAAAACAGGCAATACTGTTGTTGATGTTATGGTTGAATATACTACAACTCAATGGACTGCCGCTTACGCTCAACAGCGGTTGGCTTATCTTGTAACTGCAAGTAATCAATCTTACATAGACTCTGGCATTAAATTGTCGCTTAGATTGGTTTATGTTGAGCCTACTTCTTATACTAATACTGACACTAACAGTGTGGCGCTTGATAATTTAGCCGCAGGTCGAGGAGTATTTTCTGGGGTAGCGGCAAAAAGAGTTCAGTATGGTGCTGATCTTGTATATTTGTTCCGACCTTTGAATGCAATAACTCAAAAAACTTGTGGTACAACTTATGTTGAAATGGCTGGTGGTCAGGCAGCTAACAAGTGGCTAGGCTATGGTACGATTAGTGATGGCTCATCCAAAGATGGTATGACTAATTATTATTGTGCAATTAATACCTTTACGCATGAAATTGGCCACAGTCTCGGTCTGGTTCATGATCGGGAATATAGTAGTTTTACAGGGGCTTATCCATATTCTTATGCATGGGGGGTCGCAGGCAACTTTGGCACTATTATGAGTTATAAGATGCCTGTAATCATGTACTTCAGTACGCCGATTCTTGCTGCAAAAAACTCATCCGGCGCTGCGCAATCTTGTAACGGCCAACCGTGTGGTTATTCTGAGTCAGATTCATCACGAAGTTCTGATCAAGTAAAAACTGTTAATTTAACTGCAGGAATAATTGCTGGTTTTATGCCGACCATGACGGTTAATCCAGTGATTAAGTAATATTTAAACAAACAATATCATAGATCTGATTTTTAATAGGATGGTGGTTATGAAATTATTTAATTTAACTTTCTAAAAACTTGGTTGGTAAGTGGGTTTGTTTTTCTTTGTGAGTTTTTTAGAATTATTAGATAGCTAAGGTGATCGTGAAAAATTCATTATTCGATCAAAAAACTCATGTATCACCAGGGCACCTAGTATTAATAAAGTTCCTGTTATTATTTTCATCGTCAGCGGTTCATGATTAACATAATGTCCTAATAGAAGTGCCATGACCGGAGATACCAGGGTAACCAGTGAAACTTTGGTAGCGGTTTGATGTATCAGTAAAAAGTAATAAAGTACAAAGCCAGCCGTAGTTGCAATCATTCCAAGGTAAATGATCGATGCAAGGCTAAGGACTGAGATTTCAATTGGCCACTGGCCGTCAAGCTGTTTCCAGGTTATCAGATAAAGGGGAAGTGATAATAAAAGTCCGCCAGTTACTTGAGATAAAGCAGTTATATTTGTGCCGATGCGTTTTACCCAAACCGAACTGGCAGCTTGTAAAAATGTTGAAACCAATACGCCGATGATCCCCCTTACTGCGTCATGCCCTAATTGTAATGCTGAGCCAAACATGACCCATAAACCACACATGCCCATGGAATAGGCCAGCAATTTCCCCAGGGTCAGGCTTTTTTCTCCTAAACAAACTCTCGCCAATAAAGCGGTCATTAAAGGTAAAAGACCAAAGATTACTGATACCCAACCGGAGGGAATAAACTGTGCGGCCCAATAAACTGCAAGCATCGCACCGTAAATTTGTAGGGCGATGGCTAGATAGGTTAGTAATGCTTTTCGATTCCATGGTAAGCGTTGCTTTGACAGGCCTACTATTAAAACTAGGCAAACTGTGCCTATCGTCATGCGTCCGGTTACCCCAAAAAGGAAGCCCGAACCTTCACTGCTCCATTTGATGGCAAGTGGGGTCGTTGCCCACAACAAAATTATACTCAGGTAGGCGAGTGCAATGCGCATCAGCCTAATGCACACGTTTTCAAGTGACTATTCTATCTGCCGGTATGTATGGGGTAAGTCCTTTTTCAAAGGCGATTTCTTGCAGTTCCCTGGGTAGATGACGAACATCGACTAACATACCATTGAAATTTAACATCCAGGCCATTGGATTACTATCCAGATGGCTGAGTAATGTCCAGTTTTGGTCGAGTAGGTTTATTCCCAAAATATCGCGTATAAGTTTGGACGTTGCTTGACCTGTACTTTGACTGGTACCCATTTTTTTATACAAATCGGCGCTAAGGATATGGGGTGGCTGGCTTTTTTCAAACAAGAAATTAACCATTCCTATCGCGTGAGTGGCTCCACAAGCCCATGTTGCCACTTTTCCGGATTCTATTGGCGACGGGCGTTTTCTGCATAAAGCGGCGACTGCATATATAATAAGCTTAGCATATTCCTCGTTCAGGTTTTCTGTGGCAAAACTGTCGGTTATATCGACAATAGCTTGGTATTTTTCCTGCATTGGTTTGGGAGCATTTTCCGATTTTTTAGCTTGGGCCATAGGGTAACTTAGCAAATAGTAGATTGATTATTGTACCTAAAGCAGTCAGGGCTGCGTGAAAATTTGCTGAATTGATAAATTGAGCTTCAAATTTAGTGATAATATCCTTAGAAGCTAGGATACGTAACAGTTTAAGTTGGTAGCCTAAATTAAAGAGATGATATTATTAGTTCTCAAAATCGGCATTTAAAACTTAAGATCGAACCAATTACATGAATATCGAAAACATCAACCAGGTAAAAAACTATTTGCTAAACCTGCAAGATCAAATTTGTGCAGCACTGGAAGGCGAAGAACCTGAAGCCCGGTTTATTGAAGATCTTTGGAATAGAGAAGAAGGTGGCGGAGGTAAAACGCGGGTATTGACAGGTGGGCATGTCATAGAGCAAGGCGGTGTTAATTTTTCGCATGTCTCCGGTTTTAAGCTTCCGCCTTCAGCAACGGCGAAGCGCCCTGAGCTTGCCGAGCGACAGTTTCAGGCGATGGGTGTGTCGCTGGTTATTCATCCAAAAAATCCATATGTGCCAACATCCCATGCCAATGTCCGGTTTTTAATCGCGGAAAAACCGGGCGAACCTACTATCTGGTGGTTTGGCGGTGGTTTTGATTTAACGCCGTTTTATCCGTTTAACGAAGATGTGCTGCATTGGCATCAAACAGCTAAAGCCGCTTGCGAACTTTTTGGCGATGATATTTATCCTGCTTACAAAAAATGGTGCGACGAATATTTTTTCCTTAAACATAGAAATGAGACCCGAGGTGTAGGTGGTTTGTTTTTTGATGATTTGAATGAATGGGGTTTTGAGCAGTCTTTTGCTTTTATGCAAAGTGTGGGTAATCATTATACTAAGGCATATTTGCCCATCATACAAAAACGTAAGGATACGCATTATGGCAACCGGGAACGTGATTTTCAGTTATACCGTCGTGGTCGGTATGTCGAGTTTAATCTGGTCTACGATCGCGGTACCTTGTTTGGTTTGCAATCGGGCGGGCGTACCGAATCGATTTTAATGTCGATGCCGCCGGCGGCGCATTGGAAATATAATTGGCAACCTGAGTCTGGTAGTCCAGAGGCTTTATTGTATGAACGTTATTTAAAGCCACAAGATTGGCTGGGTGATTGAAATATAAATAAAATTATTAATATAGGTTAAGGGGTGTTTGGTAATGATTTCACTGCTAATAAACAAAGCAATAACTGGGTGTCTTGAGTGCTCTTTGTGGTGAGATGTTTTTAAGTTTATTCCAATGCTTATCGTCTAATGATTAGAACTTGCCTGAGATTAAATTGAAATCTATAATCGAACATTTTTTTAATGGCCGGTATAGTTGCGGTCTTTTTTCTTTGAATTTTAAATAAATACATGACTAGCCACATTATGCCAACTTATGGTCGCTTGCCCGTTATCTTTGAACGGGGTGAAGGTACCTGGTTGTTTGATCAAGATAATAATCGCTATCTGGATGCACTTTCCGGTATTGCTGTGTGCAGTTTGGGACATGCTCATCCTGCCGTGCATCAAGCTATCTGCAAACAAAGTGAAAAGCTGCTGCATACTTCAAATCTCTATGGTATTGCAGTTCAGGAACAACTGGCTAATCTATTGACCGAAAAAAGCGGCATGGATAATGTATTTTTTTGCAATTCAGGTGCAGAAGCAAATGAAGCTGCGATTAAATTGGCGCGCAAATATGGTCATGAGCAGGGTATTGAAAAGCCTGCGATTATAGTTATGGAAAAAAGTTTTCATGGTCGTACGCTGGCAACCCTTAGCGCTACCGGCAACACTAAAATACAACAAGGTTTTGCGCCGTTGGTTGAGGGCTTTGTTCGGGTGCCCTACAATGATATTAAGTCTATTGAGCAAGCACTTGAACAAAATGGCAATATCGTCGCCATTTTGGTTGAACCCATACAGGGCGAGGGTGGTGTTAATATTCCCGCAGCTGATTATCTTAATCAGATACGCATTCTGTGTGATCAGCATAATGTGTTGATGATGCTGGATGAAATTCAGACTGGCATTGGTCGTACCGGCAAGTTTTTGGCTTTCCAGCATAATGGTATAACTCCCGATGTTTGCACTTTGGCTAAAGCTTTGGGCAATGGTGTGCCGATCGGCGCTTGTCTTGCCCGTGGCAAGGCAGCCAAGATTTTAACTTTGGGTAATCACGGTTCCACTTTCGGCGGCAATCCTTTGGCCTGCAGTGCTGCGATAGCGGTATTGGCAACGCTGGATGCTGAAAACCTGATTGAGCAAGCAGCACAAAAAGGTGATGTCATTTGTACGGCGTTTAAAGAACAACTTAAAGATAACGTACATGTGGTTGATATTCGTCACAAAGGTCTGATGATTGGTATCGAGCTTGATAGTCCCTGTGCAGAGTTGGTTCAGGCGGCTTTACAACAGAAACTATTGATTAATGTGACCAATGAAAAAACCATTCGTCTATTGCCGCCTCTAATTATATCGGTTCAGCAAGTAACTCAACTTGTAGACACTTTATCGGCTCTAATACATACGCATACAAATATTCCTTATGAAGCCTAGACATTTAATCAGCCTGCTGGACTTATCCGGAGACGAATTCCGTCGCTTGATTGCCAGAGGTACAACCTTAAAAAACCACCGTGATCCAGATTATCAGCCTTTAAAAGGCAAGGTTCTGGCGATGATATTTGAAAAATCTTCAACAAGAACCCGTATTTCCTTTGAATCGGGTATGACACATTTCGGTGGTACTGCTTTATTTTTATCACCACGGGATACACAACTGGGACGCGGCGAATCATTGCACGACAGTGCGAGAGTGATTTCCAGTATGGTTGATGGTGTTATGCTCAGAACCGATAAGCATGAAACAGTCACTACTTTTGCGCAACATTCAAGGGTTCCGGTCATTAATGGGCTGACTGATTTACACCACCCCTGTCAATTGCTGGCGGATATGCAGACTTATTTTGAGCATAGAGGTGACATTAAAGGTAAAACCGTAACCTGGATTGGTGATGGCAATAATATGTGTCACTCCTATATAACTGCGGCGATGGTGTTGGATTTTAACTTGAATATTGCCTGCCCTGAAGGATACTATCCTTTAAAAAGCATTGTTGATGCGGCGGGTTCACGTATTCGTTTCTTTGATACGCCGCTGGAGGCCGCTAAAGGCTCAGCGCTGATTGTTACTGATGTCTGGGCCAGTATGGGTCAAGAGGATGAGCAAAAACAACGTGAGCAGGCTTTTAAGAGTTATCAGGTTAACGCTGACATTATGAAAGCGGCACAAGCTGATGTGCTGTTCATGCATTGTTTGCCTGCACATCGAGGTGAAGAGGTCAGTGCTGAAGTGATTGACGGCGTTCAAAGCGTCATTTTTGATGAAGCAGAAAACCGCTTGCACGCACAAAAAGCATTGCTGGAATTTCTGCTATGCACGAATCACCTTTGAATTTAATTTTCTGAACGACCAACCATAGAGATTCAAGTGAAAAAAATACTTAACGCGTTTTTTATCCTGTTGGTAACTTTGAGCTCAGCTCAGGCTGACACTGTTTATGTTACTGATAATTTAAACTTATCACTTCGGAGTGAAGAAAATAATACCAGTAAAGTTATCAAATTGCTTGCTACCGGCACACCGTTGACTATCCTAGAAGAAAACAAAAGCACGGGTTTTGTTCGTGTTCGTTTACATGACGGTACTGAAGGTTATATGCCGGTTCGAAACACTATGAAGGAACCGCCCAGTCGTTCGCAATTGGATGTCGCAACCAAAAATCTGACCGCCATGCAGTCTGAAAATGCGACGCTTAAGGCCGAGCTTAATACCATAAAAGAATCCATAACACCGGGTTCAACACTAGAGCAGTCCCTGGCTAGAGAACGCGATCTGTTAAGCCGTGAACTCAGCGAGTTGAAAAAAACAGCGGCCAGTACTGTCGAATTAAAAAGCCAGCGCGATGAACTTCAAGAGCGCGTGGTTAATGTTGAAAGGGAATTACAGCAATTCAAACTTGAAAATCAAGCTTTGCAAGACACAGCGAATCAAGACTGGTTTTTATATGGTGGCATACTTGCTCTAATCGGTGTTATTTTAGGTTTTATTTTGCCTAAACTCAGCTGGCGTAGAAGCAGAAGCAGCTGGGATTCGTATTAATTAAGGTACAAGATTAAAGGTTCAAGGTTTAAAACCACGTTCCTTTTACCTTTTACCTTTTACCTTTTACACTTTATCTTTTGCCTTTTATTTAAATTATGAGCGACAAAAACACACGTCATTTTTCTTCTCTGGTTGTTGACGGCATGGAGCGCGCACCAAGTCGCGCCATGTTGCACGCTGTTGGTTTTAATAACGAAGATTTTAAAAAACCGCAAATAGGCATTGCTTCAACCTGGAGCATGGTTACGCCGTGCAATATGCATATTAACAAGTTGGCCGATGCGGCCGCTGTCGGGGTTAACAATGCCGATGGTAAAGCCGTTATTTTTAATACCATCACCATTTCTGACGGCATTTCAATGGGTACCGAGGGCATGAAATATTCGCTGGTATCCCGCGAAGTGATTGCTGACTCTATTGAAACCGTGGTCGGTTGCCAAGGCTTTGATGGTATTGTTGCGATCGGTGGTTGTGATAAGAACATGCCGGGCTGCATGATGGCGATAGCGCGTTTGAATCGTCCCAGTGTTTTTGTGTACGGTGGAACGATTATGCCGGGCTGTCATAAAGACAAAAAGCTCGATGTGGTTTCCGTTTTTGAAGCGGTTGGCGCCCGAGCCAATAACCAGATTGATGACGCCGAACTAGCTGAAATTGAAGCCAAAGCCATACCTGGTGCCGGTTCTTGTGGCGGCATGTACACTGCAAATACCATGGCTTCTGCGATAGAAGCCATGGGCATGAGTTTGCCAAACAGCTCCGCTCAGGCCGCTATATCAAATGACAAACGTCTGGATTGCGAACGCGCCGGCGCTGCGGTTTTGGAGTTATTAAAAAAAGACATCAAGCCCCGCGACATCATGACCAAAGCGGCATTTGAAAATGCAATTACGGTAGTAATCGCGCTTGGCGGCTCTACCAATGCAGTCTTGCATATCCTGGCGATGGCCAATTCAACCGGCGTGGATATTAACCTGGATGACTTTACCCGTATCGGTAAACGCGTGCCGATGCTTGCTGATTTAAAACCCAGTGGTCGTTATTTGATGACTGAGTTGATTGAAATTGGCGGCATTCAACCGTTGATGAAAATTTTACTGGATAAAGGTTTGCTGCATGGTGATTGTTTAACCGTAACTGGTAAAACCTTGGCTGAAAATCTGGCTGATGTGAAACCGTATCCTGAAGAGCAGGATGTGATTCACTCGCTGGATAAGCCGATCAAAAAAGACAGCCATTTGGTTATTCTATACGGCAATCTGGCCTCCGGCGGTTCCGTTGCCAAAATCACCGGCAAGGAAGGCCTGGTGTTTACCGGCACCGCGAAAGTATTCGATGCCGAAGAGCAGGCGCTGCAAAGCATCTTGAACGGTGAGATAATCAAAGGCGATGTAATTGTTATCCGCTACGAAGGCCCCAAAGGCGGTCCTGGCATGCGCGAAATGTTGTCACCAACCTCGGCGGTGATGGGCAAAGGTTTAGGCAAAGAAGTTGCGTTAATTACCGATGGCCGTTTTTCCGGCGGCACCCATGGTTTTGTGGTCGGGCATATCACGCCTGAAGCCTACGTTGGGGGTGCGCTGGCAATCGTCGAGAATGGCGATACGATTACTATCGACGCGGAAACTAATGAACTGAAGCTGCATGTCAACGAACATGAAATCGCCCGTCGTCTGGAAAAATGGACGCAACCTGCGCCGCGTTATACCCGGGGTGTGTTGGCTAAATATGCAAAGCTGGTGAGTTCGGCTTCGTTGGGGGCGGTTACGGATTTGTTGGATTGATTTGCAGGGTGCGCTGTGCGTATGTTTTTGATATTCAACACGAAGAAAAGAGTCGATAGGTCGAGATAAGGAAGCTCATCGTTTACATTGATAATGGGTTTCGCTACTGTTCTACCTATTTTATGCGTTTCATTAGCTTTTATTTTTTATGAACTACTCAAACTACACATTTAAAGACAAAAATCCTATCAAGCGTTGGCTTCAGCAACGTAGGCTTGTTGTAGCTATTCGCATTGTCGATGGAACATCCAATCCACAATGCATTCTCGACTTTTGTGCTGGTAATTTATTGAGCGTAGCGAGATAACGTAACCCGACATATACGTCGGAACTTGATAAATTGGTAAAATATTGCGCACATCTTACTGAATCGAGGATGACATAATGAATACAGCGGAATTGATTTACAAAAAAGCAAAGACATTGCCCGAAGTTGAGGCGAGAGAAATTCTGGATTTCATGGAGTTTTTGGAAACCAAGCGTCGGGGCGAAAGCGAAACTGCTTATCTTTTGCAAGAACCGGCCAATGCCCGAAGATTACTGGCAGCGGCGGACAACATCCGGGCGGGACGATGCATTGAAGAACGAGAATTGCTGCCAGATGATTAGTTTTGAGCAGCAAGGATGGGAGGACTACCTGTTTTGGCAGCAAACCGACAAAACCAAGATTAAGCGAATCAATCAGCTAATAATGGATATTCAACGCGACCCATTTGATGGCATTGGTAAGCCTGAAGCTTTGCGCCACGGATTGATTGGATTATGGTCGCGCGGTATTGATGACGAACATCGGCTAATTTATTCGGTGAGCGATAAAAAAATTATTATTGCCCAATGCCGATATCATTATGGTGATTGAATTTGGTTGCACTGGTTTCCATGCTCTAGCTTCCTGTAACGAATGGGGACTAGCCAATAACATTATTACCTAACAATCATGAACTCACAAAACTCTTTCGTCAGTTGGTTTAGAGACTCATCTCCTTACATCCACGCCCACCGCAACAAAACCTTTGTAATTTTTTTTGGCGGAGAAGCGGTGTTGGCCGATGATTTTGAACATCATGTTCACGATTTTGCCTTGCTCAACAGTCTGGGAATACGACTGGTTTTAGTTCATGGTATTCGTCCGCAAATTGACCAGCGACTTAACAAGCTTAATGTTCCCGCCCGCTTTCACAACCATTTACGTATCACTGACGAAGTGGCGCTGCAATGCGTTAAAGAAGCGGCTGGCTTGGTCAGGGTAGAAATTGAAGCGCTATTATCCATGGGCTTGGCTAATTCGCCGATGGCCGGAGCAAAAATCAAGGTGGCTTCGGGCAATTTTGTAGTCGCCAAGCCGATTGGAGTGATTGATGGTATTGATTATTGCCATACCGGCGAAGTTCGCCGAATTGATAGTGTTGCGATTCATCAGCAACTCGATCAGGACAATGTTGTCTTAATCTCTCCGGTTGGTTATTCGCCTAGCGGCGAAGTGTTTAATTTGTCGGCTGAACAAGTCGCCACAGCAGTTTCAATTGCTCTAAAAGCTGAAAAGCTTGTTCTATTGACTGAACAAAGCTGTTGTGATCCCGATAATAGCGAAAAAATTCAGCAGATGACCACGGTTGAAGCCGATGTTTTCTTGCTGCATCATCCAGACTTGTCCAGCAGTGTCAGTTTGCCGCTTAAAGCCGCGATGCAGAGTTGTCAGGCCGGGATAGACCGTGTGCATTTAATAGACAGAACCATCAATGGCGCATTGTTACTTGAATTGTTTAGCCGTGATGGCATAGGTACGCTAATCAGCGCAACGGCATTTGAAGAATTACGTCCCGCTACATTGAATGATATCGGTGGCATTTTGGAATTGATCAAGCCGTTGGAGTTACAAGGCATTTTAGCCAAACGCTCTCGCGAAAAAATCGAAATGGAAATCGCCGACTATATTGTTATCGAGCGTGATGGTCTGATTATTGGTTGCACTGCCTTGCACCCTAATGAGCAAAATCATTTTGGTGCCATTGCCTGTCTTGCAGTACGTGCCGATTATCAAGGGTCGCGTCGAGGTAATCGCATGCTTGACTATGTTTATTTACAAGCAAAACAGCTCAAGCTTGAAAAATTATTCGTACTATCTACGCAAACTATGCACTGGTTTATTGAGCAGGGATTTTTGTCGATAGCTATTAGCGACCTTCCCGACCAACTTAAGGTGCTCTACAACCCACAAAGGAATTCTAAAATTCTTTGTAAAGACATTAGCTGAAAGCCTCCCATGACCAGTTTATCAATCTTGCAATTATCTGATTTGCATATTATGCAAACACAGGAAGATAGGCTTCTTGGAATTGATACCGAATATTACTTTAATGCCTGTCTTGACCACGCTATGAGCGATGTTGAACGGCATTTTGATTTAATACTGCTTTCCGGGGACTTGGCTCAAGATCCCTGCCTCGCAAGTTATCGACGTATCTTTTCTCGCATTGAGACTTACAAGGTGCCCTGTATCTGCCTGCCGGGCAATCATGATGATTATGCCTTGATGCTGCAGATTTTTAATAGCGACCAGATTAATTGCTCAAAACAGGTTTTATTCAATCACTGGCAGTTGATTAGCTTAAATACGCAGATACCCGATAAACCTGGTGGGCGCTTGTTAAATAGTGAGTTAGAGTTTCTTGAAAATTGCTTAATAGAGCATCAAAAGCTGAATGCACTGATCGCTATGCATCATCATTGTCTGGAAACAAAAAGCCCCTGGATGGATAGCATGATCATTGAAAACAGGTTTGAATTATTGGCAATCGCTGATCAATATCTGCAAGTAAAAACAATTATCCATGGTCATGTTCATCAAATAATGAATGAGAACAAAGCTACTTACAAGGTTTTGGGAGTTCCTTCAACCTGTTTTCAGTTTGTACCGGAAACCCTGGAATTCAGCGTTGATAATACGGCTCCGGGTTATCGGATAATAGATTTATATGCAGATGGCAGGGTTGAATCTGAGGTTATCCGTTTGCCCGAACCATTAGTAGGTCTGCAAATGCATGAGCATGGATATTGATGTAGGATTAAGATCAAAGGTTAAAGACGAGGGCGTGTTTTTATCTTTAGCCTTTCGTCTTTTACCTGTTTTTAGACGCTTTTTTTGCTACTAAGATTGCAATCATTTACTAATCCTGTCACTTGCGTTTTTTTCCTTTTGCATGATCAACGGCTTTTTCCAAATAGCCATCTGCCTTAACCGGTATGGTGTCAGCCGTTAAAATAATACCCAGTTCACTCATGGCTTTTTGATAAACTTTACGCTTGAAATAGACCACGTCTTTAAGCGGGTCCCAGTAATCCACCCATCGCCAGTCATCAAATTCGGGTTTTGCACATAAATCAAAACGCACATTGGATTCATGCGTAATCAAACGCAACATATACCAGATTTGTTTTTGGCCTATGCATAACGGTAGAGAGTTTTTTCGAATATAACGATCCGGTAATTGATACCTTAGCCAATAGCGGGTACGTCCAAGTATCTGAACATGCGCTTGATCCAGTCCGGTTTCTTCGCACAACTCTCGATACATCGCAGCTTCAGGGTCTTCATTCGGATTAATTCCGCCTTGCGGAAATTGCCATGAGTTTACACCCATTCGTTTTGCCCAAAACACGCGACCCTCGTCATTGCAAAGGATGATCCCAACATTCGGTCGGTATCCTTTAGAGTCAATCATGTTAAAACCTGTGTTTTTACCTTTCCTATATCTTTAATCTTGCTAATGGTAAAATTACAGAAAAGGTCAGTAAGTTAATTTAATTAACGCATTGTTCCATAAATGAAGGCCATATGCCATAGCATATGGCGCTTTTTAATTACATAAGACAGGTTTGACAGTGAGCTTAGCAATTTTTGATTTAGATAATACCCTTATTGCCGATGACAGCGACTATTTATGGGGCCAGTTTTTGGTAGACCAAGGCATCGTTGATAAAAGTTATTATGAAAGTGCCAACGCAAAATTCTATGATGAATATAAACAGGGTACTCTCGATATTACTGAGTTTTTACGTTTCTCATTGAAACCCTTAGCAGACAACAAGCCTGAGCAACTTTATCAATGGCGGGCGCAATTCATACAGCAAGTCATTAAACCTATACTGTTAGAATCTGCCCAACAGTTAATTGATAAACATAAACAATGGGGCGACACCTTGCTGGTTATAACTGCAACCAATCGCTTTGTCACTGAGCCGATAGTCCAGCTTTACGGTATAGAAAACTTGTTGGCGACCACGCCTGAATTTAAAGACGGTCGTTATACCGGTGAATATCACGATATACCCTGCTTTAGGGAGGGCAAAGTAAAATTACTGGAAGCTTGGTTGAAAAACTCTACTGAGACAATGGAAGGCAGTTGGTTTTACAGTGATTCTCACAATGATTTACCATTACTCAAACTTGTAGATCATGCTGTTGCCGTCGATCCGGATGAAAAACTGACCGATTTTGCCAGCGAAGCAAACTGGCCGATTATTAGTCTTCGCAATGGACAGTGTCCCACGCATCATTTTCATAAATAGTAATAAGGTTCAAGGTGAAAGTAATCCTGAACCTTGCACCTTGCACCTTGAACCTTGAACCTAATCCCATGATTTTCCCAACTATTGAATCTTTTGTCGGAAATACCCCGCTGGTCAGATTGCAGCGATTGCCTGGCAATACGAGTAACACTATTTTAGTCAAGTTAGAAGGCAATAATCCAGCTGGTTCGGTAAAAGATCGGCCGGCGTTGAGTATGATTCAGCATGCCGAAGCCCGAGGCGAAATTAAACCCGGCGACCGGTTGATTGAGGCAACTAGCGGGAATACCGGAATTGCTCTGGCGATGGCTGCTGCGATTAAAGGTTATAAAATGACTTTGATCATGCCCGATAATATGAGCGAAGAACGGCGGGCATCTATGAAAGCTTATGGTGCTGAAATTATACTGACTCCCTCTGCAGGCAGTATGGAAGCGGCTATAGATTTGGCCAGATCCATGGAAGCTGCCGGTAAGGGCAGGGTACTTGATCAATTTTCCAATCCGGATAATCCGCGTGCTCATTATGAAGGTACAGGTCCTGAAATCTGGCGTGATACTCAAGGTAAAATTACTCACTTTGTCAGTTCGATGGGCACTACCGGTACGATCATGGGGACATCGAAATTTCTGAAAGAGCAGAACTCTGCGATCAAAATAGTCGGTGTGCAGCCTGAAGGCGAATCTAAAATTCCCGGAATTAGGCGTTGGCCTGAAGAGTATTTGCCCAAAATCTATCAGGCGGATCGTGTTGATAGAATTATTGACGTTGACCAGGCTTCAGCAGAAAACGTAACTCGCGCATTGGCTGCCGAAGAAGGTATTTTTGCGGGAATTTCTTCCGGTGGCGCTGTTCATGCGGCCTTGAGGTTGTCTGAAGAAGTTGATAAGGCTGTGATAGTTGTTATCATCTGTGATCGTGGTGATCGGTATTTGTCCACAGGTGTTTTTCCCGGGTAATGCAAGTTTTTTGGTCGGGACTGCTCCGACCAATTTTGTTTAACTGCAAGCTAATTTGATCCTTTCCATTTTTGCTTTCTGGCTTTTTTCTTGGCTTCTTTTTGTTCTCTAATAATCACCAGTTCGGCCAGTTCTATTTCCATCATTTCCGGTGTTTCGAGACTGATTCTGCCGATGGTGCCGGCACGTAATTCAGTTAAGAGTATCTTGGCTACTTTATCCATCTCAATATGTCCTCCTGAACGAAGACAGCCGCGCTTCTTGCCAATGGCTTCCATCAACAATTGTTCGCTTTGGGGAAGTTGTTCCAATTGAAAGCGTTCTTGTAAGAGCTCAGGATAATGTTGTAACAGATATTCTGCTGCAAAAAAAGCAACATGATCGTGACTGATTGCGGTGTCTTTAATCGCACCTGTGGTTGCCAGACGGTAGCCGCTGTTTTTGTTTTCAACATTAGGCCAAAGCATGCCGGGAGTATCCAGCAAAATGATGCCATTGCCAATGTCGATGCGTTGCTGGGTTTTGGTGATGGCCGGCTCATTGCCGGTTTTAGCGATCATTCTACCGGCCAGTATGTTGATCAACGTGGATTTTCCGACATTGGGAATGCCCATGATCAAGGTGTGGATGGGTTTGTCGCTAGTGGCTTTATTGGGCAACATCCGGTGGCACAATTCCGGCAGTTGGCGCATTTTCTCGGGTTGTTCAATAGTGAGTGCCAAGGTCTTTACAGCTTGCTCCCGTTCCAGATACGTTTGCCATTGCTGGGTAATATCAGGGTCGGCAAGGTCGCTTTTGCTGAGAACCTTAATACAGGGTTTAATGCCACGTAGCTCAGTGAGCATGGGGTTTTGGCTGCTGAACGGAATGCGCGCGTCCAGAATCTCAATAATCAAATCAACCTGGGGCAGGATTTCTTTGACCTCTTTGCTGGCCTTGTGCATGTGGCCGGGGTACCATTGAATAAGCATGATGTTTAGCGATTATCAAAATAGACTATTTAAGCATCATCACTATACAATCAACAGCTAAAATTATATAAAAGCATAATGAGTAAAAAAATTATTATGTCCAGACCTTTGCAAAACAACAATTGACTCTGATTTATTATTAATGAAACAAATTACCAGCAGTTTTTACGCCTATTTATCGAGATTAAGATGGATCAAGCGCTGGGGTCTAAAGCGCAACGCCTATGATGAAAATGTCATGGAGCATAGCTGGGAAGTTTCGGTTATCGCTCATACACTGGCATTGATTAAAAATCGCTATTACGAGGGCCAGGTAGATGCCAATGCTATTGCTACGGCGGCGTTATATCACGATATTACCGAAGTAATTACTGGTGACTTGCCAACGCCTATTAAATATCATTCTCCGGAAATTAGCGCTGCTTACAAGCGGATCGAGCATCAGGCTGAAATTGAGTTGTTGGCCCTGTTGCCGAATGAGCTTAGAGCTGATTTTAAGAAGTTGATTGACCACGATGAGATTCCACTAGAGCATTTGCAGATTATCAAGGCAGCAGATAAAATTTCGGCGTATTTAAAATGTCAGTCTGAACTAAAAGCGGGCAATCTGGAATTTGAGACTGCGGCAACTCAATTAGCTATAGCTATAAGTGCCCTGGAGCAACCTGAAGTTGTTTTTTTTATGAAGGCCTTTGTGCCCAGTTGCGGCTTAACATTAGATGGTTTAATGAATACATTTTAAATGGTAGCCTGTCATATGGCTTATAATACAAGCAGATAAAATTTAACCCCCTTAGCCAGAATTGTGGTTTCCACGGAGAAGTTGTGAAGCATCGATACACCCTAGACCAAGCAAGAATTTTGCTGGATATATTAAAATATCATAATGCATCAACCCTGTTGCCTTCTTTTCATCAACTTAAGAAGGAGTCACTTGACGAGGCGCTGGATAAGTTGCGTCTGGAATTAACAGATTTTATTGCAACAGATGACGGATTGGGCTTTATCGTGCCCACTCGTGATGATAAAGGGCTGATCTGATTCAGCTTTAAGAAGTACAGGTTTAATAAGTCAGGAATAATGTCCTGTTAAAAGCCTTGGTACCTGGCGGAGTAAACAGGATAATTACCTACTTCTGCGTAACATTAGATAGTAACGTATAATTTGCAATTTTATTTGGCTGTATTTGATGTCCACCCCCGATCTTTTCAAGCAACTTACCCAGCAGTTATCCGATTGTCTAAATCAGGACAGGCCGGTTTTAAAACGGCAGTTAGACCGTTGCCGCAGTAAAAAATCCGCAGAGGATTTCAATGCACTGTCCAGTCGTATTGAACGTTCAGTTGCAGCCAGAAACAAGCGTCTTGCCAGTATTCCTAAGCTAACATTTCCTGATTTACCCGTCACCGGCAAAAAAGATGATATTGCCAAGTTGATTCAAGAAAATCAGGTAGTCATCGTGTGCGGTGAAACCGGTTCCGGTAAAACCACACAGTTACCCAAAATTTGTTTGTCGATAGGTCGGGGAGCTGCGGGTTTTATTGGACATACTCAACCCAGAAGGATTGCCGCCCGCACCGTCGCTGATCGTATTGCGGAAGAACTGGGCGAACCGATGGGCAAATCAGTCGGTTATAAAATCCGTTTTAACGATAAAACCCACGCCGAATCGTTGATTAAATTGATGACCGACGGTATTTTACTGGCAGAGTCGCAAAATGATCCTTACTTAAACCAATACGACACCATCATTATTGATGAGGCGCATGAGCGCAGTTTAAATATCGATTTTTTGATTGGTTACATGAAATGGCTGCTGCCCAAACGCGCTGATTTAAAGCTGATCATTACCTCGGCAACCATTGATACACAACGCTTTTCGACGCACTTTGATAATGCGCCGATTATTGAGGTTTCTGGGCGAACTTATTCGGTAGATACACGTTATCGGCCTATTGTTACCAAGCAGGATGAAGAAGCCGACGAGACTGGAGATGAGCTGCAAAATGCAATACTCGATGCCGTGGATGAACTGTATCGCGATTTACGCGGCGATATACTGATTTTTTTAAGCGGTGAACGCGAAATCAGGGAAACTACCGAATCCTTAAGAAAACATCATCCAACCCAATACGAAGTGTTGCCGCTCTATTCAAAACTTAGCGTCAGCGAACAGGAACGGGTTTTTAAGCCCAAAGGCGGCAAGTTACGGATTGTGCTGGCGACCAACGTCGCGGAAACGTCGTTGACGGTGCCGGGCATTCGTTGCGTGATTGACACCGGTCATGCACGGATCAGTCGATACAGTCATCGCAGTAAAATCCAGCGACTGCCGATTGAACGTATTTCGCAATCTTCCGCCAATCAAAGGGCAGGGCGCTGCGGTCGGGTCGCCGAAGGGATTTGTATACGGTTGTATTCGCATGATGATTATCTGGCCAGACCGGAATTTACCGAACCGGAAATCATGCGTACCAATTTGTCTGCGGTTATTTTGCAGATGATTTCGTTAAATCTGGGCGATATTGAAGATTTTCCGTTTCTGGAACCGCCCGAAGACAAGATGATTCGGGATGGTAAAAACGTATTGCACGAAGTCAATGCGCTGGATAAATCCGGCAAACTGACTGAAGTGGGCCGGCAATTAGCTAAACTGCCGACTGATCCAAAGCTGGCCCGTATGTTGCTAGCGGCTGGAGATGAACATTGTTTGACTGAAGTTGCCATTATTGTTTCTGCCTTAAGTGTGCAAGATCCCAGAGAAAAGCCTGCCGACAAAATGCAGCAGGCCGATGCCAAACATCTGGCGTTTCGTCACCCTGAATCCGATTTTTTAACGATTTTAAATATCTGGAATACCTTCGAAGAACAGAAAAAACATCTGTCCAATAGCAAGATTCGTAAATATTGCAGCGATAATTTTCTTTCTTATATAAGGATGCGAGAGTGGTTTGATATTCACTCGCAGATTATGCAGGTGATTAAAGTCGATTTAAAAATGCACCTTAATACTGATGGTGCAGGGTATGACCAATCCGCCGGGAGCGGATTGGCACGCACTGCGCTCGAAGAGGAACGGGCAGGGACAGCCCTTTATGAAAAAGTGCATCGCGCCTTGCTTACCGGTTTGCTCTCCAATATTGGTTTTCGCCACGAACAATATGAATATTTGGGCGCCAGAGGCCTGAAGTTTTTTATTTTCCCCGGTTCCGGCCTGCATAAACTAAAACCCAAATGGATTATGGCTGCGGAGCAGGTTGAAACCAGCAAAGTTTATGCGCGAAATGTCGCCCGAATTGAGCCGGAATGGATCGAACATTGTGCTGGTCATTTGATTAAAAACAACTATTACGATCCCCATTGGGAAAAGAAAGGCGCACGGTGCATGGTGTCGGCACGCACCTTGTTGTTTGGCTTAACCTTGCAAGCAGGGCGCAAGATTCCCTATGATCATGTCGATGCTAAAGCGGCACGGGAGATTTTTATCCGCTCGGCACTGGTCGATCATGACTATCATAGCAATGCTCGGTTTTATGTTGCCAATCAGAAACTGCTCGAAGAAGTGGGCATGATTCAGCATAAAGGCCGGCGCGTAGATCTGGTCGAGGATGAACAGTGGCTCTATGATTTTTACGATAACAAACTGCCTGCTGAGGTTGTCAGTGGCGTTACGCTGGATACCTGGCGTAAAACAGCGGAGCGCACCGATCCAAAAATCCTGTTTTTAACCAAGGAAGATTTAACGCGGGAAAAAGAGCAGGATTATGTCAATGAATGGGATTTTCCTGACAACAAAAAGATCGGTAATCTGAGTATTCAGCTGCAATACCGTTTTGAACCCGGCCATGATGAAGATGGGGTGACTGCGATTATTCCTGTTGAACAATTAAATCAGGCTACGCAAACGCCGTTTGACTGGCTCGTGCCAGGGTTGTTGGAAGAAAAATGCATCGCACTGATCAAAGCACTGCCTAAAAACATCAGAAAGAATTTTGTACCGGTACCTGAAACCGTTAAACACTGTCTTGAAATCGAACCCGATTTTAAAGGCTCTTTGCAGGAATGGCTGGGTAACCGCTTGCGAAAACTGACCGGTGAAGCCATCCCGTTAAATGCCTGGAATACCGAAGCGTTGACCGGTCACTTGCGGATGAATTTCAGGGTGATTGATGATCAAGGCCGGCTGCTGGATTTTGGACGCGATCTAAAAAAATTGCAGCTCAAACATACTGCAAAAGCCGGTGATAGTTTTGATCAGATCGCCGCAGAAGAGCTTAACTTTACTGGTTGTATTGGCTGGGCGTTTGATGATTTGCCCGAGACTTATCAGTTTATCCAAAAGGATCAGGTGTTTATCGGCTTTCCGGCGATTATCGATGAGGGCGATGCGGTCGGCGTTCGTATTTTCGATACTGAGCAAAAAGCGGCACTTAAGCATCAGGCCGGTTTAATGCGCTTGTTTCAGTTACAGCTGCGCAAAGAATGTACCTATATAGTTAAAAATATCCCAAAATCGGCGGCGGTAGAATTAACCTATAACCGCTTGCCGAAACATCCGCTGGTTGGTGAAGATGTGAGTTACTCTTATAAAGAGGATATGCTGAATCTGGTTTTATACAGCGTTTTTATTGAGGGTCAAACCATTCGTACTCAGCAGGCTTTTGAACAAAATTTGCAAACCAACAAAGCCGGACTTATCAGTGTCGCCAATGAAGCTGGCAAAATTGCTTTTGAAATAATGGAGTTGTATGGGGCGATTACAACACAACTGAAACGCCTGAATATCAATGACCCGGTTGCTAAAGATATAAACCAGCAACTGGATTTTATGATTTATGCCGGTTTTATCCGTAATACGCCTTATCTTCAGCTTAAAGCCATTCCCCGTTATTTAAAAGCCACCCAATATCGTCTGGAAAAGTTTGATAACAATTTACAGAAGATTCAGGAAGCCAGCCGTTATGCAACAAGGTTTTGGAATGAAGTCGAGAAAAAAGGAAAAAAAGATAAGGTGATTCCCGAGCAAGATCAGTTTCGCTGGATGCTAGAGGAATTCAGGGTGTCGTTGTTTGCGCAACAACTTAAGACCGCTTATCCTATTTCTGCAAAGCGCATGGATAAGGCTTGGGATGATCGTGAATGATTTGTAGCGGATTTATGTGGCGTGTATTCGCCGTTAGGTAATACACCACAACTGCGCAGACTTGTGCTTTCAAGCCGGTTTGCTGGCGCTAAACCGTCTTGAAAGCAGCGGCGAGGGCATAAGCCATCGCCACGTTGAATGCTACTTTTTAATAAAGTAATAATAGCCGCCAAATTTTCCTTTTAAGGTCATGTTTTTATCGTCTATTTCTACTAAAGAAAATATATCAAATCGGCTATTACCCAGCAGTGCAATTTTTAATTTCCCATCTTCAATTTCGTAATTTACTGGCGGTTGATCATAGTATTTACCATCACGAGGAATATGTAAGATCGTTACTTTGCCATCTTTAAATATCCAGGTATCTTCCCTCTTGACGGCGTCTTTATCATTTAATGAATTTTTGCTGGATTCAAGCTTCCAGGTTCCTTCTACTTCAGTTGCGGATTTCAGGGTAATATCAGCACTAACAACGCCAGTAAATACAAATGTGAGCAAAAAAAGGGCAGCAATATTTAGTTTTTTCATTTTAAGGGTTCTCTTTATTAAAAGTATGGGCTCAGCATTCGGCACAAAGACTGTGAGCAACTAAAGTAATTTATATCGTGTGTCGAGTCAGTCATTCCCAGTTCAAATATAACTAAAAAGTGTTGATCAAAACTTCGGCATCACCGATGATTATGCGCTGGAATGACGATAACAAACAGCGCTTTATTTTGTAGTGAGTTTAGTTGCTGTTTTTTTTGATGTTAGCTAACCGTCAAGATTGTTTTAAAGCATTCTTTAATGATTCGATACCCAGATTAGCCAGTTCGTCTGCTCGGTCGTTATTTTTATCACCGGAATGTCCTTTTACCCAAGTCCACTCTATATCATGCCTCTGAATAGCGTCATCCAGTCTGCGCCATAAATCTTCATTTTTGACGGGAGTTCTGGAGGCGGTTTTCCAGCCGCGTTTTTTCCAGTTAATCAGCCATTCGGTGATGCCTTGCAGGACATATTTTGAATCAGTATGGAGCATGATTGCACAAGGTTTTGTTAAGGCCTCAAGAGCCTGAATTGCGGCCATTAATTCCATCCGGTTGTTAGTGGTGTCAGGATCAGCACCGAAGAGTTCTTTAACGATACCTTTATAGCTGAGCATTACGCCCCAGCCGCCGGGTCCAGGGTTGCCTTTGCAGGCACCATCGGTATAAATAATAACGAAATCATTCATGTCGGTTTATCTGTGTGGTTGGTGTATTCAGTGGGTTTGATAAAATTAAACGGGGATTTAGTGAGTTAACCGGTGTTAAGGGAATCAGGTTATATCGGCGTTTGATCGCTTTAATGGCATAGGCGGTTGAGGTGAGCGAGTGGTCACGAGTTATGAATTTTCCGTGTATAGACTTTACTTTGTCCAGGTAAAACTCGGATGAAACCGTAACCTCAAAATTCAATAATCTTAGCCAGTCGAGAACTCGTGGGCGAGAAATAAAGTGTCCGCCCCATGAGTCCGCCATTTTTTTATCCCATAAAAACTGGTATCTAACCCATAGACTCCAGGGGTTAAAATTAATTATTAGCAATACGCCTTCAGGTTTTAAAACTCTCTCTATTTCGCGCATGGTTTGAAAGCGAAAGGCATCAAATTCCAATAAATGCGGAATGATGATCATGTCAACACTGTTGCTTTGCAAGGGAAGGCTGTAAGCTTTTGCCTGGATTTTTTTAGCTTTTGCGCAACCCAGTTTTTTGGCATCAAGTATCGTAAAATTCTTGTATAAAGTGCAGTCGATGAAGTCACTTTCCCAGCCCAGACCGCCAATCTGCAAAATGGTTTGCTGGCAACTTACGGTAATAGATCTTTGTAAATAGTCTATTTCAAGCTCCTGGAGAAGCTTCCCTCTGGGCGTTTGATACCAGGCAAATAAAAAATTACGTTTCATGACTTGATTTTATGCCGATTGACTTTGATGATATTCAATAAAAACAAGGTATAATGATAACATTGTAATAATAAACTTTACTCTTAAAAAGGCTTAGATGATGCGCGTTAACTTTAACTGGTCAGTTAAAATTTTATCACTATCGATCTTTTTCCTCATTACAGGTTGCTCAACAACCTCAAAAGACGGTTTAAATGATAGACCGCTTGAGAGCTCTGACCTGAATAATGGTTATGTGCGACATTCCCATCATGCGTTTGGTACTCAAAAATACAGTGTACCAGCAAAATACAATAATACAGTTTGGGAACGTTTGCTTTCTTTATATTCGTTACCCGAGATTGAAAATGAACGCATTGATCGTGAGTTAAACTGGTATTTGCGGCATCCAGCTTATCTGGCCAGGGTTCAGCAAAGAGCAGAACCCTATTTACATTTGATTCTTGATGAAGTTGAAGCAAAAAATATCCCCGGCGAACTGGCTTTATTACCGATAGTTGAGAGCGCCTTTTTACCGGAAGCTTATTCAAAAAGCGATGCATCCGGACTTTGGCAATTTATTCCGGCGACCGGTCGTTTGTATGGCTTGCAACAAAATGCCTGGTACGACGGTCGTCGAGATGTTTATACTTCAACGAAAGCTGCCACGACATTCTTAAAGCAATTGGGAGAGACTTTCGATGGCGATTGGCATCTTGCTTTGGCTTCTTATAATTTCGGGAAAGGCAATGTCAGAAAAGCCATTGAAAAAAATGAAAACCTTAATTTATCAACTGATTATTGGTCTTTAGATTTACCTAAAGAAACTGCGGATTATGTTCCAAGGTTGTTGGCAATAGCCAAAATTTTTGCCAATGCCGAGAAATATAATATTAATTTGCAACACATCCCCAATAAACCATACTGCGAATTGGTAGATGTTAAATCCCAGTTAGATTTAAATAAGGCTGCTGAACTTGCTGATACGCCACTTAATGAGTTTTTAAAATTAAATCCCGGTTTTAATTATTCCAGTACCGCTCCTCAAGGTCCGCATCATTTGTTAATTCCAGTTGCGAAAGCAAATGCATTTAAACAGAATCTGGCGATGTTGCCCTATGAGCAACGCGTTGATTTAAAGCGTTATCATGCAGAGACTGCGGCTACAAATGCCGCGATTGCAGCACAGGCCCGACGTGATGATCCGCCGTCTCTTCCAAGTCAACACAAAGTTAAAGCAGGAGATAGTCTGGTTTCAATTGCGGATAAATACAATACAACGCCCCAGTCGATTCGTCAGACCAACCATCTAAGCAGTAATGCAATTAAGTCTGGTATGCTTCTGAAGTTACCGGTGCTAGCACAGAAAAATACCGACAGCTTACCAGCCACAAAAATGGTTAAAAATAACGCTGTAAACTCCCAGATATATGTGGTTAAAAAAGGTGATACGGTGTGGAATATTTCGCAGCGATTTGCAGTTAATGAGAAGGAGCTAGCTGAGACCAATAAAATCTCTTTAAAGACTGCTCTGGTATCAGGTCAAAAGTTAATGATTAAAGCGGCTAATCAACCACCCGCTTTAATTCCACGCGCAGTTGCAACTGTTGGAAAACCACTGTTGAAAGCACCGAATCAAAAGCTGGCAGCATCGATGGCGGCGATACATTCGATCAATTACACGGTTAAACAGGGCGATTCACTGGCCCAAATTTCCCGTAAATTTAATGTCTCAATCGCAGATTTACGTAAATGGAATTCTCCCGAAATAAGTAATTCACTGACTCCGGGAAAAAAGTTGAAAGTTATTCTTAATACTTGAGCTAAGGCTATCGCTTAAATAACAACTTAGCTCAAATTGAGACTAAGTTGTTATCAATGTCCAATTAAAGCACTGCTTAGACTATTGACTAAAGCATCATTGCCATGGGCTTTGACATAATCTATAACTACCGGAATAAATTGTTGGATCATCGTGGGCGACATGCCCTGTTGCTGGAAAGCAGATGCCACAGAAAGTAAACTTCCGGCAGCTCCACCCGAAGCCCCGCCCGCCAACGAAGATAAAGTTCCCGCCAATCCACTAGGCTGTCCCAGCGCAGGAGTCGCAGCCCCCAACATGCCTTGCATACCAGGAACAGATTGCTCCAGTTGGGTAAAGGAATCAGCCGACATCTTGTTTTTAGCGATCTGAAACAAAGCGCCCGCGCCGCTTTGAGCCTGAGCACCACTAACGCCGGTTTTTTGCATTAGTAATTCTGGTAAACTGCCGGCAACAACCTGTTGTACTGGTGTTGTTAGTGGCGCTGGATTATTTGGCTGGCTGTTGGTTTTATTGCCTACTGCATTTAAAAGGTCTTGCCATCCAGCGGCATTGGCATTATTGATAGAGACTAAAGAAACAGTCATTGACATGCAGAAAGTTATTATTTTTGTGTTGTGCATAGTTTCCTCACAATGGAGCTGATGGATTAGTAAAACTTGATAATACAGGGTAAAGCTTATATTGCAATTAAGAAATATGCGCTAACTGTAAATAAGAATCTGACTGCATGTCGATTAATCTGGATACGGTCCGCTCAAATTCAAAGGAGCCCTCGCCATCGGTGTAAAGTTCTGTTGCGGGCACTTCTGCGGTACAGATCAATTTGACTTTATGTTCGTATAGGGCATCAATCAACGTTACAAAGCGTTTAGCCTCGTTACACTTTTCTTTATTCATTTTGGGAATGCCAGCCAATATTACAATGTCGAAGCGGTT
>CANNLO010000020.1 GCA_947505055.1 Methylococcaceae bacterium | reverse complement strand
AGAACATTGCATTGATTATTGGCCAGTGTCAAAACTTGTTTTATGAAGAATTAGCGAGCCTTAATAAGTATCTTGCTACTTCTTCAACAAACCAGTCAATTGTCCGCAGTAAAATCCCGCTATTTCCGGATAAGTTGATTCAAAATCTTATTGAAGTCATTAAGCCTTTACAGCTAAATTCAGAAGCTCGAATTGCCCTGTATAAAATCTTTGAAGCTAATGTTTTTATGCAGCTTGGATTTATTTATCGTGAGTTGATTAAACTCTGCGAGCAGACTGAGATTAAGCAAGACAGGGACATAAATATTCCAAAGGCAAAGCAGCTAGGTCCTTTATCGGACTATATTGTCGGTGAGATTAAGGAAGAGATTGAACTGATACAGGTGACTGCAGAGAAATCGAGTGACGAGTTTCAGTTATTACAGCAAAAATTGGGACAATGGCGATTGTCTCACTCGCCTTCTGCCTATGATTTAACGCCGGCCACTCTTGATGTGTTTTATGAGCACTTTGAAATAAAAAATGCCTTGCAAATTCTTCAGCAGTTCGAAGAGGAAAGTGAGCCATATGAAAAAAAATGGCCATTAAAATGGCGCGTACTTAAAAAACTCAAGGAACTCAGTTTTAGTGACAAAGCCAATAATCTGAATCAGCAAGATGAAGATACACTGGATTTGGTTGCGCTAATTTTTAATGCAATAGAGCAAGATGAATGCTTGGACTATAGTTTAAAAACAGCGCTGTTAAAGTTGGAGATACCAATGGCTTCTGTTTCTTTGGGGCGATATAGTGTTTTTACAAATCAGAAAAATCCGGTCAGGCAATTATTGGACGATGTATATTCAGCTGGATTATTTTTAAATGTAGTTGAACAAGATGATCAATTAATTTTAGCGCGCATTGAATATTCGATTAACAAAATGATCAAGGAAAGTGGCTCTGATTTTTCGAGTTGGCTTTTAGAGGCGGAAGTATTTTCCAGTTATATCAATAAGCAGAATTTGCATAGTCAAGAGATTGAAAAGAGCATCAGGGAAATGTTGAAAAACCTTCAATCTCTGGAGGAGTTCAGAAAAATAATTGAAAATGTTATTGAAAACAGTATGAGGGGTAAAGCCTTGCCGACCATGATCGTCGATTTTCTACGTGATGTCTGGTTTGATGTTTTGCTTGCTGCATATCAATCAAAAGATGAGCGTCCAGAACAATGGTTAAAATCTGTACAGGTTATGGATGAGCTAATTCTAAGTGTGGTACCACCTGCAGATGATCTGGTAAGAAAACAAATATTAAAAATATTGCCAGGATTGATTTTAGAATTGAGAAAAGGGCTGAAATTAATTTCGTATGAAAAATCTGCCCAGTCCCGGTTTTTTAAAGATCTTGCTGTATGGCATATTATTTTGATGGATAAAAAAGAGGCCAAGAAAACAGTATGTCCCATCAGTAAACCTAACCTGGTTTCTGAGAAAACAAATGATTTTTCGATAGCAGATGAAAGTTCGGAACTGGCAAAGAATATTGCCGAGCAAAGTTGGGTTATGTTCAATCTTGAATCTGGCAGATTATGGGGGAAACTGATTTGGAAAGATGATTTAAGCGACAATAGGGTTTTTGTTGGGAAAAATGGAGAAAAATTGCTTGAGATTAAAACTTCCGATTTGGGAGAAAAGCTTCGATTGGGGCAGGCTGTTATTATTAAGAGTGATCAAAAAATGATCACAGAGCGCGTACTATCAGAATTGGCAGGCTTATGAGAGCACAATTAAATACGCTAGAGATAAAAATTTTTTTAGAAGAAGATGTCGGTTCTGGCGATATAACGGCAGGCATCGTTCCTGAAACGATGTTTGCAGAAGCAGAAGTCACGACACGCGATGACATGGTGCTTTGCGGCCAGGCTTGGTTTGAGGCAATATTTGAGCATTTGGATAAAAAAATAAAGATTGATTGGTTAGTGTCTGAAGGCGCTCTAGTCGGCAAAGATTCTGTTTTATGTAGGATTAGTGGATCTGCCAGAGGAATGCTAACCGGGGAGCGAACTGCGCTAAATCTGTTGCAGACCTTGTCGGCAACTGCGACTGTTTCCAGAGACTATGCCAATGCTGTTTCTGGAACGGGTTGTAAGGTGCTGGATACCCGAAAAACAATTCCTGGCTTAAGAAATGCCCAGAAGTATGCGGTAACCTGTGGCGGCTGTTATAACCATCGGATCGGTTTGTATGATGGTGTTTTAATCAAAGAAAATCATATCATCTCGGCGGGCTCAATTGCTCGGGCAATTCAACTTGCGCGTGAATTATCTTCAGTGCCTGTAGAAGTAGAGGTTGAATCCATGCATGAGTTTCTGGAAGCGGTTGCCGCCAGTCCAGACCGTATTATGCTCGATAATTTTAGTATTGAAGATATGGTTGATGCGGTAAAGTTTAATGCTAATAAAATAGAGCTTGAGGCCTCTGGCAATATTGATTTGAACAATATCCGGGAAATTGCCAATACCGGTGTTGATTTTATCTCCATTGGCGCCTTGACCAAAAATGTCAGAGCCGTTGACTTATCAATGCGCATTAAACTGGTGCATTGATATGCCTGAAGCCTTGATTAAACAAATCAGTCTTGGTGTTTATGTTATTGGCGTCAGTGATGGCAAACTTCAAAATGCTTTTACTGCTGCCTGGGTCATGCCGGTGTCTTTCGCTCCATTTCTATTGGCGATCAGTATTAATCCCGGACATTTTTCTTATCAATTGATGCAAACCGGTGGGATATGTTCGGTAAATGTTTTGGCTCAGGATCAATATGCTATAGCCAAACATTTTGGCAGTTCAGGAAAGGATAAAATGAGTGGTTATAAATGGCAAAAAGGCATAACGGGTGCGCCTATTTTGGCAGAAAGCCTGGCTTATTTTGATTGCCAAGTCAGTCATTATACTGAGGCAGGCGATCATAAAATCGCAGTTTGCAAAGTATTGACAGCGGCAAAACTTAATGAGGGGCTGCCTTTGATTTATAATCAGACTGATGATATGGATGGCAGTAGTCATTTATATAAATAATTATATTGGGAACAGTTTTTTGCCCATATTAATGAAATTTTTTAAAGAGATATCGAGCTGAATCTCAGATCTAAATCATAAAAAAATTAATATAATTTATTGTTTACGTTGATGCTTTTTGAATTTTCTTGGTATCACAAATTGATAATTGTGACTCTACCTGATCAATTAGACGGATATATCGGTATATAAAATATTTAACATCGAAGACAGCATCCAGGAAAACGAATTAACGGGAACAAAACTTCAAATTGCATTTTTTATTCAATGAAGGACGATTGCCTAAATTTAAGCCACTCTTTAAATAGCCGAAAATTAGCCTCACGTATTTTCGATAACTCAAGAGGTTAAGCCAACCAAGCGTTCAGTCCCAATTTTTAGATCAAACCGGATAGATGGTCTGGCTTATCTTGCTTAATTTACCCTGGAATAATCACCGTCTTTTCCGCCAATTCTTTTAATATCTGCAAACCGCCGGTTATTATCATTTGGGGATTGGGATGATTCGATTCTTCAGCAACCTGCTTTAGGCAGCTTATGGTCATAATCTCGCCATTTTCCTGAATTATTTGTAGTAAACGGTAGGTAAGTGGTGTTATTTCAATAAAGTTAACATTGTCTTCAGGGTTTCTATAAACAACCAGGAAAGTGGGTTGATCTGGTGCCTTTTCAGGTAAAAAATTTGGCGATAGTTGTTGGACGGGATATTGATAGATGAGTGGCCAAGCAAGTGGTGATAATGTTATGTGCCGGTTTTGCAGCTCGTCCAGACTCTGAGGATTGGCGTGCACGGTTTCTTTGGCGATGGATAAAGCCATTTCTACCCATTCGTAATGAGCCAGTTCCAGCATGAATGGGAAATCCGTTATACAATCGCGCTCGTTTTGCAGATAATTAAGAAACTCTTCTGGAATTTTTGAAAAATGCGGTGACACACAGGCATGATTCGCAAAAAAATCCTGACCCAATTCAAACCATTGTCTGTCGTTCAATATTGCCCGTAATACAGGAAAATTGGCAGTTAGAAAGGTGTCGATATTATTGAAAAACAGTTCACGATACATGGCCATCCGCTGTGGCTGAACATCGACAGGAGCTGGATGGTTATCAGGGTCTCTGATATAGGCCGCAAACTCTTGTTGCTTGGCTTTAAAATCGATTTTCACCACGGTTTCAAGCGGAGTGTTGCGCATGTTGCGATTCCCAGGCGGCTTGAATGGCGCTGATAGTGTTAACTTCCTTGATTAATTCATCCAACGACGGGATATTAAAGTCACGTTCTAAAAGCGTCGGAAAGACACCGTAAAGTTCGTAAGCTTTACCCAGCAGCTTCCAGACCGGATCAAGCACGTCAGCACCGTGGGTATCGACCAGAAAATTTTCTGCTGCCACATAATGTCCGGCGATATGGGCATAAGCAATACGGTGCGCGGGCATTGCTTTTAAAAATGCCTCCGCGTCATAACCATGATTTACACTGTTTACGTAAATATTATTAATATCTATTAACACGTCACAATCGGCTTCTTCGATAACGGCATTGAAAAAATCAATTTCGTCCATCTCCTGGCCGGGAGCTGCATAATAAGATACGTTTTCTATGGCAATTTTTTGTTCGAGAATATCCTGGACCCGTCTGATTCGTTTAGCTACGTGGGTAACGGCTTCAGAGGTGAACGGAATAGGCATTAGATCATATAAATGACCATCTTTGCTGCAATAACTTAGATGTTCGCTGTAAAACTTGATTTGATGTTCGGACATGAACTGTTTAATTTCATGAATGAAAAATTCATCTAGAGGATCAGTGCTGCCTATGGATAATGATAAGCCATGGCAGATAAAATCGAAACGCTCGGTCATGCCACGAAATTGTTTGCCATATTTTCCGCCGAGTGTAATCCAGTTTTCGGGCGCAACTTCATAAAAGCCGACACCTTCAGGAGGAGTATCTACAATTTGACTTAAAAAAGACCGCCGCAGACCCAAGCCGGCGCCGTGAACGAGTTGTTTGGTCGTGTCCATATGAACACCTTAGATTAATGAAGACAAAATAAATAGTAGGATCGTGTCAGGCTAACAATAAAAGTGTCATTTATCGTCGGCCTGCCACGCTACCTGATTGAAAAATAAATTACTTGGCGTCTTTAGCTTTCATTTTGTCGCCGCATGCACCTTCTGTACCTTTCATCATTTCGCCACAACCTTTCATGCCTTCTCCGCAACCTTGCATTTGCGCACCACAAGCACCTTCTTTGGTTTTTGCTGAATCACAGGCTTTCATGCCTTCGCCGCACTGAGCACCGCAAGCACCTTCTTTGCCCTTGCCCATATCACCACAAGCGCCTTCTTTGCCTTTCATCATGGCGCCACAAGCTGCTTCCATGCCGGGTTTCATTTTTCCATCTTTCATCATTGCGCCGCAGGAGCCATCAGCCGCTTTTGCGCCTTCAGCTTTTACATTGCCTGCACAAGCACCTTCTGCAGTTTTAGGTTTGGCCATGCCACCCATTGCAGCGCCACAGGCCATTTCAGCAGCTTTATCGGCTGCTGCAACTTGCATATAACCTGTTGATAATTCAGTCATACCGAAAGGATTTACGTCGGCATTAACCGCAGTTGCAGCAAAAGCAGACAGAAAAGCAGCGCCCATTGCAGTAGCTAAAGGGGTTTTATTATTTTTTTTCATGGTGTCTCCAGTGTATTGATACAAGTTTTAAAAACCGTTCCCGGCAGTTAACCCGAGAGATAAATCGATACTTAAAAACGCATCGAATTGAGGGTATCATATCAAAATCAACAAAATAAAGAATAAATATCCTTAAGACAATTAACCCATTGAGCGGCAGAAACTGTGTATAGGTTTTTTATCGTACCCCGCGTAAAATATCTAATTAATCAGATATTTTTGGTTTTTTCATCGCACAAATCTTGTATAACGCAGCTAAGGCAACGAGGTTTTCTTGCAATACAGGTATAACGACCATGAAGGATCAGTAAATGATGGGCATCTTTTTTATGTTTTTTTGGCACTGATTTGTCCAGTTTTCGTTCAACTTCCAGAACATTTTTACCGGTTGCAATACCTGTTCTGTTAGCAACCCTGAAAATATGCGTATCTACGGCAATAGTGGGCTGTCCAAAAGCAGTGTTTAATATGACGTTCGCGGTTTTTCTGCCGACACCCGCCAGCATTTCAAGTTCTTCACGTGTCTGCGGCACTTGGCCGTTAAAGGTATCTAGCAGTTGTTTGCATAGAGTGATGATATGCGCAGCCTTGCTGTTAAAAAGACCAATTGTTTTAATGTACTCTTTTAAGCCGGTTTCGCCCAATGTCAGAATTTCACTTGGCGTATTGGCGATTGGGAAAAGCTTGGCAGTCGCTTTATTAACCCCTTTATCGGTTGCTTGAGCAGATAAAACCACTGCTATTAATAATTCAAAAGTACTGTTGTAGTTAAGTTCAGTTGTCGGCTCAGGTGTGGCGATAGCCAGACGATCAAAAATATCCAGTCGTTTTTTTGGATTCATTAGGGTAATAGAGCAGGAAATTTATTATCGAGTTTATAAGTGTAATTCGAAATTTATAAAACGGTTAAGCATAGGTGATTGGGTGGAAGTAAGCAATTGTCATTTGGCTGGTCTTCTGAGATACTTCCTTGCAAGGAAATCTTATTCGATTCAACTTATATCTACATCAATTCGTGGTTCAATTACTAGTCGATAATTTAGGTTCGCGACCGTAGTGATCTACAGAAAGTGTTCAAGCAATACGTAATTGATGGTGTAATACATTTCGCCGGCTTGAAAGCGGTCGGCGAATCTATGGAGCAACCGTTGAGGTATTATGATAATAATGTTTCCGGTAGTGTGATTTTGGCCGAGGTGATGGCCGAGTTTGGAATAAATATGCTGGTATTTAGCTCTTCGGCAACAGTATATGGTGATCCGGTCAGTCTGCCGATTCGCGAAGATTTTCCGTTGGGAGCAACTAATCCTTACGGAGGCTCTAAGCTCATGGTAGAGCAAATTTATACTAATTTGGCGCAGTCTGATGGCGCTTGGCGAATCGCATTGTTACGTTACTTCAATCCGGTTGGCGCGCACCTTAGCGGTACTATAGGTGAAGATCCAAGCGGTATTCCCAATAACCTTATGCCATATATCAGTCAGGTTGCGGTGGGTAGGCGTGAACAGTTAACCGTGTTTGGCAATGATTATCCAACAGTTGATGGCACTGGAGTGCGTGATTATATTCATGTAATGGATTTGGCGGAAGGTCACGTTAAGGCATTGGCCTGGCTTCAAAATCAGGTTGGAGTTCATGTTTTTAACCTTGGAACCGGACACGGCTATAGTGTATTGAAGATGGTGAAAGCTTTCGAATTTGCTTCAGGTCGACCTGTGAAGTATCAAATTGCTCCCCGGCGGACCGGGGATATAGCCGAGGTATATGCTGACTCGTTAAAGGCAGAACGTGAACTGGGATGGAAGGCGGAGTGCGATATTAAAGACATGTGTCGCGATACCTGGAACTGGCAGAAACAGAATCCTTTGGGCTATGTCGATTAACAGGACATAAGTCAGTCTTTACGAAAAATATTTACGCTCAATTAATTAAATAATCTCAGAATTTATATTTTAGGAATTAGAATGAAAGTTACAATTTTTGGTTCGGGCTATGTAGGACTGGTTACAGGGGTTTGTCTAGCCGAAGTGGGTAATGATGTCGTTTGTATCGATATTGATCAGGGAAAAATTGAAAACTTAAAAAAGGAATCATACCTATTTATGAACCTGGCTTGGCTGCGTTGGTAGTAGAAAATCAGCAAGCGGGGCGTTTAAAGTTTACTACAGATATTCAAGAGGCTGTTAGTCATGGCACTTTTCAGTTTATAGCGGTTGGCACACCACCTGATGAAGATGGAGCGGCAGATTTACAATATGTTTTAGCCGTCTCCAAATCGATAGCAGAACACATGACTGAATACCGTATTGTTGTTGATAAGTCCACGGTGCCGGTTGGTACGGCGGATAAAGTTAAGGATGTCATGCTCGAAGTTTTGAATGAACGTGGCGTTGAAATTGATTTCGACGTGGTTTCAAATCCGGAATTCTTAAAAGAAGGTGCTGCGATTACCGATTTTATGAAACCGGATAGAATTGTTGTGGGCACCGATAACCCTAGAACTGCGGAATTATTAAAAGCACTGTATGCGCCTTTTAATCGTAGTCATGAACGCGTCATTATTATGGACATCCGTTCAGCAGAATTAACCAAATATGCCGCTAATGCCATGTTGGCGACCAAAATCAGTTTTATGAATGAGTTGGCCAATCTCGCGGAATTGTTAGGCGCGGATATCGAGCAGGTTAGAAACGGCATAGGCTCAGATTCACGGATTGGTTATTCTTTTATTTATCCTGGCTGTGGTTATGGTGGATCGTGTTTCCCGAAAGATGTCAAAGCCTTGGAACGCACAGCGCAACAGGTTGGTTATCATGCGGAATTACTGAGTGCCGTTGAAAATGTCAATGACCGACAAAAGCAGGTTATTTTCAATAAAGTGCTTCAGCATTATAACGGTGATGTTAAAGGCAAAGTATTTGCATTATGGGGCTTGTCCTTTAAGCCAAAAACAGATGACATGCGTGAGGCGCCCAGTCGAGTCATTTTAGAGGCTTTAATTCAAGCAGGCGCAACCGTTCAAGCATTTGATCCTGAAGCGATGGATGAAGCCAAGCGGCTTTATGGGGCTTATGCCGGATTGACTTTGGTTGAATCCGCCGATGAAGCTTTGCAAGGTGCAAATGGCTTAATTGTTGTTACCGAATGGAAAAATTTTTGGAGTCCTGATTTTGAACATATCAAGCAAACCTTGAAAGATGCGGTCATATTTGATGGTAGAAACTTATATCAACCTGCGTTACTTAAAAAACAAGGAATAACTTATTATGGAATTGGTCGGTCTAATAGCTGATCTTTATAGTAATAACTTCCCGATGCATTCTACCCAATAGGGCATTTTAAATCGGGAAGTTATTCTTACCTTCTTCTAACGTTTTTTGGACCTTTGGTCTTTATTCTCAGTCTTGTCGATATAGCGTTTTTCGTTTGGCATACCTGCAAACTCAAATAACAAATCCAGCTCCTTATCGGTCAATTCATAGGCTGCATTGGTTTTCAAGCGCTCGGGTAAAACAACTGGTCCATAGCGAACTCGCATCAAACGGCTAACAGTAACATTTTGGGATTCCCACAATCGTCTTACCAATCGGTTTCGGCCTTCGGCAACGATGACGTTGTACCATTTATTAGCACCTTCACCACCGAAAAAGATAATTTTGTCGAATTTGGCTTTGCCGTCTTCAAGTTCCACGCCTTCTTTCAACCTTGCCAGCATCTCATTGGATACTTCTCCCAAAATTCGTACGGCATATTCGCGTTCTACCTGCGTTGATGGATGCATTAACTGATTGGCCAGTTCGCCATTATTGGTCACCAATAATAAGCCCGACGTATTAATATCCAGGCGGCCAACGGCTATCCAGCGACTCCCTGCCAATTGGGGGAGCTTGCTAAATATCACAGGACGACCTTCAGGATCACGGCGCGTAACCACTTCACCGACAGGTTTGTGATAAAGCAGAACACGGGTGGGTTGTACGGCAAATTTTTCCCAATGTACGACCCTGTCATTAATCTGCAAATGATCGCCCGGCTTCAAACGGTCACCCAGACCTGCGGTAATGCTATTAATTTTAATGCGACCTTCATTTATCCAGCGCTCGATTTCTCGCCTGGAACCGATGCCACCGCGTGACAAGACTTTCTGAATACGCTCGCCATCCTCGGATTTGGATGAGTCCGGCCCTTTCTTTTTTAATGCCGGCGTTACCTTGGAAGCATTAGCCGCTACTTCAGTCGAACCTTTCGAGGGTTTCAGCGTCCGCCTCGGCTGCTGAGCTGAACTGTTCGACGATTTCTGCGTTTTTTTCGGTGGTTTCTTGCTGTTCACTCTTTACCTGCATGGGTTGTTGCGTTGTCTCTAACGATGGGCTGAGTATTTTTATATCAAGCTCCTTAATCTCTTGTAAGGTTGGCAGCTCGGTTAATGAGGTGATATTAAAATAATCAAGAAATTGCTTGGTCGTACCATATAAAGCAGGTCGACCGGGTACCTCTTTATGCGCCACCACCCGAATCCATTCACGGTCCAGTAACGTATGAATAATGCTTGAACTGACTCCAACGCCACGAATATCTTCAATATCGCCACGTGTTGCTGGTTGCCGGTAAGCGATAATGGCCAATGTTTCCAATAAAGCTCTGGAATATTTTGGCGGCTTTTCTTCAAACAACCGTGAAACCCAACGGGACAGTTCGGATCTTACTTGGAATCGGTAACCGCTGGCTATCTGTTTTAATTCTACAGGCCGGTAACGATAATCTTCCTGAATCGATTCGATAGCCGCCTGTATTTCCGCTATGTCTGGCTGTTCAATTTCAGGGAAAACCTGCTGCACTTGTTTGCAGGTCATCGGACGATTGGCAGCAAATAATATTGCTTCGACTACACGTTTAATTTCCACATTGATTTCAGATTGTTCGGTTACGGTAGACTTGTCCAGAGCCCTTTGGCTGCATTCGGGACAAACATTGATTAAAGATTCAGGCGTTGGTTCAACTGCTGGCTTGGACTGCGGTTTCACCTTCGGTTTCGGCACAGGCTTCGGCAATTCTGACTCGTAATTCGGCAAAGGGTTCAGACTGGATAATGTCGATGAGTCGTTCTTTACTGAGCTCGAGGATTGCCAAAAACGAGACAACGACTCCGTGTCGACCTTCTTGTCGGACAAATAATTGAGTGAAAAGGAGACTATCCGCTCCTTTAAGGTTTTCCAAAATGGTTGACATTCGTTCACGGACAGATAGGGCTTCTTTGGTAATTTGATGATGACTGAGTTGTTCAACTCTTTTGAGTACATCCTGAAATGCCAACAGCATCTCTTTTAATTGGATATCCGGTAAATTTATTTCGGTATTTTTTAGCGCTGAAACATCGACGCCCACTTCAAATATATCACGTTCAATTCGGGGTAGCTGATCAATTTCTTCTGCTGCATTTTTTATCAGCTCATATTCCTGCAAGCGCCGAATCAGAGTTGCTCTTGGGTCTTCTTCTTCGTCTTCTACTTCGGTCTGTCTGGGCAACAACATTCTTGATTTGATTTCCGCCAATAAGGCGGCCATCACCAGGTATTCTGCAGCCAGCTCCAGATTTAATACGCCCATAATCTGAATATAAGCGATATATTGGTGAGTAATTTGTGCGATCGGTATGTTAACAATATCCAGATTTTGTCTACGGATCAAATACAACAACAAATCCAGTGGCCCCTCAAAAGTATCCAGCATTACTTCCAGGGCATCCGGTGGAATATAAAGATCATCCGGCAAGGTATTAAACGGCGCGCCGTTAACCAGTGCATAGGTCGATGGTTCGGCTAAAATCCCACCGGCCTGCTCAGGGCTATCCTTAACAGGGGTCATCGACAACGCACCCGCTTATAATCCAGCAATTGCAAAGAAGAATTTTTGGGCGACAAACATCGGATAGGCCAAAATTGCCCCCAAGGCATTGGTATATAACAACACCAATAAAATGATAAAACCGTAACGCTCAAGACGGTTATATTGCCAGGCCAATCGATGTGGCAAAATACCAGTCAAAATCCGGCTACCATCCAAGGGAGGAATTGGTAGCAAATTAATCATGGCCAAGGCCAGATTGATTGATATTCCAGCTATGCCGGTATAAATTAGCGGCAAGGAAATGGCCTCAGTTTGCGTGCCGATAGTGACACCCATCCGAGCAATTAAGGCCCAGCCAACTGCCATCAATAAATTGGACACAGGCCCGGCCAACGCAACTAATGCCATATCGCGCAATGGATTTTTAAAATTTCGCGGATCGACAGGCACCGGTTTTGCCCAGCCGAAAATAAAACCGGTTCCGGTCATTAGTAAAATCCCGGGAAGAATAATGGTTCCAACCAAATCAACATGTTTGATTGGATTTAAGGTTAACCGCCCTAAAAGAGAGGCAGTGTTGTCACCGTATTTTTTCGCTATCCAACCATGCGCAACTTCATGTACGGTAATTGCAAAAACTACAGGCAAGACCCATACAACAATGCGCTGCATCAGCGATAATTCATTCATCATTGTTTATCCCAACATCGGTGCAAGGCCTTTGCCCTGCCGGATGATTTCAGCGCCTTCGGCAGAAAATTCGATGATGGTCGTTTGTTCGAAGTCGATAATACCGGCATCAATTATTAAATCTAGATCATTATCCAGCTTGCTTTTGATTTCGTAAGGATCGGTCATGCCTTCATCTTCTCCTGGCAACAACAACGTTGTGCTAAATAAAGGTTCGCCCAGTTCTTGAACCAGTAATTGTGCGACTGGATGATCGGGAATACGTATACCGACGGTTTTTTTCTTGGGATGCTGTAACCGTCGAGGCACTTCACGCGTGGCTTCCAATATAAAGGTAAAAGCCCCTGGCGATAAGGACTTGATCAAGCGATATGCATCATTGCTGATTTTAGTAAACGTGGAAACCTGTGCTAAATCTTTACACACCAGCGTAAAATTATGTTTATCATCCAGTTGGCGAATACGACGAATTTTATCCAGCGCCTGTTTATCACCTAGATGACAGGCAATCGCATAAGAGGTTTCGGTCGGATAAACAATTACGCCTCCCTTGCGGATAATGTCTACGGCACGATGTATCAAGCGCAGCTGCGGACTCTCCGGGTGTATTTCAAAATATTGAGACATGGGGCAGTGCCAAGTAAAGTTGAATAGGGCGCGATTATACCGTACATCTATCCAAGCTTGCAGTTGAAAAGGTTTTCTAACTTGTCAGAGATAAGAAATTCAGTTTTTGGAGGCGGCAAGAATTTGTCACGAAGATATCAAGTTTAACAGCTCTCTCCCTAAGGGAGAGAGGATATAAATCATTAATTTATTTGCTTTATCTACACAACCAAACCCTAATTAATGAAATAAGTCGATCTTGATCAACGGGTTTGGACAAATAATCCGAGGCGCCTGCATCTAAACATTTCTTCCGATCTTCTTTCATGGCTTTAGCAGTTAAGGCAATGATCGGAAGATGGGCAAAGTCAGGTAGCGCACGAATACAGCTGGTTGCCTCATAGCCATCCATGACTGGCATCATCATATCCATTAACACCAAATCAACATCAGGATTTTTATGTAGCATCTCCAGGGCTTTTTCACCGTTATCTGCCTTGATGGGATTTAACCCATGTCCTGCCAGAATTTTAGTCATGGCGAACATGGTGCGCATATCATCTTCCACAATTAAGATTTTGCGACCCTTCAGATTATCGTCAGATTCATGTAAATGCCGGATAACTCTTTTTTTATCTTCAGGTAATTCATTGACTACGCGGTGCAAGAACAAGGCGACTTCATCAATCAGGCGCTCCTGAGACCTGACATCTTTCAGGATGATGGAGTTGGCATAGTTGCGTAGCGACATTTCCTCGTCCATGGACAGCTCACGAACCGTATAAATAATGACAGGGGGCATATCTATTTTTTCTTTCGCTACGGCATTAAGTAATTCCAGTCCTTGCATATCGGGTAGACCAAGATCAAGTATAACCAGGGCAAAGGTTCTTTCGCGTAAAGCTTGTAGCGCCTTTTCGCCGGTATCGACCTCTTCTACAGTGACATTGCCATTACCAACTGAACGAACGGTTTCACGACGTATCAGCGCATCGTCTTCAACGATTAAAACCCGTTTTTGAGCGGATGATGACGCTTGCTCGAGGCGGTCTAAAACGGCCTCAATATCTTCTCTGAGCACCGGTTTTCTTAGATGTCCAATAGCACCAATACGTAAGCCGTCATTCGACGCATCTTCAGAGGATACGATATGAACCGGAATATGTCGGGTATCGACATCTTGCTTGAGCTCATTCAAGACGGCCCAACCATCCATACCCGGAAGGTGAATATCAAGCACAACACCGTCAGGGCGGTAATTTCTGGCTAACTCCATACCCTCTTCACCGGTCAGCGCAATTAAGCATTTAAAGCCGCGTTCACGGCTGTTGCCGACTAAAATTTTTGCGAAACGCAAGTCATCTTCTATGATCAATAAAACTCTATCTTTGTCGGCGATACTCTCGCGGTCATCATCAACATTGATCGGTGCGGGCAGATTATTGGTGGCGATAGAGGGTGTTTTATTCTGGACGGGATAAGTCGGTTTAGGGGCATTACGGATAAGCTCTTTTTCGGTCGATGCCTCTTTGCTAATTGCTTCAAGCGGAATGTAAATACTGAACGTAGAGCCTTTGCCAAACTCGCTGACCAGTTGAATTTCACCGCCCAACAAGGTAACCAGTTCCCGGGATATGGATAAGCCCAAACCGGTGCCGCCAAAACGTCTGCGATCTCCTGAATCAGCTTGCTGAAAGGCTTCAAAGATTATTTTTTGTTTATCAAAAGGAATGCCAATTCCGGTATCGGTGACTTTAATAGCTAAGGCTTTTGCAGGATCTAACTGGCTACGTGATAAATCGACATCGTCAGGCACGGGTGTAAAGGCTACCGAAACGGAACCTTTTTCTGTGAATTTCAAGGCATTGCCGACTAGATTTTTGATGACCTGTCCCAAGCGTTGTGCATCGGTAACAATGGATTTTGGAACATCGTCTTCACAATCAATGTTTAATGTTAATCCCTGATTTATGGCCATGTGTTCAAACTGGACATTGATGGTGCGCATTAATTCTGTAATTTCTATAGGTTGTAACCTTAAGTCCATCTTGCCGGACTCGATTTTAGAAAGATCCAGAATTTCGTTAATCAGATTCAGCAGATCACTTCCGCTATCGTAAATAACGCTAGCCGTTTCAACTTGGTCTTCCGAGAGATTTCCTGTCCTGTTTTCAAGTAAAGATCGAGATAATAGCAACAAGCTATTTAGCGGCGTTCTAAGTTCATGGGACATATTGGCCAGGAATTCTGATTTGTATTTGCTGGCCATGGTCAATTCTTCGGCTTGAACTGCCAACTCCCGGCGTGCTATTTCATTCGCCGTTTTTTGTTGTTCCAACTGATTATTGTTGGTCTTCAGTTCAACATTAGTCACTTCCAACTCTTCTTGTTGTGCCCTCAGTTCATCTTCAGAATCTTTAACGCGTTGTATCTGGGCTTCCAGTTCTGCGTTGATGTTTTGTAGCTCCCCTTGCTGGGCTTTTAATTCCTGCCGTGATAATTCTACTACCTTCGCTTGTGCTTCAAGCTCTTCATTAGAGGCTAGTAATTCTTCCTGCTGGAGTTTCATGCGGGCTTGAGTTGCAGTAATTTCAAAGGCTGTAGCAACGATTTCAACTGCCTGCGCCAGATATTCCATTTCCATTTTTGTTAGAGGCTCTAAAGTACCTATTTCCAAAACGCCCCGAATTGACTGCTCATAAAGAATAGGTGTTACACAAATGTTACGAGGTACCGTTTCACCTAATCCTGAAACGACCCGAACGTAATCATCAGGCACATTTTGAAGTAATATTTGTTTCTGCTCTAACGCTGCCTGACCGACCAAGCCTTCACCTAGTTTGTATTTGCAGGATAAATTCTTTCTCTGGGTATAGGCATAGGTTCCAAGCAATGCCAATTCAGTGCCATTATCAGAACCATTTGCAACGTATAAGGCTCCCACTTTGGCGTCGAGATAGGTGGCAATTTCGGTTATGGTTTTTGAAGCTAAAACAGCGATATTATCTTGCCCCATTAGCATTTGGTTAATTCGTGCGATACCCGTTTTTAACCAATCTTGTGATGAGCTTTCGTTGCGGCCAGACCTGAGAGCATGCTGCATCCTTTCAACCGAGCCGGCTAATTGGCCAATTTCATCAGTACCTTGAATGTCAACTTCCATATCCAATTCGCCTATGGAAATACGCTCGGTAACCGCCATCATTTTTGTGACTTTGCGTATCAGCAATCTAATATAACTTAATATAAAAATTGCCAGTAATATCTTAACTGTCAGAATCGCTATCAACATTACCCGATTCGACTCATATCGGGATTGATTATCCATATATTCCTGTAAAGTAACGTCCACCTGAATCTGCCGCAATCTATCGATATCCTCTTCGACAGGAATATATAAAGGGCGTATGGTTGTTTTAACTAGGTCTTCGGCAGCTTCTGTATGACCTATCATCAGGGCTTCCATGCTAGGCGTTAAACCTTCCTGAGTCAGTTGCTTCATTTCTTTTTCAAGCTTATTGGCCAGTCCAAATTCGTCGCTGGTAAATTTTGAGTTCCGGTATTCAACCCATAGTTTTTCGATATCAAGGAGATTTTGCTTGATTAGCGCTACATTTCTTGGAATTTCATCTTTGAATGCCAGAGAGTTGGAAACTGACAGACGGTTGGCCAGTATTTTTATCTTGATTTCGCCTAATTGCCTAAGTCCAACGGTACGATCCAGATAAATCGTGCGTAAACTATCGTTGGACTGCTCCAACCCATTCAAAGAGGATAAACCCATGACAATGGCAAGCAAGGCCATTAACCCAACAACCAGAAACAGACCTTTTATATTGAGATTATTCAGCATAGAGAAACTCATTTTGATGTTATTTTAGAGAAACGAGGTGAAGTTTTGTTTGCTCCCCTCCACCAAACCCTTTTCCAGCGTGGGCTTGGCTATTTTTATTACTGATTACATGGTATTGCTAAGCATGCCAAGTGGAAGAGGTAAGTCATCGTTCCAATCATTGTGCCATGTGGTTTTTACATCACTCTCGATCCACTCAGGGATGAGGTCAATTTCATTGAGCCGTCCAATATCAACTTTTCAACAGGTTTGTGTTGCAAGGTATGCCAGATCTGATCAAATTCCCTGTGAATGCTTTCAAAAATACTGACCAAGTCCGGGTCGAAATGCTGTCCACAACCTTCCTGAATGATTTCGACGGCCTGCTCATGGCTGAAGGGGGGCTTATAAGGACGCTTGGCCCGAAGCGCATCGTAAACATCAGCAAGTGCAACAATTCGGGCGCTCAAAGGTATGTTTTTACCTTTTAAGCCTTGTGGATAGCCAGAACCATTCCATTTCTCATGATGCGATTTTGCGATGTCCGTCCCCATGCCAATCATTGTGTTATTTGGATAGATTTTTAACACGGCGTTAAGTGTTTCAAATCCGATAACAGGATGCGTTTTCATGATTTCAAATTCTTCAGGTTTAAGTTTTCCTGGTTTCTTCAAAATAGCATCGGCAATCCCAACCTTGCCTATATCATGCAAAGCGGATGCGTGATAAATCATCTCTACGAAGTGATCATCAATTTCTGCTTTTTGGCTTGCATGATTTTGTGCTGCTTGGGCAAGGCTTCGACTAAAAGATCCAACTCTGTCGATGTGCATTCCGGTGTCATCGTCGCGCGATTCTGCCAACTTTGCCAAGGCTACAATTGTGGACATTTGGGCGGCGTTAATTTCATGCACCTGATCTGAAATGGTGTGCTTTAAAGAGAGATTGAGTTGTTCAAGCTCCTGTCGCAAGCTATTTAGTTCGATGTGTGTGGAAACGCGTGCCAATAACTCTTCCAATATAAAAGGTTTGGTAGCGTAATCCACTCCACCATGATTAAACGCCACAACTTTTGCATTCGTATCATGTAAAGCACTTAAAAAGATGATTGGCACCTCTTTCAATTGGGGATTTGCTTTAAACACATCACAAACTTCATAGCCGTTCATGCCTGGCATGTCGATATCCATAAGTACCAAATCGGGTGTTTCCGCTATTGCCATCGCTATCGCCATTTCACCATTAGGAGCAACCCGAACCAGATAGCCTTCTGACAACATTGCAATAGCCAATAATCGAAGATTTTCTGGCGTATCGTCGACAATTAAGACATTGTTCCGAGCTCTAATGTTTTTCATAAGGCTGTCCTGTATTATCCAAAAGTTTCAATAAAGAGGTGTAGTCAAATTTTTCGGTCATAACCCGCAGTTTCTGTCCTATCCAAGGGTCTTGATCTTCCGTTCGCACAATCCAGTCAGTAATGCTTTCGATGTAACCGCTACGAACGGCTTGTTGGAGGCCCAGGCGTAGTGATAGCGGCAAAGTTTCAATCATTTTACTGTTCAAGCGTCTTTCATCTTTAAAATCAGACTTAATGTCCCCTGCGTAAATATATTTTGTGCCAATCAGGTGGCCAATTTCTTCAAAATAAGTTTGTTCGCGTACTGGCTTACATAAGAATTGGTTAACGCCAACATTAAACGCCAAGTCCCTGTTTTCGCTTGAGGGTGATGCTGTAATCATAATGATTGGAACCTGATTATCACTCGGCAAGCTACGAATACGCTGGGCAAACTCCATTCCATCCATTCCCTTCATTTTTAGATCCAAAATAATGATTGAAGGTTTCTGTTCCAGAAAAGCAGTTAAAGCTTCCTCTCCATTGCTAATCAGACAAACTTTAAAACCTACCGAGCTAAGAATTAGTCCCAGCATATTCAAATTATCAGTGTCATCATCCACAACTAAGACAAGTGGTGTTTCATAATCCGAATCCAGGTGCATTACAACCTGGGTGGATTTTCGTCTGTTTTCAAAGTCAGTCGGTTCGGCAGTAAATTCAAATCTAAATAGACTCCCTTTGTCGACTTCGCTTTGAACAGTAATTGAGCCATTCATCAGGTGAGCAAACTCATTACTTACGGCCAGTCCTAATCCTGCGCCTATATTCTTAGTGCCTGCTCTGGCTTGCTCAAAAGCATTAAAGATGGACTCTATTTTTTCAGTTTCAATGCCGTAACCCGTATCCTCAACTTCAATATAAACTGTTGTTTTATAGTCATCATAATCAGTTATCCCGGCGCGTATTTCAATTCTTCCATGGTCTGTAAATTTCAGCGCATTACCCAAAAGATTAATCAGTACTTGCCGGACTTTATTTGCGTCAACCATTAACCAATCGGGAAGCTCTTTCGAGCATTGGACATTTAATTGCAGACCTTTTTTTCTGGCAGATAAAAGAAACATTTTTTCGAGATCATTCAGTAAGTCATAAAGACTCGTTTTCGAAGGAGCTAAAGTTATTCTGCCTGATTTAATTTTGGCCATATCCAAAACCGAATCAATTAACATTAAAAGATGTTCGCCGCTCCGGTCTATGATATCCAAATATTCGCACTGCTGAGTTGTTAAGTTGCCTTCTCTTCTAAGAAGTTGGGCGTACCCTAGAACAGCATTCATAGGTGTGCGGATTTCATGGCTCATGCTGGCCAGGAATTTACTTTTGGCCTGGTTCTCAGCCTCGGCTCGAACTAACTTTAGCCGTGCTTCATCAGCCAGTTTCAATTGCGATATGTCGCGTGATATTTGGACGCATTCAGTAATATCAGAATTACGGACAATCGGTGCCAGTCTATGGCTATAGCATGTGGCCTGGGGGTTCCAAGGGAGATGCATATTGGATTCGAATTCGGCAATTTCACCTTTTTTAAATACTGATTCCAAGGCTTTTCGCAGCAACTCGTTGTCGACCTCATCAAAAAATTGATAAGCAGATTTTCCAATAAAATCTAAATCATTATGTGATTGATTTATAAAAAGGATATTTCCCTGGTGGTCGACATTTAAAATGCAGTCAGGTGTATTTTCGACAAGTAAACGAAGCTTATTACCTTCTTCCAGTAAGGCGCTGGTTTGTTGATCAACTAAATCCTGAAGGCCTATTCGGTAGCGTGCCAACTCGAGAAATACGCTGACTTTACTAAGAAAAATGACAGGATCAAACGGTTTGACAATGTAATCAACCGCTCCCCTTTCATAGCCTTGAAAGGAGTGGTATTCATCTGCGTAGGCTGCCGTTAAAAAAATGATCGGAATACGAGAGGTGTTTGGGTCGCCTAGAAGTAAATCAGCCAATTCATAGCCATTCATGTCAGGCATATTTACATCGAGTATCGCCAGGGCGAAATCATAGTTCAGTGTATGTGCGAGCGCCTCATCGCCACTGCCTGCTTTAATGACATTAACCTTTAGTTTACTAAGTACTTTTTCAAGGGCAAACAGGTTTCTTGGTACGTCGTCGACAATGAGAATATAAACTTCGGGCATCTTAGACTCCTAAATCAAACTTAAAGCGACTGGTATTTCGTAAAAATAGAAAGTTTTAACGACGTGTTCATGGTTGTTATAAAATGCTCAATGCCTTATTTGGTAAAAATAAAGCGATGAAAATATCAAAAAGCTTAAATCTTCTTTTTATAAATTCTGGCTTTTTCATCGATAGCAATAAACTTGTCGGCAACTGATGAAAACATCAGGCTTTCCTTATCTCCCAGGCATAAAAAACCGCCGTATTCCAGACTATCCCAAAACAGTTCCAGCACCTGGTTTTGGAGATCCTGATTAAAATAAATCAGGACGTTTCTGCAAACAATCATTTGCATTTCCCCGAAACTTTTATCAATAACCAAGTTATGCTGACTAAATGTTATTTTCTTCTTGAGTGAAGAGTCCAATAGCGCAGCACCATATTTGGCGTGGTAGTATTTTGATAGTGAAGAAGTTCCATCGGCATTTAAATAATTAATGCTGCCTTGTTTGACCGTATCCAAAGGATAAACCCCGGCTTTGGCGGTATCCAAGGCCGGTTGGCTAATATCGGTTGCGTAGAGCATTGCCCGGCCAAGCAGTTTTTCGTCATTCAATAATATTGCCATTGAATAAGCCTCTTCGCCGGTAGCGCAGCCTGCATGCCAAATTTTGAAATGTGCCCAGGTTCTTAATAGCGGCACTACTTTTTCCTGTACGGCTTTATAAAAAAAAGGATCTCTAAATAAAGCGGTCACGGAAATTGAAAAATAAGCGGCTAATTTATGAAAAAACAAACTGTCTCTTAATAGTCGTCCCGTTACTTCAGAATAAGTCTTGTACTCTGCATCATTCAGGAACTGTAATAAGCGTCTTTCAAGACTGACTCGGGAATAATTGCGAAAGTCATAGCCATAGCGTCTATAAATAGCTTCCAATAGCAAGTCTATTTCTATTTCCGCAATTTCAACGCTGTCTTTTGTTTCCATAGATTGATATTTAAAACAATAATTACCAGCACAGGTAAGGAGTATAGGGGCTACTAAAGCCAAAGGAGATATTCACTTAAGAGCTTTTGTGACACAAAGCTTACCTTTCGGTAGTATAGGTGTTTATACGTAAGTGTAGCAGAAAATCAATATAGTCATATTATTTTTGCTACTTTAATATTGCATAAAAGATAGGTGGATAGTTGATGTATGTCGCTGAACTTAAGCCCCTTACAGGCTGATTTTCGTACTTTCTATACATAAAAAAACCAGTAGGGTGTATAAGCGCGGCGTTATATACCAAACGTTATAAACAAGAAAAAGGATGGGGAATAATTACAAAATTTTGACTATTTGCAAGGTCATCCCCGCATTCAATACAGGGATGACGAGTTATGCAGATGTTTGTTGAAGTGGGACTAAAAACTTGTTAATGAATGAATTTTCATTAACAACATTGCGTTTTATCCCTTGGAAAAGTGCATCGATTCATGCTCAACAGCGACTTTTATAATATCGCCAGCTACAAAATTACCGGCTAATATTTCCTGAGCCAGCGGATTTTCCAGCTGTTGCTGAATCGCGCGTTTCATTGGTCTTGCACCGTAAACCGGATCAAAACCGGCTTCGCCCAATAAGTCAAAAGCTTCTTCTGAAATTTCAAAACCGATTTCACGTTCTTGCAAACGCTTACGCAAGTACTCGATTTGAATGGCAGAAATAGCACGAATTTGTCCTCGTCCCAAGGAATGAAATACCACGGCCTCATCAATCCGATTAATAAATTCTGGACGGAACTTGGTGGCAACTATGTCCATCACCGCAGCTTTCATAACAGTGTAAAGTGCTTCGCCCGACAGTGATTGAATAATATCCGAGCCTAAATTTGAGGTCATTACAATAATGGTATTTCTGAAATCGACTGTTCGGCCTTGCCCATCGGTCAAACGACCGTCATCCAGCACCTGTAATAAAACGTTAAATACATCGGGGTGGGCTTTTTCAATTTCATCCATCAGAATAACCGAATACGGTTTACGTCTGACCAATTCTGTTAAATAGCCACCTTCTTCATATCCAACATAACCCGGAGGCGCCCCAATCAATCGCGCTACCGAATGTTTTTCCATAAATTCGGACATATCAATGCGCACCATGGCATCCGGCGTATCGAACATGAACTCGGCAAGGGCTTTACATAATTCGGTCTTGCCCACACCGGTCGGCCCCAAAAATAAAAACGAGCCATTTGGCCGATTCGGATCGGACAAACCGGCTCTGGAACGGCGAATCGCGTTGCTTACCGCTTTTAATGCTTCTTCCTGACCAATAACCCGTTTGCCAAGATTTTCCTCCATGCGCAATAACTTGTCGCGTTCACCTTCCATCATTTTGGACACGGGAATCCCGGTCCATTTTGATACTACCTCGGCAATTTCCTCTTCAGTGACTTTGTTACGCAACAAAGTCATTTTCTTTCCTTCGGTAGGCGAGTCTGAATGCAATTGTTTTTCCAGCGCGGGAATGATCCCGTACTGTAACTCAGACATACGAGCCAGATCGTTGGTACGACTGGCCGCTTCCAGTTCAGTTCTGGCTTGCTCCAGCTTTTCTTTAATCGAGGCTGAACCCTGCAAGGAAGCTTTTTCCGCTTTCCAAATTTCTTCCAGATCGGAATATTCTTTTTCCAGGGTTGCGATTTCTTCTTCCAGAATCTCCAGGCGTTTTTTAGACGCTGCATCTTTTTCTTTTTTAAGTGCCACCTGCTCAATTTTCAACTGAATCAAGCGTCGATAAAGTTTGTCCATTTCTTCAGGTTTAGAATCAATTTCCATACGAATACGGCTCGCGGCTTCGTCGATCAGATCGATTGCTTTATCAGGCAACTGGCGGTCGGCAATATAACGATAGGAAAGGTTTGCCGCTGCAATAATGGCCGGATCGGTAATATCCACACCATGATGTACTTCGTATTTTTCTTTCAGGCCGCGCAGAATGGCAACGGTATCTTCAACTGACGGTTCATCGACCAATACTTTTTGAAAGCGACGTTCAAGAGCCGCGTCTTTTTCAACGTATTTACGGTATTCGTCTAGTGTCGTAGCGCCAACGCAATGCAATTCGCCACGTGCCAAAGCGGGTTTTAACATATTGCCGGCATCCATGGCGCCTTCTGCTTTACCCGCACCGACCATGGTGTGCAGTTCATCGATAAACAAAATGACCTGACCTTCCTGTTTGGCCAGATCATTTAAAACCGCTTTCAGACGCTCTTCGAATTCGCCACGAAATTTCGCTCCGGCAATCAACGCGGCCATATCCAGCGCCAAAACCTGTTTGCCCTTGATGCCTTCAGGCACTTCGCCATTGACAATGCGTTGCGCCAAACCTTCAACAATCGCCGTTTTACCAACCCCCGGGGCGCCAATCAAGACCGGGTTATTTTTGGTGCGGCGTTGCAAAACCTGAATGGTGCGTCGTATTTCATCATCTCGTCCAATCACCGGGTCGAGTTTGCCTTGTTCAGCACGCTCGGTCAGATTGATGGTGTATTTATTTAAGGCTTGTCGTTGTTCTTCGGCATTGGGATCGTCGACGGGCTGGCCACCGCGCATGGCATCGATGGCATTTTCTATGGCCTGTTTGGTGACACTGGCTTTTTTTAACAAATCCTGTACCAGACTTTTTTCTTCAAATGCCGCTAATAAAAACAGTTCACTCGAAATGAACTTATCATTACGTTTTTGAGCCAGCTTATCGGTTAAATTCATTAAACGGGATAGTTCATTGGAGAGTTGTACATCTCCGCCAGAACCAGTCACCGTTGCAATGCGATCCAGTTCTCTGACCAGTTCGGTGCGCAGTAGCTGGATATTGATACCCATTTTGGTCAACAAGGGTTTGACGCTGCCACCTTGCTGGTCCAACAAGGCAAGCAGAACATGAGTCGGTTCAATGAATTGATGGTCCTTACCCAAGGCCAGGCTTTGTGCATCAGCAATTGCTGATTGAAACATACTGGTTAATTTGTCCATACGCATACTATCTACCTCATCAGGAAGTTTTTTAAGTTAATGCTAACATGGGGGATAGACTGACCGTTGTCAAGGGTGGAGGCAAATCAATAAATCCAGTTCTTAGTGCTGGTTGATGCGGTTTTTTTCGAGATTTTTTCTGTTAAATCCCGAAAATTATGATTTGTATAGGAATAGAGACCACTTGCAATTAGCTGTGAGGAGGTTGGTGTGAATAGTTTTGATGCCACTTATGGGCTATTAGCTGCAAATCCGTTTACGCGGAAAATAGCAACTGAAGCAGCTGCCTTTGCCCAATTCACTGGCAATTTTTAAATCTGCATCATGGCGCATTAAGACATGCTTTACGATAGCCAGTCCGAGACCGGTGCCACCCACTTTCTTGGTCCGTTTGACTTCAGAGCGGTAAAATCTCTCAGTAACGCGAGATATGTCGGCCATAGCGATACCTTCGCCATGATCCGCGACATCCAGAATTACGAAGTCATCGGAGGCGTGCCAGCGGACTTTGACGACTGAATCGTCCGGTGAATATTTGAGCGCATTGCCGAGTAGATTGGTAAATGCACTGCGTAATTCCTGTTCCTCACCAATTACACAGGTATTTGCTTCAAGCGTTAATTCAATCCGGCCAAAAAGCTTACCTGTCAGAGCTGGTGAGGTGTCTATAGGAGCATTGCCGTTTAGCGCTTCTGCTTCCTTGCAAATTTGAGTTAACAGGATGGGTATGTCTATGCACTCGGTTTTCTTTTGTTGGGTTTCCAGCCGGGTCAGCAACAGTAAGTCATCAACCAGATGCTGCATGCGCTCGGTTTGTCCCCGCATTTGGTAAAACGAAGTCGTTAATAACGGCGATTCGCCATCATCCATGTCCTGTAATGTTTCCAGATAACCTTTAAGGACTGTCAGTGGTGTTCGGAGTTCATGTGAGACATTGGCAACAAAATCTTTGCGCATTCGCTCCATTTTTTTAAGCTGAGTAACATCCTGCGCTAATAACAGACGTAATCCGGCACCATAGGCGATAATACGAACTGCCAAAGTGATGCGGTGATCAACAGGTGAGGGCAAGATGACGGCTTCGGTATAATTTCCCGATCTAAGGTAACGGATAAATTCAGGGAAGCGAATTAGATTGGGAATGCGCTGGCCTTTATCCGAGGCTTGTAGGCCAAAGACTTCTCTGGCGGCTTTATTCGCCCATTCAATTTCGTCATTGGCACTTAGGACGACGGCGGCATCGGGCAAGGCTTCAGTTGACTGGCGAAATTGATCTACCATTTTTCCCAGTTTCTTTTTACGCTTTTTCTCGTTTTTTTTGATCCGGTAAACATGGTAATAGATTTCTTCCCAAATACCTGAGGTTTTAGGGTAGTTAGAGCGACCGCCAGTGCGTATCCATTTTTCGAAACGGTTAATCTGATATAGCTGGGTTAATAACAGGACTAGGGTGAATGCTAAAGCTAGAGGCAAAAAAAGCCCGGTCAAGCCGCCAATTATTCCAGCTACTAACAGCAGTAGCAAAGCGGTAATGAGTTCTTTTTGCCAAATTCCCATAATTTTAGAATTTTATGGTCAACTGATCAGTCGATGCATCTTTATTAAAGACAGTCGAAACAACTTCAGTTGTGGTTATATTTGCTGTCATATCAGGACGGGCGAGGTATCTGACATTGAAAACCGGTAGCCAAATCCCCTAACTGTTTGAACCAAATCTTCTCTTCCATGTTCACCCAGGATTTTTCTAAGTCTACGGATGTGCACATCGACAGTTCGTTCTTCGATGTATACGCTTCTTCCCCAAACCTGATCAAGCAATTGAGTGCGATTAAATACTTTATCTGGATGAGTCATAAAAAACTGCATTAAACGAAATTCGGTCGGACTGACTTCAAGTTGCTTGTCGCCCAGACTGAGTCTGTGTTGTTCGGTATCAAGAACCAGGTCACCCACGCTAATTTGCGCCAAGTCATTTATTTTGCCGCTGCGGCGGAGCACTGCACGAATTCTTGCCACTAATTCTTTGGGTGAAAAGGGTTTGGTGACATAATCATCGGCCCCGATTTCAAGCCCTCTCACTTTATCTTCTTCTTCGCCTCTGGCCGTTAGTAAAATAATAGGCAGCTCCCTATACATAGGATCTTTTTTTAAACGTCTTGCCCATTCAACGCCACTGATGCCAGGGAGCATCCAATCCAGTAAGATAAGGTCAGGTAAAGACTCGTCCAGGGCTTTTTGCGCATCATCCGAGTCTGCGGCAGCAATTGATCTGAAACCGGATTGCTCGAGAACCATCATCAACATTTCTCTGATGGCGTCTTCATCTTCAACAACGAGAATATTTAATTTAGACATAATTAGAGTGGGCGCATTAAAGTAAGCATTGTAACAAAAGACATATTACTCTTTTATGACAAATGAATTTATTCTTATTGTAAATGACTGTGACTTGAGTGCTATCCATTAGATTAATGAGCAAAAGCGTGCTTTCGTTTTATCGAATTTGATTGTGCATGCCGCTTATTCATTAAATTTTTAATTATATGGCATTCAATTCATTTACAATTGAACTTCAATCAACCCATTTTACAAAGGTGAAAATAAATGAAAAATATATATAAATCAATGTTAATTGTTGTAGCGTTGTTATCCATAAGCCTGACTGTCTCAGCCACCGAAGCTCAAAAGCTAGCTGAGCCCATGAAAGAAATGGGGGGGCAGCATCACGGTATGGGCATGGGGATGATGAGTGGCATAACCGAAGAGCAGCAAAGTGAGCGGATGCGTAGTAGTCAGGAGCACATGCTGCAGATGCATGACCTGTCTAATCAGATTCTGGCAGAAAAAGATGCCGTCAAAAAAGAAGCTTTAAAAAAGCAGCAATTAGATTTGATGAAGGCGCATTATGGCCAAATGATGGAGAGACACGGTCAAAAAATGTCGGAGCAAAAGGGTAAATAGATTTGACGAAATTTTTAACTCAGAACTATACTTCCAATGTCTCAGGTTTTTGCCAGGGGCATTGGCTAACGTTTCGTAATTATATAAAAAAAAGGAAATAAAATGAGTATATTGCAAGAGTTTAAAGAATTCGCCATTAAGGGAAATGCTGTTGATATGGCTGTGGGTATTATTGTCGGTGCTGCTTTTGGCAAGACTATTTCGTCTCTGGTTGCGGATATATTCATGCCTCCGATTGGGGTCTTAATCGGCGGCATGGACTTTAAAAAGTTGGCATTTACCATCAAAGAAGCGGCAGAAAATGCGCCTGCCGTAACGCTCAATTATGGTAGTTTCATTCAATCAATAGTTGACTTTACAATCATTGCCTTTGTCATATTCATGGTAGTAAAACTAATCAATAGGCTCAAGAAGTCTGAAATTGAAGCGGTTGAAATAGCTCCAGAGCCTTCTAAAGAAGAATTATTATTGACAGAAATTCGTGATTTATTGAAAGAAAAAATCAAAAGTTGATACTGGAAATGTTAAAGGGAGGCGAATTAAGACGTTTGGTTTTCACCTTGTTTAGCCCAGAATTCCAGCTTAATTTATAATTGTAATAGATCATTCATGATAAGAAATTCCTCCTCCTCCTCCTCCTCCTCCTCCTTTACTTGTTGACCATTTGCTTGTTTTTATGGATGACTTGTCTGGCAACAGTTAAAAGGTTTGTAGGTGGCTATCTTTCTGATAAAGACAATGTAAACTTTTGATGAGCTTTGTAAATCTTAGTCTGAATGGTTTATCTCTTT
>CANNLO010000019.1 GCA_947505055.1 Methylococcaceae bacterium | reverse complement strand
GACAGACTGGTGTTACTTTGCCTAAAGCTTAGCTGCCAGCTGTAAAGTTAAAGTTCTATCGTGTAGATTGAACGGAGAGCCAAAATGAGTACTACCCAAAGACTTAGTGTCACCCTTCCAAATGATTTGGCTGATGCCGTCAAAGCCAACGTTGAGGCAGGCATCTATGCGAGTGAAAGCGACGTCATTAGGGGTGGATTGCGAGCCCTTATAGCCCGTGGCCACACCATGGAAAATTGGCTCAGGAATCAAGTTGGTTCTGCTTTCGATGCGCTAAATTTAAATCCCTCTAGCGCGTTTCCTCACCAACTACAAATCGCGAACCATAATTGCCTACCATGTAACTGCCAAAGTAGTATCCATTATTGGTATTTTCTATGGCGGCCAAGACTACGAAACTATCTTTCAGGCTGAGATTTCCTCAAAAGCCAACTCTTCAGAAGATCCTTATTGAATCTTCAACGGCAACGACAACGTAACCGGCGGCAGTTGCACAAAAAAACCTTTACCCTTTAAAACCTCCATAACTTTCTCGGCATCCTCCCTTGCCAACCTGCGTTCTGGTGTCAACTCCAGCTCCATTACAAATTCAATTTTGCCAAAGCTGATAAACAGCGCTTCCGGCACTTTTGAAAAATCGTCTTTTTTGTCAATATACAAATAAAGATGTTCTTTTTTCGAGCTTTTATATATAAAACACAGCATAACGTCAGTCAAGATCCGGAATCAAAGCAGTTATTCTAACCATTTTTGATTAGAATGTTCTTTTGTTAACGTGATTAAATAATGCAAATGGATAAATACTCTGTCACACCCGCTGATTTCTTTAAAAAAGCTTGTTTATTTGAAGCGGCGTTAATTCTGGTCGCAATGATTTTAGGCTGGATTGCACATATCGATCCTTTTGAAAATTTGCATTTCTCGGAAACCGCTATTGCTTATGGTACGGCAGGCACTCTGCCGCTGTTTTTGCTTTTTTTATTTATGGAGCAACTTCAGACTGAGTCGGTAGTCAGGATTAAAAAATTACTGCTTAATACTTTAGGTTCTGGGTTACGTCATTGCCACTGGACCGATTTATTGGTTCTTTCTGCCATTGCGGGCTTTTCCGAGGAACTTTTGTTTCGCGGTGTTATTCAACCCTGGCTGGAATCATCCTGGGGAATGGCGACAGGCCTGGTCGTTAGTAATATTATTTTTGGACTGGTTCATGCTGTAACTCCGCTTTATGCGGTGATAGCAACTTTAGTTGGCGTTTATTTAAGTTTGTCACTGGATTATGGCGGTGAAAGGAATTTATTATTGCCTATAATTATCCACGGCTTTTACGATTTTCTGGCCTTTGTCGTCCTTATGCGCGGCTATCGGGCAAGTAATTTAAAAGACTAAAATCATTAACTTTCTATGTATTTCCCGGATTCATTCAACTTAAATCGGATGGTCACAACATGCAATATAAAGATTATTACAAAATCATGGGGCTCGCCAGAAACGCCACCCAGGATGAGGTAAAGCGTGCCTATCGCAAACTGGCCCGAAAGTATCATCCGGATGTCAGTAAGGAACCCGATGCGGAATCCAAGTTCAAGGAACTCGGCGAATCATATGAGGTACTTAAGGATCCACAAAAAAGAGCCGCTTACGATAAACTGGGTACCAACTGGAAAGCAGGCGAGGAATTCAGGCCGCCACCCAACTGGGATGAAGGCTTCGAATTTAAAGGCGGCGGTTTCACAGGCACTGATTCCAGCGCCTTCAGTGACTTTTTTGAACAATTGTTCGGTCGCGCCGGATTCAGCCAAGCCAATCGCGGAGCGCAAGGTTTTGCAACACGTGGTCAGGACAGCCACGCGAAAATTATTATTAATCTGGAAGACAGTTTTCTGGGTGCTACGCGCAATATCTCCTTAAGTGCACCAGAAATGGATGCGCATGGCAACTTACAGCTTAAACACCGAAGCCTGAATATCAAAATCCCCAAAGGCATTAAACCCGGCCAACACATCAGACTCACAGGTCAGGGCGAACCGGGTTCAAACGGAAAAGCGGGTGATCTCTTGCTTGAAATTGCTTTTAACAAACACGCCCTGTACCGCGTTTCCGAAACTGATATTTATATGGAACTTCCCGTTACACCGTGGGAAGCTGTTTTAGGCGCAACGATAAAAGTACCTACGCCGGACGGGAATGTTGATTTAAAAATCCCTCCCAATTCCCATCAAAGCACAAAACTGCGACTAAAAGGCCGTGGACTTCCAGCCAAAACGCCAGGTGATTTTTTTATAGTTTTGCAGATTGCATTGCCACCTGCAAACACTGAGCGCGCTAAATCCGCCTACAAAAACCTGCAACATGAACTTGATTTTAATCCACGGCTGACTCTAGGGGTATAACGACTATGAAATCACATGACTTAATGCCGGTACATACCGGTGCCGTTATTGAAGATGATATCCTGACTTTGGGGCAACTGTGTCACGCTTGCGGCGTTCATGCCGACTGGATTGTCAGCCTGGTTGAAGAAAGCATTATTGAACCGCAAGGCGAGGCAATTCATGTTTGGCATTTTACAGGCGCTAGCCTCGTGCGGGTTCGTTCAGCCTTAAGGTTGCAGCGTGACCTTGGGCTTAATCTGGCCGGTATCGCACTGGTACTGGACTTGATGGAAGAGCTCAATACCCTGCGCGCCCAACCCAAAATAAATTAAACATCACACGGCTTCAACTGCTTTGCCCTGAGTGTTTAAATCAATCCGAACACAAAAAAATTCAGTCAGGAACATTAAATTCATATTAAGAAATTCGCTCTGCTTATTTCATTGTCATTCCTATGCTACTATGCAGTTATCATTAATCTTATAGAAGACAAATATGAAAGCAGATATTGGTTTAATCGGTTTGGCGGTCATGGGACAAAATTTGGTTCTCAACATGAACGACCACGGCTTTAAAGTAGCAGTCTATAACCGCACCACCAGCACCGTCGACGAGTTTTTGGATGGCCCGGCAAAGGATACCCAAGTTATGGGTACTCACTCACTTGAACAACTGATTGAAAGTCTGCAAACACCACGTATTGTCATGTTGATGGTTAAAGCCGGTGAGGTTGTTGATCAATATGTCGATAAATTAATACCACTTTTGGCCGCTGGCGATATTATTGTTGATGGCGGTAACTCGCTGTTTACCGACACCAATCGCCGCACCACTGCACTTAAAGAAAAAAATATTAACTACATTGGCACCGGCGTTTCCGGCGGCGAAGAAGGAGCAAGACACGGTCCATCAATTATGCCGGGTGGCAACAAAGATGCTTGGCCTACCGTTAAACCGATTTTTCAGGCAATTAGCGCTCAGGTTAACGGCGATCCTTGCTGCGAATGGGTCGGTGATAATGGCGCAGGTCATTATGTCAAGATGGTGCATAACGGCATCGAATATGGCGATATGCAATTAATCTGCGAAGCCTATCAATTGCTCTCGGAAGGTCTGGGTTTAAATGCCGATGAAATGCACGCGATATTTACCGAATGGAATCAAGGCGACTTAAGTTCTTATCTCATTGAAATAACATCCAATATCCTGGCTTATAAAGATGAAGACGGCCAAGCTCTGGTAGATAAAATTCTCGATACTGCCGGCCAAAAAGGCACCGGCAAATGGACCGGCATTAATGCGCTAGATCTGGGCATTCCGTTGACCTTGATCGGTGAATCAGTATTTGCACGTTGTTTGTCAGCTCAAAAAGAAGAACGCGTCAAAGCTGCTCAAGTGTTGCCAAAGCACCAACAAGCCTTTACCGGCGACAAACAAACCATGATTAACGCCATACGTGACGCCCTGTATGCCGCCAAGATTATTTCTTATGCGCAAGGTTTTCGTTTGATGCGCGAAGCCTCCAAAGAATATAACTTGTCCCTCAATTATGGTGAGATCGCTTTGATGTGGCGTGGCGGTTGTATCATTCGCAGCCAGTTTTTAAATGATATCAAACAGGCTTACAAAGCAAATCCTGAACTGGAAAATCTGTTGCTTGCCGATTTTTTTGTCGATGCAATGAAACAGGCTGATGCAGGCTGGCGTAAAGCCGTCATTTTAGGTATCGAGCTAGGTATTCCTACTCCTGCATTCTCTTCGGCTTTAGCGTATTACGATGGCTACCGCACTGAAAGATTGCCCGCCAATTTGTTACAAGCACAACGGGACTATTTTGGCGCCCATACATACGAACGCACCGACAAACCCAGAGGTGAGTTCTTTCATACCGACTGGACTGGACATGGCGGCAAAACGGCTTCTTCTACTTATACGGTTTAATTTTTAAGAAAACCAATTGTGTGAGCAACGCTGGCGACGCTCACACAAAGAATATTTCTATTACTACCGATTCCTCAATTATGAATGCTGACCCCTGTACTTACGTTATTTTTGGTGCCACAGGAAATCTGTCCCGAATTAAATTAATGCCCGCGCTATATCATCTTGATGCGGCGGGCCGGCTTCCTCTTGGCACCCGTATTCTCGCCATAGGCCGGAGATCCTGGGATCAACAAAAATGGCTGAGCGAAGTCAGAGAGATGGTTGTTGCAAAATCCAGAGACGAATTTGATGAGGCCATTTTTCAGCGTTTCAGCGATCGTCTTCAATATCATCAAGGCGATATTCAGCAGCCTGAATGTTATTCAGAACTTGCGGATCTCCTAAACGAAAAAAACAACTTCCCCAAAAATATCGCTTTTTATCTGTCAATTAGTCCCTCGGACTTTGGCACGGTCATGGAGTTGTTAAGTAATAATCAATTATTTGCTGAAGACTACGGTTGGCGTCGAGTTATTATCGAAAAACCATTCGGCTACGACCTGGACAGCGCCCAAGCTTTACAAAAACGCATCAGTAACTATCTGACCGAAGAGCAAATTTACCGCATTGACCATTACCTCGGTAAAGGCATGGTACAAAACGTTCTGGTATTTCGCTTCGCCAATGTCATGCTCGAACCGTTATGGAATCGAAATTATATCGACCATATTCAAATCACTCATTCAGAAGAAATCGGCATCGACAGCCGGGGCGATTATTACAATGGGGCGGGGGCCATGCGCGACATGCTGCAAAGCCATCTGCTGCAATTGCTGACCTTGGTAACGATGGAACCTCCAGCGTCTATGGAAGCCGAATCACTGCGCGATGAAAAAGTGAAGGTCTTAAAATCTATCCGCCCTATTCCCAAAGAAGCCGTGCATGGACACGCTTTTCGCGGTCAGTATGCCCAAGGTCATGTTAAAGGCGAAAAGGTCAATAGCTATTTGCAGGAAGACAATGTACCCACCAACAGCACCACAGAAACTTACGCGTCCATGAAATTGTTTGTCGATAACTGGCGTTGGCGTGGTGTGCCGATGTATTTACGTACCGGCAAACGGTTGGCCAAAGCGCAATCGACTATTTCCATTTGTTTTCGTCATCCGCCGCTACAGTTTTTCAGGGGCACTAATGTACAATGCATGACCCAGAACTGGATTTTATTGGGCATCCAACCTGAAGAATGTATTCGTATCGAAATGACCGTTAAAGAACCGGGTCTGGAAATGAGTACACGCACCAGCAGTCTGGATGCCAGTTTCCGTAATGAAGACGAAAAAGCCATCGACGCTTATGAAGATTTGTTGCTGGATGTACTTAAAGGCGACCGATCTTTATTTTTGCGCTTTGATGAAGTCGAATACGCCTGGCGCATCGTTGATCCAATTTTGCAAACCTGGGCAATAGAGCGCGACTTCATTGCTACCTATCCCGCCGGTTCCTGGGGGCCTGAAGACAGTCGCTTATTTGAAAAAAGCTCACAATCCTGGCGCAGTTCCTTAACACCGGAGTGTAAATAAATGCATCATAACCGTCGTTGGCATCATCTGGAATCGGCCGATCAGGTCGCTTTGGCCGCTTATCAACAAATCATCAACGCTGCCGAACGAGCCATCGCCGAAAACGGTATTTTTAAACTGGTTTTAGCCGGTGGCAGTACACCCGAAAAAGTCTATCGTTTATTAGCCGAAACGGATGCAGACTGGGCTAACTGGTTCATCTATTACGGCGATGAACGTTGCTTGCCAATCGATCATGCGGATAGAAACAGCCTGATGGCAAGTTCGGTTTTTTTAAACAAAGTGGCTATTCCTGAAGCGCAGATTTTTACCATTCCAGCTGAACTCGGGCCAGAACAGGGTGCACAGCAATATCGACCCATCGTAGCCGATGCTCTACCTTTTGATATGGTGTTATTGGGCATGGGCGAAGATGGTCATACTGCCAGTTTGTTTCCTGGCCATGTGCACGTAAAAGAAGAATTGACCCATGCGGTTTATAACTCTACCAAACCACCGCCAGAACGTGTTTCCATCAGCGCCGAGGCTTTAAGCAACACACACGAGCTGATTTTTTTAATCACAGGCGCGAATAAACAAGATGCGGTCATAAGCTGGCGTTCAGATGAGGATTTACCGGTTGCGACTATTGCACCTAAAAATCCTGTTGATATTTATATTGATAGTGATGCTTTTAAATTCCAGGTTGCATAGACATTGTTACTCCACCTTTAAAGTTTAAGTGGATTGCCTAACGGCGAATTCCTACAATCTACCATCGAAAATTTCTACCCTGAAACCTTAGCCCCATGACCATCGGCAAACTCTATATTATTTCAGCGCCCTCCGGTGCCGGCAAAACCAGTCTCGTCAAGCAACTGATTGCCGATGTGCCTGACCTGACGGTTTCAATCTCCCATACCACACGCCAAATGCGGCCTGGCGAAACCCATGGCGTGGATTATTACTTTGTGAGTATCGAAGAGTTTCAACTCATGCAAACCAAGGGCGCGTTTCTTGAACATGCTCAGGTTTTTGATAACTACTACGGCACAGCACAGCAAACCGTAGTAGATAATTTAAATCAGGGTAGGGATGTCATTCTGGAAATTGACTGGCAGGGTGCTGAACAAATAAAAAAACTGCTGCCGGAAAGTTTATCCATTTTCATCCTGCCGCCCTCGACCGAAGTCTTATTGCAACGGCTAAGAAACCGGGGCCAGGATGATGAGCAAATCATCGCAAGAAGAATGCGCGACGCCGTTACCGAAATCAGCCATCATGCCGAATTTGATTATTTAGTCGTCAATGATGACTTTGCGCTGGCGCTAACTGAGTTAAAGAGCATCATTATTGCCAATCGATTAACCCTGCAAAGGCAAGTTAATAGATTACAGCCGTTGCTAGCGTCCCTGTTGCCATAGACGGCAGTCTTGTTATTCCGGTTTTCAGATCAGTTCTCGGAAATTGTCAATTAGTTCTATCCTTTCAATGCTATTCTCGTCAGGCTATATTAAAATAGTGCTAACAAGACGTAACTTTTAAGGATTTCATCCGTATGATTAACCCGTTGCTACCGGCACACTTACTTAAGCGCAACTTTATCTCATCACTGTTCACCATCGTTTTTATTATTGGTATTGTAGAGTTAACTGTCCACTTAATAATTGAAGAAATCGAGTACAAGGGCGTTTCATTTACGTTCATTCAAGCTGCTACTTTAGATTCTATAATGCTAATCTCCATTAGCCTACCCTTGTTATGGCGGTTAGTATTACGCCCGCTGATAATCAAAACAGTGAACGCGCAAACGCATACTTTCGAACAAGCCAGGCTGGATTCAGAGTTACGGGCTACCCAACTTAATTCCATACTGGATACGGCGGCTTGTGCCATCATAACCACTGATAAAGCCGGCATTATTCAAAGCTTTAATAAAGCGGCCGAGAAAATTTTTGGTTACAACGTAAATGAAATCATAGGCCATAACGTCAACTGTTTAATGCCCTCGAAAATCGCTTCCAAACACGATAGCTATATTCAAAATTATCTGGACACCAATATTTCTAATATTATCGGTAATCCACGTGAAGTGGAGGGCCAAAATAAAAATGGCGCATTTTTTCCAATCTTGGTAAGAATTAACCCCATGAGAATCGAAGGAGAACTGTTTTTTTCTGCTTTAATTGACGACATCAGCGAAACTAAAATACTCCAAGCACAGCTTGTACAAGCCCAAAAACTGGAAGCCATCGGCCAGTTAGCTTCTGGCATAGCCCATGAAATTAACACGCCCATCCAATACATTGGCGACAATCTCTCGGCATTGAAAGAAAACTTTGCCGACCTCATCGCTTATCAACAAGCCTTACAAAATTTTTCGGATGATCAATTAAGTTCAAAACTCGTTGAATTGATGAATAAATATGATTTGGACTTTATATTTGAAGACAGTCCAAAAGCCATTTCACAGGCACAAGAAGGCGTTGATCGAGTGGCAGAAATAGTCAAGGCGATGAAATCTTTTTCTCATGTTGAACAAAGTCAAACCAAGCAAACTACCAACTTGCACGAAGTACTGAATAATGCACTCACTCTGAGCCGCAACAGTTATAAGTACATTGCCGAAATTAAAACCGATTTTGACCCCGACATTACCACCATTGAATGCTACCCCAACGAACTCAATCAAGTTTTTATCAATCTCCTTACCAATGCTGCTCACGCAATTGAAGAGTGCCAAACTCCCAAAGGCCTAATTACAATTTCCACTCATAAACTTGGTGACAGCGTAGAAATTATAATCCAAGATAACGGCATCGGCATTCCTCCCCAGATTCAGGACAAAGTCTTCAACCTGTTTTTCACAACAAAACCGGTTGGTAAAGGTACCGGACAGGGATTAAGCCTGTCATACAACATTATCGTTGAAAATCATCAAGGTAAATTATTCTTTGATTCAACGCCCGGTATTGGCACTACATTCCATATTCAATTACCTTCCAGGCCCTAAAATCAGAAATAAACGCTCATGAATAAGAAAAACATTTTGTTTGTAGACGACAATGAAAACGTCATAAACGGTATCCAGCGCCAATTGCGTCCTTACCGGGACCAATGGCAACTGTTCTTTGCCAAGACTGGCGTGCAAGCGCTAGACTTGATGGCGCAATTCCCCATAGACATGATTGTAAGCGATATGATGATGCCGGCAATGCGCGGTGACGAACTGCTAAAAATTGTCAGCGAAAAGTTTCCGGGCACTGTTCGTATCATTCTAAGCGGCTATGCTGATGAAATGAGCCTTAAAAGCGGCCTGGAGGTAGCACACCAATACTTCAGTAAACCTTGTACTGCGGAAGTTTTACGAGAAGCTATTTCCCAGATATTCAAGATTCAGGACTGCTTACAAAACCCTAGAATTATTGCTGAAGTCGGAGATCCAAATCAACTACCGAGTCTACCGAAAATTTACCACCAACTCAACGCAGCCATTGCCAACGAAAATACTACCATCAACGAGATTTCCAATATTTTTGCCAGTGACATGGTGCTGTCCGCAAAATTACTGCAACTGATCAACTCACCGTATTTTGGCTTGAATCGTAATATATCTAATTTGACTGAGTCCGTGAATCTGATTGGTCTTAAAAAGCTAAATAATTTGGTATTATCCGTACATGTTAAAAATGCGTTTCCAATTTTAAATTCTAAAATGGAAGACTATATGGTCTGCCTCTGGCAAGACGCTGGCCGAGTTGCCGATTTGGCACGGCTGATAACCTTATCGGAAAACCAGCAGGAAGACCGCCCGGATCAAGCCTATTTAGGTGGCTTATTGCATAATTTGGGATTACTGATCTTTCTATCACGCGGCGGGGACAAACTTAGGTTTCTCCTTGAACAGGTCAAAAACACGGAAATACCCGTTGCCGATTTAGAGTTAGATATTTTTGGCTTTACTCGTTCAGAAGCTGCGGCTTATCTTTTAAGTCTCTGGAAAATTCCGCCGGGCATTATCGAGGCTATCCTGTTACAAAATCGGCCAAACAATACCGACTACGATGATATTAGCGTCCTCACCGCTGTGCATGTCGCCGCCTGTTTGCTAAATCCTTCCGTAATATCTGACTGCGATCGACTGTTTGACATGCCACTGAATACGGACTATTTACAACGCATCAATAAACTTGAGCGCCTGCCTGCCTGGCAACTATTAGCTGACAAGGTGCTAGCCAGTCATGCCGATAAATAATTCCCTGACTATAATCGATAATCTAATCACACACACTCTGGAAAACGTATGACCATCGCTACTCCCGAAATCAGCCAACGAATTCTTTTCGTCGATGATGACGTGCTATTGTTGGAGGGATTAAAACGCCAATTACGAAAAGAACTTGACATCTCAGTTGCTAAGAGTGGAGTTGCAGCCCTTGCCTTAATAGCCAGCGAAGGACCTTTTGCAGTAGTCGTTTCGGATTACAATATGCCCGAGATAAACGGAATTGCTTTTTTGAATTCCGTCTATCAAAGTTATCCTGATACCGTACTCATGATGCTTACCGGTCGTGCAGAGCTCGATTTGGCAGTCAATGCTTTGCACAACGCCCATATTTCAAGGTTTCTAAATAAACCATGTCCCAAAGAAATTATCGTGGAAACACTAAAAGATGGCTTGGAACAATACCGGTTGCGTATGTCCGAACATATGCTGCAATCACGTCTGCAAGAAGCCAATCAACAACTCAATCATTTAAATAACCACTTGGAAACCTTAGTACAGCAGAAAACCCGGGCTTTGGAATTACAATACCGTTATGTCGCCAAAATGACGCACATGAGCAACTCACAAACCATCATTTCGGCTTTGATTAATACAGTCTGCGAGTTAACCCAACTCAGCGATATAACTTTATGGCTTAGCCCTCAACTGGATGGGCATTTTGCCTGCCACTATCCATATATGGAACTGGCCGGATTCAATCTCAACAACTGTCCCAGCGGAATGATTAGTAAAGCCTTAACTGACCAACAAATCTGGCAGCACAAAGGCTTAAATGGTCCAGAACTAAACGCCTTTGAGAGAAAACTGTTTCGTGGCAAACCATTAATGTCCATCCCGCTTCAGGGCAACCAGGGCGTGTTAGGCCTGCTCAATCTGGCAGGCGATGATATCATGATCGAAACCCATGCCTTGGAAGCCTTGATAGGTATGGCTAATGTGACTGCCACTGCGCTACAAAGTCACTGGAATCATGAAGCTTTTGACGAGGCCCAGGATGCCATTATCACTGCATTGGCAAAGCTATCCGAGTATCGTGACCCAGAAACCGGTGCGCATTTGCTGCGCCTCAAAAAACTCTGCGGGTTAATTTGCAAGTTTTTGGCCTCAACCGAAAAATACCGCCATATCATTACCCCAGAATTTATCGAGGATCTGGTACGCTCTTCGCCACTACATGATATAGGCAAAGTCGGTATAGCTGACGCCATACTCAAAAAACCGGGTAGCCTGACGCCTGAAGAATTCGAAATCATGAAAACTCACGCCCAGATTGGCGGTGATACGCTACGAACGGTTTATGATCAATACCCCTCGCAAAGTTTTATAAAATGCGGAATGGATGTCGCCTACGGGCATCACGAAAAATGGGATGGCAGCGGCTACCCTCTTGGTCTTCAGGGAGAAGCTATTCCACTGGTGGCGAGAATTTTGGCGTTAGCCGATGTTTACGATGCTCTGACCTGCAGACGTGTTTACAAAGCCCCTTTCCCCCGTGATAAAGCCAAAGCGATCATTGCTGAAGGCAGTGGCATTCATTTTGACCCGGACATTGTTGAAGCTTTTCTAAATCATGAAGCCGCGTTTCATCAAATTACCGAACAGTATGCTGATCTTGTATAACGGTATTTAAACCAGAATCAAGTTAACGCGCCTAAATAAACCCGTTTTCAATCACCGGCAACACCCAGTATTTAATCCCTGCACCGGAAAAATCCGATCTCAGTTGTGCAAGTAATACGGGCAAACCCTGTTCCGACACGTACATTTGAAAACGGATTCTTTTTTGCCGACCACTCACCTGTTCTGCAAGTGATAAACCTTTATTTTTGTGATCATGAGAATTGACCGGAAAACTGCTAAAGCCATATTCCGATTCCAGTATCAACAGACAATCAACAATCGCTTCCTCAAGACTGACCGGTACATTAAGTGTGACTAAAAATTCTTTACTGTTCATCGTTTAAGCTCCGGTGCCAGTCCAAATAATTTAAACAAAATCGGCAAAATAAATAAGGTTAAAAAAGTCGAGGACACCAAGCCGCCAATTACAACGATGGCTAATGGTCTTTGAATTTCAGAACCCGGCCCGGTTGCAAACAGTAATGGAATCAAACCAAACGCGGCAATGCTGGCGGTCATCATTACCGGTCGTAAACGCCGTGAGGAACCCACTAACACGACTTTAACGATATCCATACCGGTTGCAATCAGTTGATTAAAATAACTGACCATGACCACGCCGTTCAGCACGGCGATACCCAGCAGCGCAATAAATCCGACTGAGGCCGGTACCGACAGATATTCGCCGGACGCCCATAAGGCAAATACGCCACCAATCATTGCCAGGGGAATATTGGATAATACCAACACGGCTTGCCGAACTGACCCGAAGGTTGAAAACAACAACAAAAAAATCAAACCCAATGAAATCGGAATCACCAATGACAAAGTAGCCGCTGCACGTTGTTGGTTTTCAAACTGGCCGCCAAATTCAATTGTATAGCCGGTTGGAAGCTCAATTTTGTCAGCAACCGCCTTTCGCGCCTCATCGACAAAACCTACCAAATCCCGATTCAGCACATTACTGGTAATAACCACGAAACGTTGACCATGCTCTCGGCGTACCGACACCACTCCCTCTACTTTTTCTATTTTTGCAACTGCCGTTACCGGCACATGTCCGCCACTCGGCAAAGTAATTTGCAGGTTGTCAAAATCGGCGGTATTACTTTTACCGCGTAATATTAACGGCGTCCGTTTAATACCTTCCTGAACGATGCCCAGCTTCAAGCCTTCAATCTGCGCCCGCAACAACGCTTCAATGCTATCGCTATCAAGACCCAAACGTCCTGCCGCCGATTTATCAATGGTCAATTGTAAAAACTGCATCCCCGCATTTTGCTTCGCGAACACGTCGCTGGCACCGGTAATGCCTTTCAACACCTCAGAAATTTGCTGCGCCTTATCATTTAATACGGCCAGATCAGTTCCGAACAATTTAACCGCCACATCGCCACGCGTTCCCGTCAGCATTTCTGAAACCCGCATTTCGATCGGCTGGGTAAACTGGAAAGCAATGCCTGGCGTTTGCGCCATCACCTTGCGTATTTCATCCAGCAATTGTTCTTTGGTATCCATACGCCACTCATTTTTTGGCTTCAGCTCCAAAAAGGTATCGGTGTCATTTAAACTCATGGGATCAAGTCCCAGTTCATCCGAGCCGACGCGAGCAATAATATCCACAATTTCAGGCACATTTTTAAGCAGATTTTTTTGCACCTGAATATCCAGATCCACCGATTGCTCCAAAGTAATCGAGGGTAGCTTTTCCAGTTGCACAATAATATCGCCTTCGTCCAGCGTCGGCATAAAAGTGCTACCAATTCGGGTGAAAATAAAGAGCGTTACGACCAACAATGATCCGGCGGCAACAAACACTTTTTTGCTGTTGGCCATACACCAAACCAAAGCAGGTTGATAAAGCTTTTGCATCTGCCTTGGCAACCAAGGTTCTTCGTGGGACACTTCTTTTAACAAATAAGAAGCGATAACTGGAATTACGGTTAGCGACAAAACCAAAGAACCACTAAGCGCAAACACTATCGTTAACGCCACCGGAGTAAATAATTTACCTTCCAATCCTTGTAAAGTCAGCAACGGTAAAAATACGATGATAATAATCAAAATACCGGATACCACAGGTCCTGCAACTTCGCTGGTAGCCCGATAAATAATGTGCAACCGTGGCAAACGTCGGGCTTTTTCGGTATGGGCTAAATGGGTAATCAAATTTTCAACCACTACCACAGCCGCATCGACCAGCATACCAATGGCAATGGCAAGGCCGCCCAAACTCATCAGGTTTGCTGACATGCCCATGTAATTCATCAAAATAAAAGTAAACATGGCCGCCAACGGCAGGGCAAAAGCAACCACCAAGGCTGCGCGTAAATTGCCCAAAAATAAAATCAGCAGAATAATGACCAAGGCAATGGCTTCAAGCAGGGCATGCAAAACCGTTTCTACCGCTTTGTCGACCAGAATGCCACGATTGTAAAAAATCTTGGCTTCAACATCTTTCGGAAAACCCGGACTGATTTCTGCAAGCTTCTTTTCTAAACCCTTGATGGTTTGCCTGGCATTGGCGCCGCGTAAACTTAACACCAAACCGGTAACTGCCTCTCCTTCGCCATTTTTACTGACAGCGCCATAGCGGGTCAATGCACCAACTCTCGCCGTTGCAACATCGTTAATGGTGATGGGAACACCATTTTTACTGTCCACAACAATAATGCCGACGTCTTCGAGTGTTTTGATTCGTCCCTCGGCACGCACGATCAAGGCTTCTTCACCATCAGTCATCCGTCCGGCGCCATCATTGCGATTATTGTTTTGCAAGGCCGTGGTCAACTGCGCCATGCTGATACCTCTAGCCGACATCCGGGTATTATCCGGCACCACTTCAAAACTTCTGACCAGACCGCCCAGTGAATTAACATCAGCCACGCCTGGCACGGTCCGCAAGGCAGGTCTGATAACCCAGTCCAGCAAACTGCGGCGCTCCATTAAACTTAAATCACCGCCTTCAATATTAAACATAAACATTTCACCTAAAGGTGTCGTCATAGGCGCAATTCCACCTTCGACACCTACCGGCAAACTGCCCCACATTGTATTCAAGCGTTCAGCAATTTGTTGCCGAGCCCAGTAAATATCCGTGCCCTCTTTAAAATCGATGGTAATGTCAGTCAAGGCGTATTTTGCGAGGGAGCGCAACATGGTTTGATGCGGAATCCCCAGCAGCTCAACTTCGATGGGCGCAGTAATTCTGGCTTCAACTTCTTCCGCAGTCATTCCAGGCGCTTTTACGATAATTTTTACCTGTGTTGGCGACACTTCAGGAAAAGCGTCAATCGGGATATTTTTAAAGGCATAATAGCCGCCACCTGATAACAGTCCCACTAACAACATCATCAACAGTCGCTGGCTCAGTGCAAAGCGAATCAGATTAGACATTATTGTTCACTCCCCAGTCCTAACCAGTTAGCTTTTAGTGCAACCGCACCGTTTACCGCAATCTCTTCATTCCCTTTGAAGTCGCCATGAATAATAGATTCAAGCTCTTGTTTACCAATAACAGTAACAGGTACAACCGCAAACCCATCCTGCTTACGGATAAAAATAAAGGCTCTACCGTCATTCTGAGCGATCGCCGCATTTGGAACCTTAAAGGTAGCTTTGTCGCTAAGTTGAATAACCCGCGTATTGAGCCGTTGACCCACTCGAAGTATCGCTGAATTTTGTTGATCTACCACCGCTCGCGCCAGAATAGTCTGGTTTTCAGTATTAACGCTTTGACCTAACAGGCTGATTTTTGCACTGACTTTCGAGTTTTCAAGCTCGACCCGGTCACCGATTTTAAGATTGCCAATACGTTCCTGGGGAATGGCCATTTCCAGCCATAACTGCTCCAGATTTGCCACGCGATAAAGTGGCTCCATCATATCAATATGCGTTCCCACGACAGCCAAACGTTCGATGACCACCCCGGTAATCGGAGTCCGAACACTGAGTTGACGACTTAAACTATGTACTTTGCCAAACTGCGCAACTTCACCAGCGCTCATACCGGTAATTTCCAGTAATTGCTTTTGTTTTTCCGTTTCAGAAACCGCAGAATGAAATTGACTACTGGTTTCCTGCCAGCGACGATCAGAAATGACGCCTTCCTGAAGCAGTTTTTTATCACGCTGATAAATCGCTGAAACCAATTGCAATGCGTTATCGGCCTTAAGATATTCCTGCTGTAACACCAACAAATCAGGACTGTTAAGCAGCGCTAATAACTGCCCTTTTACAACCTTGTCGCCTATCGCCACATTCAGCTTTTCAATAAATCCGGCCTGTGTTGCGCTAACGACATACTCCTGTGACGGCGGAATGACCACTTTGGCTGGAACTGACAATACTGGAAACTGGCTTACGGCATCCATTTTGCCCAGTTTTACGCCTAGGCTAGTCATCTGTTCCATAGATATTTGAATAGTGTTTTCTGCCAGAACTTCCGGACAGGCCACCAATGCCAAATTTAATAGCAGTAAAAATTGATAACTTCTCATGGCGTAACTCCTACGGCTTGATTATAAATTGCGATATCACGCTGAAGCATAACCGCCCGTTGCTTGGCATTTAAAACTGCTTGCTGGGTTCTGGACTGGATTCTTAATAAATCCATCAGATCAATTTCTCCCACCGAAAAACTTGATTCGGTCATTTTTAAGTGTTGTTCCGCCACCTGTTTCAGTTCATTGGCGATACTCAGCTCTACCCGATTGACTTCCAGATTATGTTCAGCTTCATGATGCGCCTGTTCCAAAGTACGGTTCAGTTGTTGCTGTTCAGACATTAATTTATTTAAATCAACATTAACCGCAGCGATATGTGGCGAAAGATAGTCAGTCCCACCAAAAGGAACCGTAACGCCGATGTTAAAACTGTCCGTTTTATTACTGCGTTGATCATCGGTATAGCGGTCACTATTAATACCAACCGCGACATTCGTCTGCCCTGAACCCACCAATTTAATCGCATTGAGTTCCGCCTGTTTACGTTTAATCTGGCTATTTATTGCCACCAAGGCCGGATGACTTTGTTGGATTTTAACTATATCTGCCATCTTTTCCCGATAATCACTCGGAGCTTTAGTTAAAAGCGTGATACTGGCATAACGTTTACGGGCATGCATTAATTCCGCTTCCGCCAATGTCATCACCGAGCGTTTTTGCAAAGACTCCGATTGTGCCAATAATAAATCGGCGCGAGGCAAATCACCCAACTCTACACGTCGTTGTACTTTAGCCAGCAACTGATCTGTAACCGTAAGTTCGGCTTTTGCCTGCTCATAAGTGATACTAGCCAGTTCCATATCCCACAAAGCACCCCGAATTAAGCCGGCAACCCTTAATTTAACTGCGAACGTTTGTGACAATGCACTATTTTCAGCTTGTTTGGCGACTGTCTGTTCGGCATCGCGCTGCCCAAAGTTCCATAACGGTACCTGAACAAAAGCGTCAATATAATGAAGGGTACCGCTACTCGCTTCCTGAAAACGTAGCCCGGCCTGAGAAGCACCAGCGGTCCAACTCTTACCTCGCCGGGCAAGCGCCGAGGCTTCTTCTTCGAGTGAAGTAAGCCAGGTTACATCAGGATATTTTTCCAGCGTTAAAGTAATCACTTTAGCTAAACTCAAACTCGCATCGCTTTCAATCAAATCATGATGCTCCACAATGAGCGGCGAATCAGCAAAGCCAGGAGTTATTGCGACAAAGAAAACCACTGCACCAGAAAGGAATGTGGGTATGAGCCTTTTAATAAGGTTCAAAAAAAACATAGGTCAAGCTCGATACGGCATTTTTGCCGCGTTATAAATAAAAGCTACACGGTTCTTTCGACAATGGTTTTTGTTTACTGAATCCGGTTAAGAACCACACATCAATAGCGCTTACTGAACTGGAGGTGCTCGGGGAATGAGCGAGGATAAAATCAATCGTCCAAACCGCTGCGATGGAGGGGATAGAATTGTGGTGTGAGAAGGAGATCGTGCGAGGTTAAAGGCTCGCGACTGTTGATGCACATAATAGTCATTATCTGATTCGGCAATCGCATTAACTTTTTTGTCTTTTATACCGGCATCTATACCGACCATGATGCCATGATCATAATCAATGGCCTGACATCTCAGGCCATTTTGTTCAATACCAAGCAATTCAAGTCCGGGAACATGTAGTCCGACATTTGAAATTTTCTCACCAGTATGCGCATGCACCAACGGTGCTATCAATTGAACTAGCGTCAGAAAAATAAAGGTAAATTTGCGTAACGTTGTCTTCATGCTGACACTGTCATGCTAAATAAACCGTTTAAATAATTTACCGGGTTAATTTTTACCCACCTTAATCACACGTTTAAAAATCAAATATGTTCTGGCTTCATTGTAAGCGGGATTCGCTTAATGTTGTTAATCAAGAAATACAAACACAACCTTAAACAGCAGCTTTGGCTTCGCGTTTCTTATAGCGAATCGAAGAAATCACCGATAAGCCAATCAATACGGCTCCCGACAAGCCGGTGATGATTTCAGAAATATGCTGGGTCATGCCAACCAACATAATGCCCGCCAACACCCCAATCGCATAATGCGCGCCATGCTCCAAAAACACATATTCGTCCAGCGTACCTTTGCGCACCAGATAAACAGTCAAACTTCGGACAAACATGGCACCAATCGCCAAACCCAGCATAATAATAACTACATCCTGGGTAATCGCAAAAGCACCAATCACGCCATCAAACGAAAATGACGCATCCAGCACTTCAAGATAGATAAAACTCATCATGCCGCTTTTTTTAAGTACAGCAACTACTTCTTCGCCTTCTTCTTCATTCTCGAACAAGGCCGCCATACTATCTACTACCACATACAAAATAACACCGGTAACACCGGCAACCAGTGCGTCCAAACGAATATCCTGTGGCAAGTAATTTTGGATAATTAACAATGGGCCCAGTGCCATAATAATTTCAATGGCTTCGAGCTTTCCAAAAGAACCCATCTTTCTTTCAATCCAGCCCAGCCAATGTAATTCTCTTTCTTCATCAAAAATAAATGAATAAAACACCATCAGCAAAAACATGCCACCAAACGCTGCAATTTGTACATGTGACTCAGTTAAATGTTTGGCATATGTCGCAGTATCGTTTAAGGCCATTTCGGTAACACCCATAAAGCCAATACCGGTTGCAGCCGAAACAATTACAATTGGAAACAGCAGTCGCATACCAAAAACGGCAATCAAAATCCCCCAGGTTAAAAAGTAATGCTGCCAACGTTCATCCATACGTTTTAAGATCGATGCGTTAACAACAGCATTGTCAAATGACAAGCTGACTTCAAGAACTCCCAGAATACTGGCGATAAAAATACCCATTATTCCAGCCCAATAATAGGCTGCCGCAAGACAAACGATGGTAACGATAAACGAAAGACGGAAATATTGCATGGTTTACTCTCTAAAATTTTATGTTTTTGTTGCGCAACTATAAGTGCATTTCATTTAAAATCAATACTAACTGCTTAATAACCAAAATAAATCACCATAGATTCATAGTTAAATCTTACCGATTACTCATAAACACATGCTGTTTAAACAGTTTTTTAAACCGGTATGCACTATATTACAGTCAGCTTTCTAACTATCATGAGTTGATGATCTAACTAAAATCGCTTATCTCATTTACATATTTCCACATTACAATCGCACAAACTGAATGGTAGAATATTAAAATTAAATCCTTTTTTATGCTGATTTATATGCGCATATTCCGTCTCGCTACTTTATTTTATCTGGCTTTCTGCTCATTCCCTTTATTTGCGAATTCTGGACAGGCTACAGAACGGGTGTCATTGCAACTCAAGTGGATACATTCTTATCAGTTTGCAGGGTACTATGCGGCTAAGGAAAAAGGCTTTTACGCTGAAGAAATGCTCGATGTTACTATTCACGAACGCATTTCTGGTGTTAATAATATCGATCAAGTTCTAAAAAACGAATCTCAATATGGCGTATCCGATACCGGTCTTTTAGAGCAGAGACTACTGGGCAATCCTGTAGTTATTTTAGCATCGATTTTTCAACATAATCCGCTGGTATACATTAGCTTAAAAAAATCAGGCATAGTCAGTCCCTATGAACTTAAGGGCAAACGAGTTATGGAAGACACATATGACAATGCACCGCTACTGGCTATGCTTTACGAAACCGGTATTTCCTCTCGGCAATTTATTCGTCTGGATAACTCCTTTAACCCCAACGACTTAATTAATGGGAAAACTGATGTCATGGTTGGCTATCTTACCGACCAGGTCGAATATTTTAAAAAACACGACATCGAAATAAACATTATTGATCCCCGAAATTATGGTGTGGATTTTTTAAGTGACAATCTCTTCACTACGGAGCAGGAAATAAACCAGCACCCGGAACGAGTTCTGCGTTTTTTGCGCGCCTCCCTTAAGGGCTGGGATTACGCTCTCAAGCATCAAGATGAAATGATCCAGCTCATTCTGGATAAATATAATCCCGGAAACCGGCTATCTGCCGATCATCTGCGTTTTGAGGCACAGGAAACGCTAAAAATGATTTTACCCGAGACCATACCAATTGGTCACACCGACATCAAACGTTTTCAACGCATTGCTGACACTTATCAACAGCTGGGTCTGGTCAAGTCAACGGATCATCTGGAGGGCTTCATTTACGGCCAGGTACAAACAGGAAAAATTGACTTCACCCCAGCGGAAAAAAATAACATCCAGAATCGTTGGATGAGTTTAAAGTATGAGCCCGGAATAAAAACCAGAACATTTCTACTCTATGCTATAGCCGCCATTTTACTGCTGGTTTTTATCTCAAGCTGGAATATGCGTTTACGCCGCGAAATAAGTAAAAAGAAAAGGATTGAAGAGCAGCAACGTGTGGCAGCCAGCGTTTTTACAAGCACTCAGGAAGGCATAATGATTACCGATGCGCAGGGCAACATTATCGACATAAATCCTGCCTTCATCAAGGTAACAGGCTATTCACGAGACGATGTGCTGGGCCACAAACCCAATTTCCTCAAATCCGGACTTCACGAAGACAGTTTCTATAAAGCCATGTGGCAAACAATCACACAAAAAGGCCACTGGTGTGGCGAAGTGTGGAACCGCAGGAAGAATGGAGACATCTTTGCCGAATGGCTTACCATTTCTGCTGTTGTAGATAAACAGGGAAAAATAACCCATTATATCGGTACCTCATCGGATATTACTCCACTTAAAGATCATGAAAAAAAGCTGGAACTTATCGCTCACTACGATCCGCTAACCGGTGTGCCTAACCGGTTACTGTTGGCAGATCGCATGAACCTGGCATTTGCCCAAACCAAACGTGACAGTTGTTTAATGGCCATTGGCTACCTTGATCTGGATGGTTTTAAAGCGGTTAACGATAAACTCGGCCATGAAGCGGGCGACCAATTACTGATTCAAATTGCCCAACGCATTAAAAATGCACTACGCGACGGTGATACCATTGCTCGTTTAGGTGGCGATGAGTTTGTATTTTTATTGCTTGATCTGGACAAGGTAGAAGACTGCGAGATTACTTTGCATCGTCTGCTAGAAACTATCAGCAATCCTATTCTCTTGAGCAATCAGCATGTCTCTGTCTCTGCCAGTATTGGTATCAGTATTTTTCCTGATGACTACAAGATATTAAACACGCAACATCAATCCAAAGATTACTCCGTCCCGGATACTCTGCTACGTCAAGCGGATCAAGCCATGTATCAGGCCAAACAGGAAGGTAAAAACTGCTTTCATATTTATAATCTGGAGCTGGATCGTAAACTCCATGCGCATCGCGAAGCTCTTGACCGCATTGGACTGGCGCTTGAAAACAACGAATTTGAACTGTTTTTCCAGCCCAAATTTGACATGCAGAAGGGTATTATTTTCGGTGCAGAAGCATTAATTCGCTGGCAACATCCAGAACGCGGATTGCTTAAGCCAAGTGATTTCTTACCGCTGATTGATCACAGTGAGCTAGCTATAAAACTCGATGCTTGGGTTATTGATCAGGCATTGCAACACATGGAGAGTTGGCTCAGTTTGGGCATGGATCTTCAAATCAGTGTAAATGTCACTGCCCGATCACTGCAAGCCGAAGACTTTATTCTTCAACTTTATTATGCCTTTGAGCGCTACCCTACGGTCAATCCGGCTGATTTTGAACTGGAAATACTGGAAACTCAGGCACTACATGATTTGCATCTTACCTCCAAGGTAATCATAGAATGTCAAACCCTGGGTATAAAATTTGCCTTGGACGATTTCGGTACTGGCTATTCTTCGCTTAGTTATCTCAGACATCTACCGGTAGAAACACTAAAAATCGATCAGATTTTTGTGCGAGATATGCTGGAAGACGAAGACGCTTTAGCTATCGTGCAAGGAATCATTGGTTTAGCCAAATCTTTCCGACGACAAGTCATTGCAGAGGGCGTGGAATCAATCGAACAAGGAATTGCTCTTTTAAAAACGGATTGCCGGCAGGTCCAAGGTTACAGTATTGCCAAGCCCATGCCCGCATCTGAGTTTGCAGGGTGGTTGAAGGAGTGGAAAGTACCGGCAGCATGGTCAGGCATTTAAAGGTCTTTTGTTACAGCCACAACAACAACAATTTTTTGATAATCACCTGTCACACAAGCTGTTTAAATCTACATTCTCTTTCCATAATTGGGAGAATATAGGTTCCGCCTGATCCAAGGAGCCACTGGTCCAGAACAGTTCGGTACCCACCTTTTTATCATTAGCCAACAGTTGCTCCACTTCAAGTCGACGATAAAGCTCACGTGCAACAGCGGCAGCGGAATCGATCACCGCGACCGTTGGCCCTACTATTTCCTGTATCAACGACGCTAAAAAGGGATAATGCGTACAACCCAGCACGATAATATCAGCCTGCTGCTCCAACAGGGGATGGACATAACGTTCCAGCAATAAACGGGATTCAGGACCTGATAGATCACCGGCTTCCACTTGCTCAACCAATCCGGGACAAGCCTGACCCAAAATTTGCACATCGCCACCATGCCGCGCAAATAGCTGTACAAAATTATCGCCAGCCAAAGTCCGGCTGGTTGCCAGAACCCCAATAACGCCGGTCTTACTCAGCGCTGCCGCCGGTTTTACAGCGGGTTCCATCGCTATAATCGGCACAGAAAATCGTGAGCGCAAAGTTGCAATCGCCGCACCGGTAGCGGTATTGCAGGCAACAACAATGGCCTTGACGTTATTACTTATTAAAAACTCACTGATTGCAATAGAGCGTTTTTCGATGAATTGCTGGGATTTATCACCATAGGGCGCATGCCCCGAATCAGCAACATACAGCAAGTCCTCGCCCGGCAAGGCTCTGCGAATCTCATGAAGAACCGACAAACCACCCACGCCCGAATCAAAAATACCGATAGGCTTTTTAACGTTTATATTCTGCAAGGTCACCTATCTCTAAACATTGACGATTTGACACATGGATAAAACCGAACTACAAAGCAAACAGCTCTCTCATCTTTTGCCCAGGACTTTCCGCCCGCATAAACACTTCACCGACTAGGAACGTATAAATTTCGTTATCCAACATCAACTGCACATCTTCGTTGGTATGAATGCCGCTTTCGGTAATAATTAAACGATCGGTAGGAACTTGCTCTTTTAACGCTAACGTAGTTTGCAAGGAAGTTTCAAAAGTCCGCAGATTACGATTATTGATGCCGATCAGTTTAGTGTCCAGTGTTAGTGCCCTTTGCAGCTCTTCTGCATCGTGAACTTCTACCAGAACATCCATACCCAATTTGCTTGCCGTATCCGACAACTGGTGCATTTGTCCATCTTCCAGAGCAGCGACTATCAGTAAGATACAATCAGCTCCCAAAGCGCGAGCTTCATAGATTTGATAGGGATCGATCATAAAATCTTTTCTTAACACCGGCAGCGGACAGCGCTCTCTAACCATCTGCAGATAAACTTCCGAGCCCTGAAAAAATTCTTTATCGGTTAGCACCGAAAGACAAGTCGCACCGTTCATGGAGTAATCCTGGCCGATAGTAATTGGGTTAAAATCTTCCCTGATCACGCCTTTGCTGGGTGAAGCTTTTTTAATTTCTGCAATAATGGCCGGCTTTTTAGCTAAGGCTTTACTTTGCAGTGCGTTATAAAAGCCGCGTGGACCTTCTACGCCTGAAGCAATTTCTTCCAGATTGGCAATCGACATGCCTAATTTACGCTGGGTAACTTCTTCGATTTTTTTATCGAGAATTTTTTTTAAAATATCAGGTGTGTTGGTCATCGTTTCGTTTCTATTTCAAGGTTTACTGTTTGGAATCGTTCCGAAGCGCTGTCTTGGAACGAGATTAGGCGAATGAATTCGCCTCTACATTATTTTTAACTCTAACATCCCCGGCTAAACTCAACCAGCGCCTCAAACTTGGCTTTTGCCGCGCCGCTGGCGATAAGTTGATCCGCTTTTTCTATGCCGGCAGTCAGTGTATCGGTAATATTTGCCGCATAAATCGCGGCTCCGGCGTTAAGCGCAACTATATCTCTGGCCGCTCCAGGTTTGTTATCCAGCACTGATTTTACCATCACCAGACTGGAAACCACACCATCGACAGCTAATTCAGCCAGACTAGCACGTTGATAGCCAAACTGTTCCGGCGTAATCATATAACTGACAACCTCACCATTTTTAAGTTCGGCAATGCTGGAAGGCGTTGCAATGCTAATTTCATCAAGCCCATCATCGGCATTAACCACCAACACATGCTTGCTGCCCAGTTTATTCAAAGCCTGTGCCAATGGCTCTACCCACTTTTTATCAAAGACTCCGATTAACTGGTTGGGCGCACCGGCTGGATTGGATAAGGGGCCCAGGAGATTGAACAAGGTTCTGACCCCCATTTCTTTACGTGCATTGCTGGTATATTTCATCGCTCCATGATGTTTGGGTGCAAATAAAAAACCGACGCCTATTTGCGTGACGCAGTCCGCGACCTGTTCGGCGCTTAAATCCAGATTGACTCCGGCGGCTTCCAGCACGTCGGCGCTGCCGCAACTGCTCGACACCGAACGATTGCCGTGTTTAGCAACCTGTCCGCCGGCTGCGGCAACGACAAATGCGCAAGTAGTAGAAATATTAAAAGTATTGGCACCATCGCCGCCGGTTCCGCAGGTATCAATGACATGCTTGCCTTTAATATCGACTTTGGTAGCCAATTCACGCATCACTTCGGCGGCGGCGGCAATTTCGTCGATGGTTTCGCCTTTGCAACGCAACGCAATCAAAAAACCGCCGATTTGCGCGTCCGTAGCCTTGCCGCTCATGATTTGCTTCATTACGGAGCGCATTTGATCGGAACTAAGATTTTGTTTGTTGAGCAGGGTTTGCAGAGCTTGTTGTATGAGCATTTAATTAAGTTTTTTAGCTTTAATATTAGGTGGGAGCGACTTCAGTCGCCCATAAATTAATAGATTGATTACAAATCGGGAGACTTAAGTCGCCACTACAATAATTCATCCTGCAAACGCTGATAGATACCGCCAAAGCTGCCATTGCTCATCAACACATAATGTCCGCCATAGCGTGCTTCAAATTTTAGCTTAGTGATAATTTCCTCCAGCGAAGTACAAATTTCGATGTTATTCGCGTAATTTTTTAACTGGCTTAAGTCCCAATTCATTGCTTCAGGCTGATAGATGATAGCCAGATCAGCCTTGCCCAGCGATTCAGCCAGCGTTTTGGTGTGCACACCCAAGCGCATGGTGTTTGAACGCGGCTCGACAATGGCAATGATCCGCTCTTCTCCTACCTGCTTGCGCAAGCCATCCAATGTCGTTTGTATCGCGGTCGGATGATGGGCAAAGTCATCATATATTGTTACTCCATTGATGCTGGCCAGCACTTCCATACGACGCTTTACATTTTTAAACTGACTTAACGCGGTTATAGAATCCTTGGGCAAAATACCGACATGTTTTGCGGCAACTATCGCAGACAGTGCGTTGTAAACATTGTGATCACCGGTAAGTGACCATTCGACACAACCTTGTTCAATATTTTCAAACAACACCTTAAACTGACTGCCATCGGCTTTGACCAGTTGAGCGTTCCACTGTGCTTGCGCATCTATTGATGTCTTGGCAACCGACGTCCAGCAACCCATAATTAACACGTCATTAATATTGGCATCAACTTCCGGGGAGATAATAAGGCCCTCGCCAGGAATTGTTCTGACCAATTGATGAAACTGTTTTTTTATCGCCTCCAGATCAGGAAAAATATCGGCATGATCATATTCAAGATTATTGAGAATCGCGGTTCTGGGCCGGTAGTGCACAAACTTTGAACGCTTGTCGAAAAATGCAGAATCATATTCATCCGCTTCAATGACAAAAAAATCGGACTCACCCAAACGCGCCGAAATCCCAAAATTTAACGGAATGCCGCCAATTAAAAAGCCCGGCTTGAAACCTTGCTGTTCAAGAATCCAACTGAGCATACTGGTCGTAGTCGTTTTACCGTGGGTTCCGGCAACGCCGAGCACCCATTTATCTTGCAACACATGCTCTGCCAACCATTGTGGCCCTGAGACATATCTAAGTCCCATATTAAGCACAGCTTCAACTTCTGGATTACCCCGTGACAATGCATTACCGATAATCACCAGATCAGGTTTAGGCGCCAGATTTTCTGCCCTATAACCTTCAAGTAACACAATGCCCTGCTCTTCGAGTTGTGTACTCATCGGCGGATAAACGTTTTGATCGGAACCGCTGACTTGATGCCCAAGCTGACGGGCAATCACGGCAAGCCCACCCATAAATGTTCCGCAAATGCCTAAAATGTGAATATGCAATGATTTGTCCTTTAATTATATTTATTTTTTAACAGGTAGTTTAGTACCCGGTTTTTCTGCAGGCTGCTCTGCAGGTTTGGTACCTGTTTTATCACCAGGCTTACCATCTACACCTTCTTTAGGTGCGGTCTGCTCTTCTATCGGGACTTCCGCCTCTTCTTTTGCTCCGGCTTTTTCAAGAATTTTGATGACTGCTTCATGAGCGGTTTTTTTTGCTCTACCCATTACCGTTACTTTCTGTTTATCCAATGCATTAACATCGGCTCCCGCAGCAATCAAAGAATTAACAATATCTTCATTACCAAAAACAAAGGCATCCATTAACGCTGTCGTTCCGGAATTATCAGCAAGATTCACATCAGCGCCATAGGCCATTAGCGCTTTAACAATAAGTACATTGCCTTTGAAACTTGCGGCCATCAAAGCGGTACGACCACTCGCGGTTTTGCTGTTAACATCAATTCCTTGTGCCAACAAAGCCTCGGTTCTATCGAGCTTACCTGACATTGCCGCAGCAAATAAATCCTTACCATCTTCCGCATAAGCCGGCTGAAACAACGCCAGTAACAGAATTAAAAAGCCATCTTTATATTTCATACTTAATAGTTGCTTGCGTTTAATGAGAAGTTACGATGAAATAATCAACATATTACCTATATGATCTAATAATGAACGAAAAAAACAAAATAATAGTTGAGGCTACGCCTCTTTTCATTGAAGCACAGTCTTCTCCTGATGAGGATCGCTATGTCTTCGCGTATACCATCACCATCACTAATGTTGGTACATTTCCGGCAAAACTGCTCCAGCGCCATTGGCTAATTACCGATTCCAATGGCAAAATTCAGGAAGTCCGGGGAGACGGTGTTATAGGCGAACATCCTTACCTTAAGCCAGGCGAATCTTTTCGTTACACCAGCGGTGCAATGATAGCAACACCTGTCGGTACCATGCAGGGCGTTTATACTATGCATTCAGATGATGGAAATAATTTCAACGCGGATATCCCACGATTTACCTTATCAATCCCCAGAACTCTGCATTAACCATGTCTATTTATGCAATTGGTGATATCCAAGGCTGTTTTGATGATTTATTAAGGCTCCTGGATACTATTTCTTTTAATGAAAACTCCGACCAGCTTTGGTTTGCGGGTGACTTGGTCAATCGTGGTCCAAAATCGCTGGAAACCTTACGTTTTGTTAAATCGTTAGGGGGTTCTGCTATTACCGTTCTTGGTAACCATGATCTCCATTTATTAGCGGCCTCATGTGCTTCAAAAATAGCCAATAAAAAAGATTCACTACTGCCGATATTGGAAGCAACGGACAGGGATGAGTTAATCCATTGGCTAAGGCATAGGCCACTATTTCATTTTAACGATGATTTTTGCATGATCCATGCAGGCCTTCCGCCTCAATGGGATTTAAAAAAGACCAAAAAACTGGCTTTTCAAGCAGAACAAGCACTACAAGATCCGAATTATCAGATTTTTTTAAAACAGATGTACGGTAACAAGCCCAATATCTGGTCCTCAAGTTTGAAAGGCGTTGAGCGACTGCGTTTTATCATCAATTGTTTTACCCGTATGCGTTATTGCGATGTTAACGGTAGACTGGATTTTGTTCAAAGCGGACCTCTAGGCTCACAACCCAAACATCTGCTTCCCTGGTTTTCCGTCCCCAAACGCAAAAACGCAGACATGCGGATTATCTTTGGTCACTGGTCTTCTTTGGGCTTTTACGAAGGCACAAACTGCTACGGGATTGATACTGGTTGTATTTGGGGCGGTCAACTAACCGCCTTAAGACTGGATGAGTCGGTGCAACGTTTTAGCATTGAATGCCCTGAAACCAAAAAACCCGTTAAAAATTATCTGGCTGTAACCGGTTAGGGCTGTTTAACTTGTTAAGCTTTAAAAAACTATAGCTGAAGGTAACATCGGGATCGTCGTGACAATCTTCACGCTCCACTTCAACCCACTCCGCATCATTAAGCTCGGGAAAGAACGTATCCCCCTCAAACTCCTGATGGATTTTGGTAAGATAGAGTGTATCGGCAACTGGCAACATCGACTTGTAAAAAT
>CANNLO010000018.1 GCA_947505055.1 Methylococcaceae bacterium | reverse complement strand
CAACTGGCTAAACGCCGAGCCAGAGGTTATCGCAATATTAATAATTTTATCAATATGATTTATTTTCTTTGTGGGAAATTAAAATTCAATTACCCACTCTATTTCACATAGAGCCATATTCATTTAATTAATTACAAAATTAATGTTTTTTATTGCTACAAATAAAGGCATCAGTGGATAGTAATCTCCACCATATCCATCACCAATATCTAAAGATGCGTGCCCCGTTAACATATCATGAATATCTTTTGATATTTCGTTAAGCCTACATACATCTTTAAATCCATGACGGAAACTATGAAACGATTTTCGTTTATCAGTAATTCCGATAGTTTTTCTGAGATATCCAGAAAACCACTGCGAAAAACTTGCCGTCAACTGCCGGTGTCCTGCAGATACTAATTTGGGGAATAGTCGGCCAGATCCTGATAATTTAATTTGATCAACATAGACAAGAAAACCGGCACATATTATTTCAGGATGAATTGGTACTCTACGAATAGATGATGATGTCTTCAATTGTTTTTCTGAATCTGACTCTGCACTAATATTGAAATAGTAAATACCATTCTCGGATTGAATATCTGACACCAACAATTGCCCGATTTCTTCCAATCTCATCCCTGTCCACAGCGCAATAGTTGGCAACCATTTTGACGCTTCTCCAGCTCCACCAATGGGTCTAAATCCTTGCGAAAAGACAGGACTATTGAATATTTTCTGTAAATCCTCTGATGAAAAAGGAATCCGTGGTTTTTGAATTACTTTTGGTTTTACTAATTTTACCCCTAGAAAAGGATTTTTGGATATCAAGTCATTATTTACAGCGACTTCAAAAGCCGCTTTTAATAAATTTATCTGTTTTTGAATAGTGGCGAATGATAGTCCATCTGCTAGTAATTTATCTTTAAATCCAATGACATCTTTTTTCTCAATTTGATTGGCAATATTGTGTCCGGTCAAATTTTCTAGTCGTTTACGTGCCGTATTGACCTCCATAAGGGTACGTGGTCTTTTCTCACTTTGCGTTTGCCAATATTCAATCAGATTTGCAATAGTCAATTCCGGAACATTCTGAGTCTCTACTGCAGGAATGACAATTTCAGAAGATAGAATAGTTTCAGAAAGATTTGATGATGATTCTAATGGGACATCAATAACATTTGCAATAATTTCGGGGGCAGTGGCCGGGAGGCTATGGTCACTGCCACGTAATTTGGCATACTCTGTGAATAATTGGAATTTTAGTTGAATCAATGCAAAGTCTGCTTTTTGTTTATCTGCAGTCCTCAATGACAGAAATATTTCTGTCTTTCCATAGTGATCTTTTAGATCGGCAGGGACTCTGCCTCTATAGTAAAATTGGGTACCTCTTCGAACAAGATTGGTTTGAAATCGCATGGCTAACAGTTCCGCGTGTAGCAGTTATGTGTAGCAAATGACCAATTTATTGTCTGTGATGATATATAACCATTTTAATTCAATTGGTTGTATCAATTTGGTGCGCCCGGAGAGATTCGAACCCCCGACCACAGCCTTCGGAGGGCTGTACTCTATCCAGCTGAGCTACGGGCGCATAATGTTATTCTAACCGATCAACAGGGCAAATACGATACATTGTTTGAAAGCGAGTTTAACTCAATTTACTTTGCCTTATGAAACTCTTCATATCTGTTGTTTCATCCCAGCGCATTACGAATATTTGGCAATAAGTCAACTTGGAAACCGGCAAAAAGAGCATCGCCCATTATAAGCACCTATAAGCGTCGCTGTTTGATTGCCTGTGCCAATTGATGGACAGCCATTGCATATTTGTCACTGTTATTATATTTCTTGATCACTTTAAAATTGGGGTGAACATGCCAGTATTCGCTCCCAGTTATGGAGCTTAACTCTATGATTGAATCGGCGCCATTGGCTTTAATCTGTTCTGCTACTGGCCTGTTATTTTGCCAGCCGTTTTTTGAGAAATAATGCGCAACACTACCAATCGCATCTTGCTGATCCCAAAGATTTCGGTGCCCGTCGTTATTAAAATCAACAGCAAGGCTTCTGAAGCTACTGGGCATAAATTGACCTAAACCCATGGCGCCGGCCCAAGATCCTACCGGCTTACGCGGCTCGTAGCCTTCTTCGCGGGTCATTAGCAAGAAATTTTCCAGCTCGGTGGTAAAAAACTTGGCGCGTCGTTGTGTGTCGAAGGCCAGTGTCGTTAAGGAATCAAAAGTGCGCGTTTTACCGATATTACGGCCGAAAAAGGTTTCTACTCCGATTATTGCAACGATATATTCAGGGTCAACGCCATAAGTTACGCTCGCTTTTTGGACCGCGTCGGCATTGCTGCTCCAAAAGCTGACGCCATTATTAATATGCGCTTCGGTAATAAATTGCTTACGATAGCGAGTCCAACTGCCCGGACTGGGTTTAGTAGGTTTTGGCCCCGAATAGGGCGCTGGATTTTCCAGTCGAATCACGTAATCTAGACGCTCAGCTTTGGAAAATAGGCTATTTAAATAACCCTCAGAAAAATTGTAGTCCTGCACCATATGCCGAATAAAATTCTGTACCGGCAAGGAATTGGCGTAAATACCGGTTAAAATTTGTGATGAATATTCAACAGAAGGTTTAGAAATATTAGTGGCATTGTTCTGCGGCACATCGGTTTGAACGACGGGATTACTGGCACAGCCGGTCAGTATTAGCGCAAAAGCCAGTTTAATTAATCGGGTATAGCCTGTTTTGTTCACGGTTGTCTCTGTAGTTTAATTGGGTAAAATAATTTTCTTGGTAAAAGTAGAAAGGTGGAAGATTTTAGTCTCTCGTCTACTTCATTCTAATCTTCAAGCCGGCGCTGCAAAAAAACACCTCATCGCAATATTGTCCCATTAATTGGGCGGCTTTGCCGGAAAGGTCAATAAATTGCCTGGCCAGGCGGTTGTCGGAAACCACGCTCAATCCAACTTCATTATGCACCAGCACCAAATCGCAAGGTAGTTGAAGCACAGCCTCAAGCTCCTGCAAAATTTCGACCTCGGAAGTTTGATGATAAAGCTGATTATTCAACCACATCGATACACACTCGACCAGAACTGGGCAAGGGCAGTTTTCCAGAATTTGTAATAGCTTAACAGGCTCTTCAATAGTGATAAATAAATCCTGGCGGCGTTGCTTATGAGTCAGGATGCGTGCAAACATTTCTTCGTCAAAAAACTCGTTCGTTGCCAGATAATAAGGCTTTGCTGTCTTTGAATTTTCTAAAATATAGGTTTCGGCTAAACGGGACTTGCCGCTTTTAATGCCGCCTATAAATAATGTTTTCATAAAAACAAGGCTCCGGCTGTCAAAACAATTAAAACGAACATATTAATAGCTGTTTTCATGTGCAGTGCTTTTATAAGTGCAAATTTATCAACGGGATTGACTAACAAGCCCAGCGTCGGTTTATGCTTGATTTGGCCGTGATAACTCGCATCGCCACCCAACACAATGCCCAAAGCACCGGCCATAGCTGCAATGGGATAACCTGCATTAGGACTTTCCAATTTATGGCCATCCCGCCATACAACTTGCCAGGCACGGTGTTTGTCGCCTGCCAAAAGCACAATCATCAGTGCCGTCAAGCGTGCTGGAATATAATTGGCAATATCGTCCACTATGGCAGCTGTTTTACCAAAATAAAAATAACGCTCGGTTTTATAGGCAATCATGGAGTCCATAGTGTTGATGGCTTTATAAACTGCAATTCCCGGTAAGCCAAACAAAACCAAATAAAATAACGGCGCAATAACCCCGTCACTGAGATTTTCCGCCCAGGTTTCCAGTCCGGCTTTATAAATTTCTGTTTCGGTCATGTCTTTAGTGTCACGGCTGACCAGATAACTTAATGCCTGTTTGGGTTGCTCTGAGGATAATAAGGCGGCGACACTGTCATGCAACATATTCATCGCCAAGCCTGTCGATGCAAACAACGCCAACATCAAAAGTGATAATCCGGCGGGTAACAGCTCACACAAATAAACCAAGCCAAGGCTAATCACCACGCTTATGCTGATTAAGCTGATCACCAAGAGTGCGCCCGGTAGAATTCTATTGCTGTAAAAACATCGTTCAAAAGCATGGATAAAATCTCCCATCCACATCACCGGATGCTTGCAGGGAAACTCACCAAAGACCATATCAACAAGATAGGCCAAAGCCGCTAATTCAAGAAACATCAGTCTGCCTGTAACGCCTGCAAAATGGCGGCTATATCCAGATTGGCTTCGACCATATCTGCAAAGCCCTGTATTTCGGCTTCGCGATAGTGGCCATAGCTATAACCCTGATATGCTGGCTTGATAGTTTTGAAATAATCGGTGCGAAACACATCATTATCAAAAACACCATGCACATGAGTTCCAGAGAATTGGTCGCCTTGATAATACAAGGGATATTTATCCATACGGCCACAATGGATTTCATAACCCTGAATATCCGCACAAGAAAACAACTGATACAGCCCTCGCTTCAAAATTTTAGGGCTTTGATAAAGTACCGTATCGTCGATAAAGCCAAAACCTGCTTCGATAATGGGCTGTCCATGCTCAATAGCCTCTGGATCGTGCAAACTTTGACACAACATTTGATAGCCGCCACAAATACCAAACACCGGTTTTTTAAACTGCAAAATCTCGTTAAACAAACCTTGATTTTTCAGCCATTGCAAATCGCGGATCACCGTTTTACTGCCCGGCAACAGCACCAGATCAAAACTTTCCAGCGGCCTGTAGCCATAAATCAGTTCGATATAAAGCTCGGGATCGCCCATCAAAACATCAAGATCGTTATAATTGCTTAAGCCCGGATAGGCAATCACCGCAACCCTGATTTTGACGTGGTCTATTCGTTGTTGATAATTGCGTAGCGACTGAGAGTCTTCCATGTCGATATTCAGCGGCTTAAATGGCAATACGCCTAAAACCGGAACGCCAAAACGTTCAGTAATGATTTTTTCACCCTCATCAAAAAAGCGCCGGTCGCCGCGAAACTTGTTAATTACCACGCCGATCAGATTACTGCGCATCACTGGGTCCATCAATTCCAGTGTGCCATAAATCGACGCAAACACACCTCCACGCTCAATGTCTGCCACCAAGATATTTTTGGTATTAAAACTGTTGGCGACAAAGGTGTTGGACAAATCCTTGTTCAGTAGATTCAACTCTACCGGCGAGCCTGCGCCCTCAGCGATAATCAGTTCATAATCCTGTTTTAACAACGAAAAGGCTTGTTTAACCTGCTGTTTCAGATTATCAATTTCAGCGTAATAAGCCGCAATTGACTGGTTTTGATAAACCAGTCCGTTAACAATCACCTGCACGGAACCATTGCCGTGCGATTTAAGCAGTACCGGATTAAACAGATAACTGGGCTCAACCCGCGCAGCTTCAGCCTGAAGGCATTGAGCCCTGGAAATTTCCCGGCCTTCTTTAGTCACGGCAGAGTTGTTGGAGACATTTTGCGCTTTAAACGGTGCGACTTTAAAGCCCTGATCGGCAAATATCCGGCATAAAGCCATGACCAACGTGGTTTTACCAGCATCAGAACTGGTGCCAAAAATGGCTAAAGGATTCATTTTTAATGGTTTATTTAAGATAGATACACCACGAAGGCAATAAGAAAAAATAGTTCGTGCTTTTATGGTGTTTTTTTATTTTTAAAATCTGTAAGCCCTTGGCCAAGTAGCGTTATCGCTTGTTCATTCTTAACCGCAAAACGTACATGATGTTTATCCAGCCCTTCAAAATTGTCGCAAACGCGTATTAATATTCGTGATGATTCCAAAGCTGTTTGCAGCTTATAACCATCAACATCAGTGACCAGACGCGCCAGCAGAAAATTGGCTTGCCCCGGATAAATATGTCTAAACAAACTGCAATTCTGTAGCACCTTAAACAATAGCTCTCGTAAATGTCGGGTTTGCTGACGGGTCTGTTCAATGAAAGCGGTATTTGCCAAAGCCTGCTGCATATAGGTCATATCCAGACTCGATAATTTCCAGGCAGGCTCTAAACATTGCAGTTCTTTTATTGCTGAACTTGCCGCCACAACATAACCGATACGAATACCGGCACAGCCGTAAAACTTGCTTAAGGATTTGATCACATACAGTTTATCGTATTGTGTAATATGTTCTGCAACCGAAGCCACCTCACAAAAATCCAGAAAAGATTCGTCGATGATAATGGTGCATTGTGCCGCCTGCCACTTTGCCAACAACTCTTGCAGCTCATAAAGTTGACCATCGGGCGTAGATGGATTAACAAAAATCACCGTGCTGTATTTGGGAACCTCGGCCAATATATTATCCAAGCGGCTGATATTATGTACCACACAACCCAACTTACCGGCGATATGCGGATATTCGCCATACAAAGGGGTATATAAAACCAGATCTTGAGGTTGTAAGACACGCAACAACGAAAAAATTGCCGCACTTGCGCCATTAAAAACCTCAATAGCAGCGCCCGGTAGAATCGGATATCGCTGGACAAGCGCCTGTTTTAAATCACTGTACTCAGGATCGGCATAAGGCGTAAGCGAAACATTTTGCAAGCAACTTAAATCGACCGCCTGTTCAGGATTGATGTTGGCCGAAAAATCCAGCACCTGTTCTGGCAGACAACCTAAACGTCTGGCAAACTGATAAATATTTCCGCCGTGGTTCATTGATAAACTGAATATTTGCCAAAGCCAGCTTTGGACACCAAATAGCGGAGTTCAAAGCTTGTTTTGTATCGTATGAAAACAGTGGCCATTTACAAGTTAATATATTCGATATAAAGATAATCATCCAAGTGTCTTAATTTATGCGCGGATCCTGAATCAATGCGAAGCTGAAATGAGTTGACCAAAGGCAGATTTAAAGCACGAGCCAACAAAGCGCGAATAACACCGGCATGGGTTATCACCAAAACTTGTTCCGCTTTAGAGGCTAATAACTCTTGCAAGAAGTCGCCGGTGCGTTGGTATAAATCTTCAAAATTTTCACCCTTTGGCGGTGCCGCAGTCACATAATTACTAGTCCAATGTTGCAAGGCATCAGCGTCAATAGAGTCAAAACGTGTGCTTTCCCATTCGCCAAAATTAAGCTCCAGCAAACGCTGATCGGTGGTCACCGCGTCTGAAAAAGTATGAGCTAACTGCAAGCAACGCGTTAACGGACTGCAATAAACCTGGCAATCCTCGCCAAATTCGGGCAATTTGTCATGAACAGCAGCCATCTCTTCAGCAAAACTTGCGGCCAGCGCAATATCGCTCTGTCCATAACACAACCCTGGATCAGCAATGGTTTGGGTGTGACGAATTAAATAAATATCCATAAGGCACTCACGCTTAAATAAAAAACAGTTTCGGAAATTTGCTGGCTTGCGCCCAGGCAATCACCGGTATAGCCGCCAATATGGCGGAAAAAATATTTTCCGAGTAACACATTGACCAGCAACGCCGGAATAAGGGCCGGCACACATAAAACCGGCAACAAACTTAACGGTAATAAGGCGATAACGCCCGCAAAAACCAACTCACTGGATTCAGGTTTATAAACTGCGCCTGAGGCTTTACTGGCTTGTACTCTGGAGTAATTATAACCGTGCATCAACAACAGCGGTGATAATCGACTAATGCTGTGTCCGACCAACAACACTAAAGGCACTGCGGTGGCTGGTATTGTGGCCAAGATACTTATTTTTAACGACACGAGTAACAAAAGCCCCAGCACGCCGTAAACTCCGATATGGGAATCCTTCATAATCTCGAGAGTGCGTTGCTTGTCCATGCCGCCGCCAAAACCGTCGCAGACATCAACAAAGCCGTCTTCATGCAAGCCGCCAGTCATTATAATTCCGGTAATTAACGCAAAAATTACCGCCGTAGTCTGCGACCAAATCAAATCAGCCAAAACAAAAACCAATGCACAAATACCGCCCACCAACCAGCCGATCAAAGGCAAATAAATTGCGGCTTGCGGCAATTGTTTGTAATCCAAAGTTTGAGGATGGGGCAGTCGGGTATAGAAGCCTAGAGCCAAGAAGAATAATTTTAAATTAGGCATTTATTTTAAACAAACGGGACTCCGGAGCTTGGGAAAGATGGAAGTTAAAGAAACTCAATTTTCATTTATATTTTTGCATCACCGTTTCATAACTTACTGTTTTTAGCTCACCGGATTTATAGGAACCCCATCTTTTTTGGGCTTCTTCAGCCAAAACAAAATCTATTTTATGAGTAGGCGAAAGATTTAAAGTGATAAACCTTGAGCCTTTAACCTTATATCTGCTTTCAATGATCAACCCCAGCCTCATCAAATGTTGCCATCTCGTTTAAAAACATGACAGCTGATTGCAACAGCGGGTAAGCAAGCGCAATGCCTGAACCTTCGCCCAAACGCAAATCCAGATTCAGTAAGGCTTTTACCTTAAAGTGCTGTAATAAAGCCTGATGGCCCTGTTCGCTGGACACATGGCTGAACACACAATAATCCAGCATATTCGGATGCAGCTTATGAGCGACCAGCAGCGCGCAACTGGCAATAAAACCATCAACCAAAACAAGCATACCCAGTTCGGCGGCTTTAAGATACGCGCCAACCATCATGGCGACTTCAAATCCGCCGAATGTCGCCAACACCACTAAAGGCGTTGTCAGGTTTTGATGCCGGGTTAAAGCCTGCTGCAATACGGAAAGTTTATTTTGTAACTGTTGATCGTTTAAACCGGTGCCACGACCAACACATTGCTCCAAGGGCAAGTCAGTTAAGCAATGCATCAATAAAGAAGCTGATGAAGTATTGCCTATACCCATTTCGCCAAAACCAAGGCAATTGCAACCGGCTTCATATTGACGCAACACCAGATCGGCGCCGGCCTTAAGGGCTTGACTGCTCTGGTTATAGGTCATTGCCTGATCGATTAAAAAGTTCTTTGTGCCTTTGCCAATTTTTGCGTCAAGCAGATTTGGATGACTGTCCAAATCGGCATTAACGCCAGCATCGACGATCAATAACGCTATCTTATGTTGCCGGGCAAAAACACTGATTGCTGCGCCGCCGGTCAAAAAGTTGGCAACCATTTGCGCGGTAACCGATTGTGGATAAGCACTGACCCCGGAGGCAACGATGCCATGATCTCCGGCGAAAATCAGAATACAGGGTTTATTTAAATAAGGCGTAAGATTATTTTGGACGCGGCCAATTTGTAACGCCAGTGTTTCCAGTTGCCCCAAAGATCCCAAGGGCTTGGTTTTTTGGTCTATTTTGTTTTGTAAGGCAGCGTCAAGCGCAGAAGATAGCGGGGAAATTAAAAAATCTGGCTGCACGGTGTATTCCAAACGTTTTCAAATAATAAATCATTAAGGTTCTTACGTTCCGCCCAGCGCTCTTGTTCAAGCATTGGCTTGTCGTAAAAGTTATCCACATGGCCCAGACATAAAATCGCGAACGGCTGACTATCCTCCGGCATGTTCAGTAAAGTTTTCAATGCTTGCGGTTCAAACATTGATACCCATCCCAAGCCCAAACCTTCTGCTCGTGCTGCCAGCCACATGTTTTGTATGGCGCAGGCCAGAGAAGCCAAATCCATTTCCGGCAAGGTGCGACGACCAAAGACATGCGAATCGCGCTGTTCACATAATGCGGCAACCAATACTTCGGGACATTCCAGTATGCCTTCCACTTTAAGTTTCATAAACTCCTCTTCGCGCTCATTTAAAGCCTGCGCGGTCAGGATGCGTTCCTGGTCAACCAGCGTATGCATGGCTTTTCTAAGCTCCGGGCAACTAATACGCATAAATCGCCACGGCTGCATAAAACCGACACTGGGTGCATGATGCGCGGCATTAAGCAGACGGAATAACAAGTCGGGAGCTATCGGGTCGGGTAAAAAATGACGCATATCACGACGCTGATATATGGCTCGGTAGATGGCGGCACATTCGACGTCAGAATAGCGGTTTTGGGTCATGCATGAGGTAAAAGATGAAGAGTGAAAGACAAAAGGAAAGGATTTTCGCCCATTGCCTTTCGCCCCGTTTATCAGACATTATACGGATGAACTGCCTCAAAACCATGCACTTTGGCTTTGGTGGTAAAAGCAGGCGGAATCCAGGAGTCCTGTTTTTCGTCTGCCAGAAACTCGGCCAACCATAAGGCTTGATTTCGTATCGGTAAAACATAGGGATAGAGATTTCCATCCGGCAACTCGGCGACATCGCCCAATGCGTAAATCGACTCATCACTGGTTTGCAGATACTCATTAACCTTAATGCCTCTGCCTGTTTCCAGGCCGGCAATTTGAGCGAGTTCCGAGCGAGGCTTAAAGCCACAGGCCACGATTAAACCGTCAACTTCAGTCGTCAGTTCAGTTCTTACGCACACCTTGCCGTCTTCCCGGACAAAATCCCTTACGGACTGATTTAACAAGACTTTAACACCCGAATCTTGCAACACTTTAAGTACCAAATCTGAATCATCTGCCACCAATTGCCGCTCCATTAAGCGAGTTGTCGCATGAAACAGGGTAACCTTATCACCGGCAACAGCCAAATCTGATGCGACTTCGCAACCGATTAATCCACCACCGATAATCGCCCACTCAGGCTTTTGGTTTTTGTTTAAAAAATCTTGCCGAAATTTACGCAGGGATTTCAGATCAACCAGGCTATTCAGGCAGAAAAACAGCTTACTGTATGGCTCAAACGGCAAAGGAATAAATGCTGCTGATCCTTGGGCAAGTATCAAAATATCATATTGAAGAGCTTTTTCCTGACAGGAGCCGCTAATCTCAATTTCCTTTTCTGATCGATTAATAGCCGTTACTTCAACGCCACACAGTACATCAATGTTTATTTCGCGCAGTTTATCAAAAGTCTTTAGGATGATGGATTGTTCAATGGTGGCTTTGCTAAAACCACGGGACAGCAAAGGCCGCGAATAATAGCCATCATGCTCGCGAGTTACCAGAGTGATGTCGTCATCGGCTGACAAGGAGCGATACTTCTCTGCAAAGCTTACTCCCGCAACCCCTGAGCCTATTATAACAATCTGCATACTGTCCTCCGGAAAAACTGGATTAGTCCATTAAATCGAATTCGCTTTTATTTACACCACATTCAGGGCAGCGCCAATCGTCAGGAATTTCGTCCCATAAAGTGCCAGGTGCGAGGCCTGAATCCAGGTCACCTTCAGCTTCGTCATAAATGTGTCCACAAACACCGCATTGATATTTTTTGTAATCAGGCATCACTTTTCTCGTCTAATATTGAAAGAGTCTGTGACTTTAACAGTTCTAGGTTAATTTTCAATCCGATTTTAATTGTTGAGGCTCAAAAATGGAATGATGGAATATGAAAAACGATGCAACTTAGTTGCAATATTTAGCTTTTTTTGTTTTTAAGTTTTCTTTGGCGACACACAAACCACATTTTATATGAGTACGTTTATGCAAATAAATAACACTGGCTTGATGAGTATTTAAATGGTCTACAACTACAAAGCATTTGCCAAAATACTTGAGGATCCCTGAGGAAGAGGTTAGGAGAAATTTTTAAATAAATCAATGAAACCAGTGTGCATGTCGAATCTTTAAATCAACTTTATCGCCTTTATTCAAACGCAACTGCTTAAACTGTTCATTGGGCATTTCGGCATAAACACTGGCCGACTGGCCATTTACGCTGTTTTTAACCAATTCAATCCGGATCAGTGCGCCTAAGTGTTGCCAGTCTTTAAGGATTACAAAGGCATCGTTATCAAGCGTTGATTTTTCAATAACAATATCATGTGGACGAACATGAACTATTTTGCCTTGCTGTTGCAGCGTTGACAGTCCCGCCTTTTGAAGCCAATCTGCGTCCTGATGTCCCAAATCAAAAACATTAGTCTGTCCGATAAATCCAGAGACAAACGCATTGGACGGCTGGTCATAAATTTCGCTGGGAGTACCTTGTTGTTCTATCTTTCCATGATTAAGCACCACCACCTGGCTGGCAACTTCCATGGCTTCTTCCTGATCATGAGTAACGAAAATACTGGTGACATTTAAATCATGATGCAGATTGCGCAACCATTGTCGTAAGTCCTTACGTACACTGGCATCCAGTGCACCAAACGGTTCATCTAATAATAATACCGAAGGTTCAACAGCCAACGCACGCGCCAAAGCGATACGCTGCCGCTGACCGCCAGATAATTGATCTGGATAACGGTCGTGTAACCAATCCAGTTGCACCAAATTTAATAAATCATGCACTTTCTTGCGGATAATCGCTTCGCCCGGTCTGTCGCGGCGCGGCTTGACCCGTAAGCCAAACGCAACATTCTCGAATACCGTCATGTGCCTGAACAGTGCATAATGCTGAAACACGAAGCCGATGCCGCGTTTGCTGACGTCATGTTCGGTTCTGTCCTGACCGCTAATTAAAATACGCCCCTGATCGGCGCGCTCAAGTCCGGCAATAATGCGCAATAAAGTCGTTTTTCCGCAGCCGGAAGGCCCGAGTAAGGCGACCAGTTCGCCTTCTGGAATTTCCAGATTAATACTATCCAGCGCAGAAAACGCGCCAAATTTTTTACTGATGTTTGAAAGTAAAATGCTCATTTTTTCTCCTGGTGATATTTGTTTAGACGAAAGGTGTCAGTAAATAAGTTTCAAAGGAAGCGGCCCCTCTTCTTTGGTCGTGCTCATTTACCTCTCACTCTCGCTCTTCCATTCCAAAGCTGTCTTTAAAATAAGGGTCACAATGGCCAACGCAGCCAGAATCGAAGCGCCTGCAAAGGCTCCGACGATGTTGTATTCGTTATAATTGACTTCAACATGTAAAGGCAGGGTATTGGTCAAGCCACGAATATGCCCGGAAACCACCGAAACCGCGCCAAACTCGCCCATCGCTCTGGCATTACACAGCAACACGCCATACAGCAAAGCCCATTTAATGTTGGGTATGGTCACAGACCAAAACATTTTCCAGCCACTCGCGCCCAAGGACAAGGCGGCTTCTTCTTCCTGATTGCCCATTTCCTGCATCAACGGAATCAACTGTCGCGCAACAAAGGGAAAAGTAATAAACAAAGTTGCGAGAATAATACCCGGAGCCGCAAAAATGATTTTCACATCGTGCGCCATCAACCAATCGCCAAACCAACCTTCTGCGCCAAACAACAACACAAAAATCAATCCGGAAATAACCGGCGATACAGAAAACGGCAGATCGATCAACGTGGTCAATAAACTTTTACCTTTAAAATCAAAGCGGGTGATGGCCCAGGCCGCACTAACGCCAAACACCGTATTTAAAGGCACAGTGACGACAGCCGTTAATAAAGTCAGCCTAATTGCAGCCAGTGTGTCGGGTTGATATAAAGCTTCCCAATAGGCTTCAATGCCTTTAGACAAAGCCTTAAAAATAACCAGACCTAAAGGCAAACAAATAAATAAACCGATAAAGCTTAATGCGATAACAATTAAACTCCACCTGACCCAATCGGGATCTTGTAAAGCCAGTTGTTGACGCTCAACTAACTTGCCTGGGTTTATAGGTTGGGCGGTTGCGTTCATGGCATTATCCTCATAATTGTCCGGAGCGCTTGCGCACCCAATATTGCAGCATGTTAATCAATAAAAGTAACAGAAACGAAATGACCAGCATTGTTAAGGCAATAGCGGTTGCACCTTGAATATCAAACTGTTCCAGTTTGGTGACAATCAATAACGGCACAATTTCGGAAACATAAGGCAGATTGCCGGCAATAAAAATAACTGAACCATATTCGCCAACGCCTCGCGCAAAAGACAAAGCAAAACCGGTCAGCAACGCAGGAAACACATTTGGAAATATTATTTTTAAAAAAACCTGCAATCGTGTGGCGCCCAGACTGGAGGCCGCTTCTTCCATCGAAGTTTCAAATTCCAGCAAAACCGGTTCGACTGTTCGCACGACAAACGGAATACTGATAAAAATCAGTGCCATCACAATACCTAGTGGCTTGAAAGCGACTTGCACGCCCAAGGTATCAATCAGTAACTTACCCAGAAAACCGCTAGGCTGGAAAACTGTGGCTAATACAATACCGGCAACCGCAGTAGGCAGGGCAAAGGGAAAATCGATCAAGGCATGAAAAAAACGTTTTCCAAAAAACGAATAACGTACCAACACCCAGGCAACAATAAAACCAAAAAAACTGGCGATTAACGAGGCTAACAATGCGGCAGAAAAACTCACCCTAAACGAAGACAGCACCCGCTTGTTGGTGATGATATGAACGTAATCATCCCAATTCAACTGGAAGCTTTTAAACACCAGGGTGCTAAGCGGAATTAAAACCACCAGACTTAAATAGACCACGGTAAACCCGATGGTCGGACGAAAACCCGGCATAATACTATTTTGTGACATTAACTGACCTACTTAAACATGTCGGGTTAGGCGCTGGCCGTAACCCGACTTATTGACTTCGATTGTCGGGTTACGCTATCGCTCGGCAATAACTCCTGCATTGCTAAACCTTTGCATCCATGCAGTCGTACCCCGTCCTACATTTCTTTATTATTTAGCTTATTCTTTTTTATAAATCTGATCGAACAAACCGCCATCGGCAAAATGAATGCGTTGGGCAGTTTCCCATCCTTCCGGGATAATATCCTTAAGCGTAAACAACTCCAGTTTGGGGAACTCATCGGCATGACGGGCAAGAATTTCCGAATTACGCGGGCGATAATGATGCTTCGCGATAATTTCCTGACCTTCATCCGTCCAAAGAAAACCAAGATAAGCTTCAGCAAGTTTTTCGCTGTCTTTCTTTTTAACAACAGGCTCAATAATTGCGACAGGATGATCTGCTTCTATGCTGGCTGAGGGGATAACAACATCAAACTTATCGCCACCCAAATCTTTTGCGATCAGGAAAGCCTCGTTCTCAAACGTTAACAACACATCGCCGGTATTGTTTTGAATAAAAGCATTGGTGGCAGCGCGGCCGCCGGTACTCAAAATAGGGACGTGCTTAAACAGCTGGGTGACAAATTCACGGGCTTGCTCTTCACTGCCCAATTTGCGCAAAGCATAACCCCAGGCGGCTAAATAGCTGTATCGTGCATTTCCTGAGGTTTTGGGGTTGGAAAGAATAACCACGTTTTCAGTTTTAATCAGGTGATCCCAATCCTTAATATTTTTGGGATTACCCTTGCGCACTAGAAATACTGTCGTTGAGGTATAAGGGGCACTATCATTTGGGAATCGTTCACGCCAATCATTGTTAATCAGGCCTTTGGAGACGATTTTGTCAATATCGGTTTGTTGATTCATGGTCACCACATCGGCTTCAAGACCTGCTATAACTGCCGCAGCCTGTTTGCTGGAACCATCATGCGATTGCTGAATCGTTACTTTATCGCCATTTTCTTTAAGCCAGTGCGCTGCAAAGGCATCATTAATATCTTTATACAATTCACGGGAAACGTCATAAGAGACATTGAGTAGGGTATATTCCTTGGCATTGACGCTACCAGAAGAAACTGCCGCGAGCATTGCCAGGGCGTATGGTAAATGGCGTAAAAGCCGCTTTGTTACAATATTAGCAAGCATAAAGTTCTCTCATTTTGAAAAATTACAAAACATGAACGGCGGGTTCTTCCCTGACTTCTTATACAAAAGTATTCAAGTATCAGGTTTGCTCGCAAGCAGGAAGCCCGTTATGGATTTAAAGTTTTTGCCGACAGTATTGGGTATTACTCACCAAAAACGCGAATATAAATCTTGTGGTAAAGTTTAAAGAGAATTTTGTTTATAACAAAACGACGATATTAGATAGGCTTATCTAATTATGAGATATAAGGCAATTTCCTGCGAAGAATATACCCGACTATCAGGGTTTTTTGTCCAGTACTCCGTTTCTATATTACTGGCAAATAGGTATTTTTAAATGGGATAGCTTTTTAATGATTTTAAATTCACTACATTTTCCAAAAGATCCCTATCTTTTAAAAAAAGCTCATCTTCAATAAAAAAGTACCTTATATTAAGCGAAAGACTCCTTATTTTGTGCCCGATAAATTTGAAAATGGATAAGAATAGTACTGCTCCTCTGCTTGAAGTGATCATCGAGGTACCTCGCGGAAGCTTTTTAAAACGGGGTTCTACGGGAAAGTTGGATTTTGTTTCTCCACTGCCGTGCCCTTTCAATTATGGCTCGGTCCCGGCTTACATCGGTTTGGATGGTGATTTTTTGGACGCAGTAGTCCTTGGTCCGCGCCTTCCTTTGGGATCAAAGGTCAAAGTTCATGCCTTTGGTGCGATAACCATGATCGATTCCGGCTTATATGACGACAAATTGATCTGCAGCTTTTCAGTCGTCCCCCCCTGGAAAAAAACGCTGATTCATGTGTTTTTTATTATCTACGCCAAAGCCAAAATTTTGCTTAATGGCTTAAAAGGCAATAAAGGACAAAACAGCTGCGAAGGCTGGCAAGACGTTGGGATTGCTTTGGCAAGGGCAACAAAATGCAGCCTTGAATAGGTTGGAAGCTGGATTGCATATGGAAAAATCATACTTTTGAGCACCCTAAACACACAGCCTTGTTGGACAATGGTTTTGCCATTGCCCAACAATTTTTATCCCTAAAAATCCTTACCGCTCTGAATCCTTCTCACGGTTTTAACCAATAAATCGACTTCTTCATAGGTATTGTAAAACGCCAGTGACGGACGCACCGTGCTTTCCAGACCAAAGCGACGCAAGATGGGTTGTGCGCAATGGTGACCGGTGCGCACTGCAATGCCGACGCGGTTTAAGGCAACACCAATATCCTGGTTACTATGCCCCGCCAACACGAACGACAATACACTGGTTTTTTCTGCTGCCGTACCGATCAAACGCAAGCCTGGGATACTTCTCAACGCATCCATCGCATATACCAATAACTCATGCTCATAACGTGCAATATTATCGATACCGATTTTTAACAGATACTCCAACGCCGCACCCAGACCTACGGCATCGGCAATATTACCGGTGCCGGCTTCAAAACGTGCCGGAGCAGGTTGATAGATGATCTTGTCAAAAGTCACATCATCAATCATGTTACCGCCGCCTTGCCAGGGTGGCATGGATTCGAGCAACTCGGCTTTGCCATACAACACGCCGATACCGGTAGGGCCGAAAATTTTGTGCCCAGAAAATACAAACCAGTCACAATCCAGCGCTTGCACATCAACCCGCAAATGCGAGACCGATTGAGCGCCATCCAGCAATACCCGAGCGCCAACCCGATGTGCCCTTTCAATCATTTCTTTAGCCGGCGTCACCGTGCCCAAGGCATTGGAAACCTGAGTAAAGGACACCAGTTTAGTATGTGCATTAAGCAATTTTTGATATTCGCCCAACAACACCTGACCATCGTCATCAACAGGAACAACGCGCAAAGTGGCGCCGGTTAAATCGCAAAGTTGTTTCCACGGCACAATATTGGCATGATGCTCCAGCCAGGTAATGACAATCTCGTCACCCACACCAATATTTTGCCGCCCCCAACTTTGCGCAACCAGATTGATCGCCTCGGTAGTCCCGCGTGCAAACACAATCTCCGATGACGACGATGCATTCATAAAGCGTGCAACGGTATCCCTGGCTTTTTCATAAGCATCGGTAGATCTTGCCGCCAATTCATGCGCCGCACGGTGAATATTGGAATTCTCGTGTTCATAAAAATACGAGATTCGATCAATCACCACTTGTGGCTTTTGGGTGGTCGCTGCGTTATCAAACCAAACCAGGGGATGACCGTTAACCCGTTCCTTGAGTATGGGAAAATCACGACGTATTGCCTGAACATCAAACGCCGGATGCGCCGAAGCAAACTCATGGGTTTGTGCCTTAAAACCGCCGGTTTTCAGTTCATCAAGAAAATAAAATACTGAACCTGTGTCAGTACTCGCCGGAGTAATTACGGCAGTCGCAAACAATTTTTGCAATTCAGCTTCACCGGGTAGACCGTAAACTTCAGGTGAAAGACCCGCTATCAAGGAAGCGTCAAAACCGGATAAACCCTGCGTAGATGCTGGAATACCAGGAATAGACCCCACACTTTTCGGAATACTCCCTGTTGACGGTGCATTGTCGTCAAAAAGCTTTTGCACTTCCGCTTCCGGTACCTGCGGCGAAACACTCGGTTTTAAAATCCCCGCCACTGGAACTGATTCGGCTGCACCAAAGCCGGGAATACTACTCCCGGAAGGCACTCGCGAAACCAACAACTGTTGCAATTGCGCTTCATCCGGCAAACCAAAATCACTCGGCAAAATACCCGCCAACACCGATTTATCAAAACCAGCCAGGCTTGATGCTGTCGAATCAGTCGGCTGTCCAAAAACCGGACCCGTATCAAGGCTGTCGGGAACATCCTTATAGGTCGGCTCTGACTGCGCAAAAAACTTTTGCAAGTCAGCTTCCCCTGGCAGACCGAAACCCTGAATGCCAGGTAAACTTGATTTATCAGCTCCCGGCAATGATGACGGCAAACCGCCAGATACTGCTGCTGAGGCAAGTCCAAATCTTGAGCCATCGCAAGGTAACGCTGAAAACAACTCGTTGGCCAACTTGCTCAATTGCTCTATATCAGGCAGTTTAAAATCTTGTTGAGCTGAACTGGAAGGATCAAAGTTACTTGTATTCATGGTACTTGCCCACTTCGACATTCTCGAGCACGCCGAGTGCATCATCTGTCAATACTGCCAATGAGCAATACAGTGAGATCAAGTAAGAGGCAATCGCTTTGTGATTGATGCCCATAAAACGGACTGAAAGACCCATGCTTAGTTCGCCGGTCAAATTTGGTTGATACAGACCGACGACACCTTGACGACTTTCACCGGTGCGTAATAACAAAATATTACTTTTGCCATTGACGACTTTAAGTTTGTCGGATGGAATCAAAGGCAGGCCGCGCCAGGTCAAAAATTGTGAACCAAACAAAGTCACGATAGCTGGCGGTACGCCGCGACGGGTACATTCACGACCAAACGCCGCAATAGCCAAAGGATGCGCAAGGAAAAACGCAGGCTCTTTCCAGACCCGTGAAATCAACTCATCCAGATCATCAGGAGTTGGCGCACCAGTTCCACCGGGACGCGTTTGCACTCTGAATCCAGGCGCTACGTTATTCAGCAAGCCGTATTCGGCATTGTTGATTAACTCGCTTTCCTGACGCTCTTTGATGGTTTCGATGGTTAAACGTAATTGCTCATGAATTTGGTTATGCGGACTGCTGTATAAATCAGAAATACGGGTATGTACGTCAAGTACGGTATTAACCGCATTCAAACGATACTCGCGACCCCATTCTTCGTAATCAACGAAAGTTTGCGGCAGTTCTTTTTCATCCAGGCTTGAACAATCGACGTGGAGATCGCTTTCATTCTTAACCTTGTTAACCCTATAGATACCGGCTTCAAGCGGTTTCCATTCCATTAGATGCACCAACCACCGTGGAGTGATGGTTGAAAGCATAGGTACCGTTTTTGTGGCATTGGCCAGAGTACGTGCGGCGACATCGCCTAACGCAGTGTGTGCTTGACCTTCATGAATATCTGACATAATTTTTTCCTTTTATGATTAATAAATTGATAATTTTTATTTCAAACTTCCAGATGGAAGCTTTCAATGATTTAGCTATAAATAATGTCCCTAAAATATTTATAGGGGCTATTTTATCCAGGCGAAAAAAATTCGCCCTACAGCCATCTGCAATTTTGCCTTAAACCTAAATCCCACCCCCATCATAAAATAACTCGCTGCGCACGTGCGCCTGAGTAATGTTGCTACCGGGCGGAACACTATGGGTCAGCCAGACGTTACCGCCAATCGTTGAACCGCGACCAATGTTAATCCGCCCCAAAATGGTCGCGCCGGCGTAAATCACCACATCATCTTCAACGATAGGATGACGGGCATTGCCTTTGACCAGAATACCGTTATCGTCTTTTTGAAAACGCTTGGCCCCTAAAGTAACGGCCTGATAAACCCGAACATGCCGCCCGATAACCGCTGTTTCGCCTATGACTACACCGGTGCCGTGGTCGATAAAAAAACTCTCGCCTATCTGGGCACCAGGATGAATGTCAATACCGGTTGCAGAATGAGCAAGCTCCGATATAATCCGCGCGACCAGTGTCGCACCTAATTGATAGAGGATATGTGCAAGGCGGTGATGGATAATCGCGTTAATGCCCGGATAACAAACCAGCACTTCGTCAGAACTTTTTGCCGCTGGATCGCCTTCGTAGGCCGCCTGAATATCGCTATCAAGCAACACTCTTACCTCAGGCAGTCGCGAAGCAAATTCACGGGTAATCATAATCGACTGCTCATGCGCTTCTTTATCGATGCCGGATTGCCCGGAAATGAACTGAAGTTCACGGCGAATTTGTTTGTAAAGCTCGCGCAGTAAAGTTTCCAGCGTATGCCCGACAAAATAATCAATACCTTCATCATTCACATCAGGCAGTCCCAATCGGTTTGGAAATAAAACTGCGCCTAGGCCATCGAGTATTTTGTGCAGTTCTTTACTTGAGGGTAATTTGGGTGGTTTGTCGCGTCGATGCCGGGTTTCCAATGATTCAACACGCAAGGTACGCAATTTGGCAACGAGTTCATCAATCCCCCAGTCATATTTACCACTGGGTTGCAGCAAGTCGTTCATGCGGCAAGACCACCGGCATCAAAAACGCCTTCATATAAAGGCGAGCTCAAATAACGCTCACCTGAATCCGGCAACACCACAACGATAGTTTTATTGGCATTTTCAGGCCGTTTTGCCACACGCACGGCAACCGCCACTGCAGCACCACAGGAAATGCCGGACAAAATGCCTTCCTCCAGGGCCAGGCGTCGCGCATAGCTAATGGCTTCTTCATTGCTGACTTGCTCTATTTCATCAACCAATGACAAGTCAAGCACCTGGGGCACAAAGCCGGCGCCGATACCCTGAATTTTATGAGGCCCCGGCTGTAATTGTTCACCGGCACGATGCTGTGTCAATACTGGACTTGCAGACGGTTCAACCGCAATGGAGATAATAGCTTTACCTTGCGTTTGTTTGATATAACGGGATACGCCAGTAATAGTTCCGCCGGTGCCAACACCGGAAATCAGAATATCGATAGCGCCATCGGTATCTTCCCAGATTTCCGGGCCGGTGGTTTGCTCATGAATGGCGGGGTTTGCAGGGTTTTTAAACTGTTGCAACAAGACATAGCGCTCCGGATCAGACGCGGCTATTTCTTCTGCTTTTACGATCGCGCCGCTCATACCTTTAGAACCCTCTGTCAATACCAGCTTGGCGCCATAGGCGATCAGTAATTTACGACGCTCCAGACTCATAGTCTCTGGCATGGTCAAGGTCAACGGAATGCCACGAGCCGCAGCGACAAAGGCCAGCGCAATGCCTGTGTTACCGCTGGTCGGTTCGACCAGTTCTTTGCCGGGACCCAGCAAGCCGCGACGCTCGGCATCCCAGATCATCGCCGCGCCAATCCGGCACTTAACAGAATAAGCGGGATTACGCCCTTCTATTTTTGCCAGTACAGTCACCGGTGCACCATCAATGATGCGGTTAAGCCTTACCAGCGGCGTTCTTCCGATCGAGTGGGAATTATCTTCGAACCAATGGGACATAAAAATCTCCTGTTTGTTAATCGCGAAACTGTCTGGCTGTGATGACGCGTGACTGAACCATTTTTTATAATGACTCAGCCAATTTTTTCGGTTAATACGTACAAATACCTATTAAACTAAAATGAACTAAATTACACCCCGGTATCAAAACCTTAAAGCCTCGTTAATTTTCTAGTAATTTTTGTATTGCCTCATAAAATTTTGGCCAAAAAAAAGCCAGTGGCCCTAAGGGCGCACTGGCTTCCGGTTGTCCGGTCAGCTTGCGATTTTGTGTTTAAATTACTGTAGACGTTACGCTTTGTCAACTCTGTGAGAACAATTAGAGCAACGTACTTCCCTAATATCAACCTATAGTCGTTTGATACAATGTCCTTAAATGCCAGTTTCAAAGCACTGTAACTCGCCCAACGCATCCTGCTGACAGGGTAAAGATTAAATCAAATTACCATCATATATAAAGCGATATTATTAGATAGGTATATCTCTTTTATAGATATGTAAACCAAGTTATGGTGAAAATATCAATAGGATATTTAGCTAATAAACTATATTTATCAGAACTCATATAGCATTCTAAAATCGACACGTTGCGCGCCGACATCTACGGTGCCTTGTTTAACTAATGGATAAGCCCAGTCAAACTCGCCGATAATATGTTTTAACATCTGTAGCCGCACTCCCATACCGGCGGACGCTAAATTTGTAGATTCGGGGGTAGGCGCAATCGGATGAAAAGTCCACAGATTGGCCCAATCGACAAAAGTTAACAGCCTTAAGTTTTGTACTTTTTCCCAATCACTGGGTCCCAGTTTGGGAGTGTGCAGTTCAAACGACAAATTAACGCCATGATCACCCAACAATTCGGTTTGATGATAACCCCTTACACTCTGCGGTCCACCGGCAGAAAATTGTTCGTTGCTGATTAATTCCGACATACTGGCTTGACCGCCAGCACGTCCCAATAAACGAAAATCCATCGGCAAAATCTGTTGATGCTTTAAATCGGTGGTCAAATACAAGAAATTGGGACTGGCCTCGCTACGTTTACTGATAAATTCCTGCTCATCGTTGCCCAAACCACGAATTGAAAAATGCGCAGCCAGATTTAACGAGGTAGTAGACGCTTCCTTGCGCCAACTGCCATCGTAAGCGGTCATGAACGAGGCATAACTGATTGAGGAAGGCGAGGAGTCTTGACCGGAAATCTTAATGCCCTGACCAAAACTCTTGTAATCAAAGCCGGTGGTCAGGCTTTGCAAAAAATCATCCGAACCCGGCAAAGGCTTAACCAGCCTTGCACCGTATATCGAGCCTGCACCCACGACAGACATTCCGCCGACATTCACACCTAATTGGGTATTTGAACTAATGCCTATGCCATACAAGGCCAGCTTGGTATCGGCCCAACCGGTTGGGAGCACATAAGTGCCCGACCAGACTTCCACTTCATTACTATTTTCCGGTGAAACCTGATATTGCAAGGAAGCACTATGAAACTTTTGCCATAAATTATCGTAGCGAACCGACCCGATCAACCTGGTGTAAGATGTATTAATCGAACTGCGACTATTCATTTCAACACTGGCATGCAAAGGCAGTTCATCCTTGACCTTAAGTTCCACTTCCATTTTACCGGGCGTCGTACCGGCCCGTAAAACGGGGGTAACGTTTCGATCGGCGGACTGTTGCGCCAATGCGCCAACTTGTTTTTGAACTTCGGGCATGTTTGGCACCTGGCCTTCCGCCAGCGCAGGAACACTGTCGCGGATCTTGCCCAACTCGTAATAACGGGAGCCGGTAATATGCAGGGTTTCAATCGAGCCTTCAAGAACATCCAAGCGTACCTGATCCGCGTTGACGTCCTGTTCGGGAATCGAAACAACTACTGTTGGATAGCCTTTTTTACGATAAGCTTCTTCCAGCGCCGCACGGGCTTTTTCCACATCATCAACAGTTTTGTCCGGCCCCAGAAAAGGGTAAACCGAACGTTCCAAGGTTTCTTCGTCCAATACGGTATTGCCGTTAACCTGGAAATCAAAAATATTAAAGGCAGGATTTTTTGGAGCCGAAGCCTCAGCCACCGGAACCGGTTGCGACTTGGCGCTATCAGCAGCCACGGCTATTCCGCCAGCGCAAAATAAACCGGCCGCAAGCAAGTATTTACGTTTCATCAACGAGCCTCTGGACTGACGGCTGACACCGGGTTGGGCGCTGCTTCGGATTGGGCTTGAAACGGCGTGGTTTTTAGCTGTTTAAGTTTAAATTTATAATTTTCAACGGCTGCTTCGGTTTCAACTTTGCCGATACCGGTAAGCGGATCAAGCTCAGCCAGTTGTTGCCATATGCCTTTTTCTTTATATTTGTCTACAATTTCTAAATACGCGGTATTAAGTTTTTTGTTACGTTCACCGCATTGCTCTATCCATTGTTCGCGCTCTTGCACGGCCTGCACCAGCAGTTGATTATCGGCATGAATTTCCTTGGCTTTGGCAACCACCTCGTTATGTTTTTGTAGCAAGGTTTGCTGACGTTGACGCTCCTGACTCAGCTGGGCTTCCAGCGTGCTACGGACCGATTCCAATCCTGCTTTATAACGCTCGACTTCGCCCTGCAAGGGTTGCAGCTTTTTAACCGCTTCGTCAAGACTGCCCAATTTAGCCTCTTGAGCGGTTTTTTCGGTTAGCAACGCTGACTTTTCCTCTTCCAAAGCCGCTTTTTCCTGGGTCAATTGCCGGATAATGCCCTGGGCTTTTTTTATCGCCGCCGAACCATCGTTAGTCTTGGGTTCGGCGCTGACGGTTTGGTAGTTACTGCTAAGCATAGCCAGCAGGAATAAGCCCGCTAAACGAAATTTTGGTTTGTTGTGCATGACCCGACTCCTTAAAAACGCGCGTTCAAATCCACATTCAGCGTATCGACGCTGTATTTGGGTCCGTCGATGGCATCGGTGCTGAACCAGCGCAGGTTCAACCAGGTATTTTTAGCCAGACCGTACTGGGTACCCAGCACCCAGCCTTTGGCATCGGTGCCACCCTGATGGAAAACCGAATCGGTAAACGCGTCCAATACCGCATCGCGTTCAACATAACGGTAAGCCAGATTGACACTCCAATTGCCAAAACGTTTAATTTCGGGATGACCTATATCGATGCGGGCCTGATAGGCATTTGTGCGCTCTTGCAAGTCAGTACTGGCGAATGAATTGCCAAACTCACTTAAAATGCCCTGGCGATTAAATCCCAGATTTTTCGCGTAATCGGCGGTCACCAATACATGCGCCGGTGCAAAGCCGGCATAGTCAAACATTGCCGTGGCGTTGAAGATTTTAAATTCGGAGGCCAGGCCGAATAAACAGCCTTGCTGATCTTGGCATGAAGCATTCGGATCATTAAATGTGGATATATCAGTAATCGCCACCATCGAATTTCCTTTTTGCACAAACTGCGGCGCTGTCCAATCATTTGAGTGACTGGATGTCGGATTTTTTCTCGCGTTGATATTTTTGTACTCGTAATACGAGGTGGCGATATTAAAGCGTGATTCATTAAATACTAACCAATCCGCACCAAGCTGCCCGCCGTATAGCCATTTATCATTCACAGACACATCGATGTCCTGAATCGGAAACACACCCAATGTTAAGAACACACTATCAGGTGATTGCTGGCCTTGATTGATACCAAAACGCGCAGTCGGATTGGGCGCTTTATAACCGTTTAGCTTGCTGCTACCCCGGTTAAAAGGTAAGCGAACACTTCCCGCAACCCCTTCGAAGCTTAGGTCAGGATCGAACACCACATCGGTAGAGACAAACGGATTAATAATGCGACCGGCATAGACGCTAAACCAGTTGGTGTTTTTGTCGTCAAGATAGTCATATTGCAGATAAGCTCGGTCGATAGCGAAATCAAATGATTGCCCGGTATTACCTAAAGTTTGGTCGTTGGACACCGGGTTTTTAATATTGCTGGTGGCAAAGCGCACCCCGGCCTTTAAGCCGTCAGCGATTTTAGCTTCAAAGCCCAAGCGAAAACGTTCCCGTATCCGCAACCTGTCTTTTTGGTTGTTAATAATGGCTTCGTTAGGATTTAATCCAACTTGTCTATTCAAGCCACCTTGTGGCGTGTTACCAGCACGGTTGATAGATAGCCAATTGTAAGGCCCGATTAATCTTCCGTTTGCGTCAATGCCAAACTGTTCAATGCCGCCTTCGTTGTCATCACCATAAAAATCATCAGAAAACCGAATGCGCATGTCGAAACTGGGATTAATCGCCGCTACCCATTCCGGCAAGGCGGCCGGGATGCCCCAGCCTTCGGATTTGGCATCTCTCTTAACATCAGTTACCACTTCGCTTTTTAATTCGGCCCGCACCTGGTCCCGAATCTCTTTTTTGACAAACTCTGGCACATAGCTGACATGTTTGACTTTGCCGCCATTTTTGCCGGTATCACTGGCAACCGCTGTATCCGTTGATTTCTGTTCAGTATTGGCAACACTACTACTGCGCTTGTCTTCGGAAGCCGCTTCCTGCTGCGCTGCAGTTACCAGACCACTGCCTTCTTCTTTATTGATAACGCCACGCTGTACCAACAGATCAACCAGATTAACAAAGGTCGATTTTTTGACCTTAAGCATTTCCTCGGACTGTTCGGCGAAGGCGCTGGAAATCATCGAGCTTGCCAACAAAGCCAGCAGTGTTTTAGTTGCGGTATTCATGGTTGTTTATCAATTGGTTTTGTTATCGTTATGTGGAAGCAAATTCATTGTCACTTCCACTAAGTTTAAATTCTTGACGTCAGACGTATCTTGATCGGTTGCGGCATATTTTCAGGCGGCGCTTTGCCGAGTCCCAAATGCAGTTTGGGTAGGGCCAGACTGATCGATTTATCGACTTCAGGCTTGCCACTTCCGGTAGCCAGTTCACTCTTGGTAATCCGTCCGTCCTGTCCGACCCAGACATTAATCACCACGGCATAATTGGTTCTCATCGCTTCGGTATCGGCCAGCAGATTTTGTAATTCATCTTCAAACAACCGTTTTATTTGACCGCCATACCAGAGAATGGTGCTGCCAGCGCTGCCGCCAAGGATCGATCTACCGCCTTTGCGAGCGGCCAGACCAAAGCCGTCAGCACCAGCCGAACCATCCGCATCCAAACCCAACTCTGCAGCAGGTGGTTCGTTGGATTCTTCCGGTGCCGGTTCGGGTTCTTGTTCCGGCTCCGGCTCTTCCATTTTTTCTTCCTTGACTTCAGGTTCCGGCGGCTTTTGCTCGGGTGGCGGAGGTGGTGGCGGGGGCGGCTGAATCATGGTGATTTGCTGTGCCACTTTTTTAGCTTGCGGTGGTTTGTGAAATTTATCTTTCAAAAAATAAACCCCAAGCATAATCAGCAGGCTAAATGCTATCCCCAGCAACACCGGCAAGCGGCGCAACCATGCATATTTTTTTTTCATCGCTCTGTTTGTTCGCTACTTGACCAGCTTTTGGGTCACCAGACCCAGTTGGGTAATCTGAAGACGCGTCACCACATCCAGTACTTCGATTACCTTCTGATACTGGACACTGGCATCGGCCTTGACCACCACCGGCAAATCTGGAACTGCTGCTTTAAATTGCCCCAGACGGGTTTCCAGTTCCTGAATCGACACCGGATAGGTATCCAGATAAACAGTTCCATCCGGCGTAATCGAAATGGCTTTGGTTTTAGGTTTGGACAATGAAGGCGTGCTGCTGGCTTTGGGCAGATTGACGGTAATACCCTGCACGGTCGCCGTGGTCATAATGATAAAAATCAGTAGCAACACATAGGCGACATCCAGCATCGGGGTGATGTTGATGTCGTCATAGACTTTGCCTTCTTCTTCAACTTTCATGATTTATCCCCTAACTGCTGTTGTTGCGCAGAGCGCATGGCCAGCACTGCCAGAAATTCATCGGCAAATACCCGCATACTGGCGGTAATATCTTTGATCTGGGTTAACAGATAGTTGTAGGCAAATAGTGCGGGAATCGCCACGGCCAGACCGGTTACTGTCGCCAGCAGCGCCGCTGCAATACCTGGGGCAATCGAGTTGATGTTGACGTCACCGGAAGCGGCAATCGCGGCGAAGGTAATCATTACCCCGACCACAGTCCCCAGTAGTCCTAAAAAGGGACCACCGGCAATCGCTATGGTTAGCAATACCATGTTCTTGTTTAGACGCTGACTTTCGGTAACGATCTGCGAATCGAGCTTTACGTGCAGATAATTCCAGGCTTCCCGGCTAACCGACTGGTTAACATCGCCCTGTAACTGACCAAGTTCATGTATGGCAATATGATACAAATGATAAAGCGTGGAACTTTGAAAATGATCGTGCTTGCCGACCAAAGCTGTCAGTAAATCTGATTCGGCCAGATCATGCTCATCTTCACTTTCATCCTGATCGAGTTCTCCGAGCTTTCTGGGGTCGAGTTTTCTGTACTTTTCCAGAAAGGTACGATTGTCCCGGGTGACACGATTAATCACCAGCGTTTTGGTTACCATAACGATGATCGCGACTACCAACATGATTAAGGTCAGACCGATAACCACCCAGCCGTCTATAGTGACGTTTTGCACAATGACCATGAAATGGCCACTATCGCCACTGCTATTGGATTCGTCCTGACCAAAACCCAATACCGAAAAATCAGGACTTTGACTCCTAAAACTCAGCTTGATCCAATCCGCGCTGCGGGCGGTAGCGGCAATCTGCACCTCATCCAGCAAACCCTTAAAATTGGTGCCGATAGCAATGGCGGGATTCAGCGCCGTAAGACTTAAAGGCGTGCTGCCGACTGCCAGGCCATCGACAAACAATTCCAGTTTGTCTGGTCGGGCAACCAATACGATATGCTGCCACTTGCCTTGGGTAAGATTGACCGGTGCAATCTGTGTTTTGCCAGTTGCACCTGTCCAAACAGTACATAATGAAGTGCCCTGAACCTCCAGCGCGATACCTTTATCGCCTTCATGGGCATCCAATATTTTCGCATTGTCCTGAGCCTGATCCAGTTTGATCCAGGTCGAAAAAGTCCAGCCCTTATCGGCTGCAATAGCCAGTTGCGGAGCAGGGTTCAAGGTGATGGGGCCGGCACCGGTAAATTTCGCTGCTGCACCTATCCAGCCTGCGGCTTCAACTTGGGCTTTGGAATCGGTAGCATGGGTTGCATAAGCTGTAGCATCCTGAGGCAACGCTTCGCTTTCATTAAAATGATAAACCAGGCTTTGTGGTGTGTCGTAAAGGCTCTTGCCGTCTGATCCGTCGGGAGCGTTGCTATACCTCACACGGTCACGACTGAAGATTTATCAAATAGCTGGAATTTTGGATTTAAAAGCGATTTTACTTGCTCCTTAAACTCAGATTTCACCTTATCAAGGCAGTCGTCAATGGCTCCCTTGAAGTGGCAAAATGTCTCGTGATACCGATTATAAAGACACTTCTTTTT
>CANNLO010000017.1 GCA_947505055.1 Methylococcaceae bacterium | reverse complement strand
GGCTCTTTTACCCTGCCTAAAGTTCAGGTTGCAATACATCAATTCTGGGCTTTTAAAAGTAGCCTTGATTCACCGAGTATGCCCGCTGTGGCGTTACAAGTGCATACGCTGACGGCTTATCCATATTTAATGCGACTTATGGAAATGGCTGGCGTTTCGCCGCCACCTCTTTTAGCTACTCAAGCACGTGCCAATGAAATGCGTGAGTTCATGCGAAACTTGCGCTCCATATTCATTAAAAACCCGGAACTACGCAAAACCCTGACAATGATGCTGGCCAAAGAAGAACTTTTGGCGATACCAACAGAATTAAGGCAACCGGTATTAGCTTTGATCGGTCTTTACAGTGGAGATGATTATCCTTATCTGAATTTTTACGGACCACCGGGCAGTATCACTACCATCCCTTACCAACTATTCGCAGTCGATCAGAAAGCCGATTCCGGCATTGAGTTGCCCGACTTAACGGGCAAAGTCGTATTTATTGGCTTTTCTGACCTGTATGATCCGGGACAGCCTGATCGATTTTATACGGTATTTAGTAATGACGAAGGTGTAGATTTAAGTGGTGTTGAAATTGCTGCTACGGCTTTTGGAAATCTTTTAACTGACCGTTTTCTGCGTTCCCCTGGCGAGCTTTGGGTAATGCTCATTATTATTGCTTTCGGTGGCATCGTTGGTATCACCGCATATCTGCTTCCAGCAATTGCCGGTGTGCCTTTGGTTCTGATTTTGGCTATCGCCTATGGAAAATTGGCGCTACAGGTTTTTACTCTGTCTGATTTATGGTTACCCGTTGCGATTCCGTTATTGGTTCAATTGCCTCTGGCCTTATTTAATGGTCTTCTTACCCAATACTTTTTGGAAAGAAGGAAAAAAACACGAGCAAATAAAGCGATTAGTCTTTATTTACCTGAAAATCTGGCCAAAGATTTTGCAAAAAATGGTCTGGATGAAAGTGCGTTAAACCGTGTGACTTATTGTGTCTGCTTCGCTTCAGACATGGCAGGATTTACCACCATTGCCGAAAAACTATCACCTAAAGATCTGGCTGTTTTTTTAAATGAGTATTTTGAAGTCTTGTCGGCTCCATTAAGAAGTCATGGTGTAGACGTGATTGAGTTTCGTGCCGATGGAATCATGTGTGCCTGGACCGCGGATCAACCCGATGCAGCAGTTCGTCGCAAAGCATTATTAGCTGGACTTGGAGCCATAGAAGCTATTGATGGTTTCAAGAAACGTCATAACCAGTTTGCCCATGCTTTACGAATTGGTTTGGAGGTTGGTATGGCTTATGTTGGGCACGCTGGCGGCGGAGGTCACTTTGTATATAGTATTGTCGGCGACTGTGCAAATACCTCAGCGAGAATTGAAGGACTTAATAAACAGTTGAAAACTCAGCTGTTGGCCAGTTATGAGACCCTACAAGGTGTTGACGGTCTTTTATGCCGATTTTTGGGAGAGTTTCGTTTCGTTGGAAAAACTGAGCCTCTGCCAATTTATGAAATCATTGCCTTGGAAACCATAGCCAGCGAATCTCAGAAGTTGCTGTGTCAACGTTTTGCTAGTGCCATGGATGAGATGAAAAATGAACGCTGGATTGAAGCCAGTAATTCTTTTAAAACAATTCTGGTAGACTGTCCAGAGGACGGTCCGACACAGTTCCACTTGTCGCGATGCCAAGGTTTCCAAGTTAGCGCTCCCGAGGAGTCGGCTTGGGTAGTTAAATTGGACATGAAATGAGGCTTGCCTCTGTGGTTATAAAAATCGATTTACTCTTATAATCAGAATTGAGTTAATGGTAAAAATACCAACTATCAATAAATCTTACGCAAATCTGGCATTAAAAGCCTGTTCAAATTAAAATGGTCGTCTTTTTAGCGCCTTTGATAATAAGTGGGCGATTTTTAAACCTGACGGACTTTTAATGACTGATTATAAATTGACCCACCTGAAACAACTGGAAGCTGAAAGCATTCACATTATTCGTGAAGTTGCAGCCGAATTTGAACGTCCGGTGATGTTGTATTCTGTGGGTAAAGACTCGGCCGTCATGTTGCATTTGACCATGAAAGCGTTTTATCCCGGGAAGCCGCCGTTTCCGATGTTACATGTTGACACAACTTGGAAGTTCAAGGAAATGATCGAGTTTCGTGATCAGATGATTAACAATCTGGGTCTGGAATTACTGATTCATATCAATCAGGACGGCGTTGATCAAGGTATCGGGCCTTTTACGCACGGCAGTAAAAAACACACCGACGTGATGAAAACCGACGGTCTTAAGCAAGCGCTGGATAAATACCAGTTTGACGCGGCGTTCGGTGGCGCAAGACGCGACGAAGAAAAGTCGCGGGCCAAGGAACGGGTTTATTCGTTTCGCGATAAAAATCATCGTTGGGATCCCAAAAACCAGCGGCCGGAATTATGGAATATTTATAACGGCAAAATAGACAAAGGTGAAAGCATCCGCGTCTTCCCGTTATCCAACTGGACCGAGCTGGACATCTGGCAATACATCCACCTGGAAAATATCCCTATTGTGCCTTTGTACTTCGCCAAACAACGCCCGGTGGTTAATCGCGATGGCATGTTGATTATGGTGGACGATGAGCGCATGCCAATTGGTCCCGAGGAAAAAGTCGAAATGAAAATGGTGCGTTTTCGCACTTTAGGTTGTTATCCGTTGACCGGGGCTGTGGAATCTACTGCGACCACCTTGCCTGAAATCATTCAGGAAATGTTGCTAACCACGACTTCGGAACGGCAGGGACGCTTAATAGATCATGATCAATCGGGGTCTATGGAGCAGAAGAAGCGCGAGGGATATTTTTAAGAGCAGTTAAAAGGTTCAAGGTTCAAGGTTTCAAATCGCATGCGATTTGAAGATTTGGACGTATGGAAACGCGCATGCCGATTGTGTGTAGAAATATATAAAGTGCTTAAGGACTGCAGAGATTTCGCCTTTAAAAGATCAACTGACGCGAAGCGCATTATCCATACCCAGCAACATAGCCGAAGGTTATGAACGATATACTAATAAAGAGGCCATTAAATTTTTCTATTACGCCAAAGGCTCGGCAGGTGAGTTACGGACTCAGATTTATATCGGAATAGAAATTGGCTATATACCCAAACCAACAGGATTAAACTGGATACAAAAAGTTGCAGAAATTTCAAAAATGCTATCAGGCCTAATTAAGGCTAGAAACTTTTGAACACAGAACCTTTTACCTTGAACCTTTTACCTTAAATTTAACCCATGTCCCACCAATCCGATTTAATCAGTACCGACATCGACGCTTATTTGGCGCAACACGAACGCAAGGAATTATTGCGCTTTTTAACCTGTGGCAATGTCGATGACGGTAAAAGCACGCTGATCGGCCGCTTGCTACATGATTCCAAAATGATCTATGAAGATCAGCTGGCCGCCGTGCAGGCCGACAGCGTCAAATCCGGCACTACCGGCGCCGGTAAAATCGATCTGGCGTTGCTGGTCGATGGCCTACAAGCCGAACGCGAACAAGGCATTACCATCGACGTCGCGTATCGCTATTTTTCGACCGCAACGCGCAAATTCATCATTGCCGACACCCCGGGGCATGAGCAATACACCCGCAACATGGCGACTGGTGCTTCCACCTGCGATTTGGCGATTATCCTGATCGATGCCCGATACGGGGTGCAAACCCAAACCAAACGGCACAGCTTTATCGCCTCGTTATTGGGTATTCATCATATTATCGTTGCCGTTAATAAAATGGATCTGGTTGACTACAGCGAAACCACCTTTAATAAAATCAAACAGGACTATTTAAATTTTACCGCGTCATTGGATTTACAGGATATTACCTTTATCCCCATGTCAGCCCTGGACGGCGATAACGTGGTTAATCCCAGTGACTTCATGCCTTGGTTTGCCGGCATGCCTTTGATGGAAGCGCTGAACAGCATCGAAATTGCCAATGATCGTAATTTCAGCGATGCCCGATTCCCGGTGCAATACGTCAACCGTCCCAACCTCGATTTTAGAGGATTTTGCGGCACCGTCGCCTCGGGTATCTTTAAAAAAGGCGATTTAATCACCGCCTTGCCTTCTGGGAAAAGCAGCAAAATCAAATCGATTGTGAGCTATGATGGCGAACTCGACCACGCTTTTGCACCGATGGCGGTTACCTTAACCCTGGAAGACGAGATCGATGTCAGTCGCGGCGATATGCTGATCGGCACCGAACACAGTTCAGCAACCGTTTCGGATAAATTCAAAGCCACCATCGTATGGATGGCCGAAAATGCGCTGGCACCGGGTCGGCAATACGTTATCAAATTGGCAACCCGCAGCGTGTCAGGTTCTATTGCCATGATTCATCATCGCATCGACGTTAATACCCTGGAACATCATGACGCCACCGAATTGCATTTGAACGAAATTGGTTCCTGCACCGTATCCGTTAATGCGCCGGTAGTTTTTGATGCGTATAAAACCCATAAACACACCGGTTCGTTCATTATCATAGACCGCTTAAGCAACAGCACCGTCGGTGCCGGCATTATTACCGGCGGTATTGAGCAGGAAAATCTGCAACCGGTCAGCACCGAAGAACGTGCGGCCCGATTTAGTCAAACAGCAACAGCGATTGCCCTGAACGGTTCAACCGCTAAAGATGTTGCCTATCAGTTGGAACGAAAATTATTTGATAACGGGCATGCTGCAACGGTACTGGAAACGCAAAATACCTCGTTAATAATAGCTGTTAAAAATGCGGGTTTGATTTGTTTATGCGTTAATTATAGTGAGGAATTGGTGGATATTAGTTTTGACTGTGATACTCAAAGAATGGATGACATTTACAATACGCTGAAAGATAAAAAGATTATTTACTGATATAAAAAATTATTACCAGAAAGCACTAAGTTCATGTTTAAAAGCAATAGCTAATTTACTTGAACTTTTGTTTTATTGTTGAATAAAGAATCTGAATGACAAAATATTTCGTCAACTAATCCTTATTGGTTTAAATATCATTTCCTAAAATGAAAACTTCTGAATCCCCAAGAATAAAATCTTCAGGTGTGGGCTATTTGATTAATAGTATCCAGACCTTGTTTGTCGGCATGCTGAGGATATGGACGATACCAATTGTTTTAATGTTGAGTGTCGCTTCCGGCTTTACTACTTATTATGGTTTGTCGCATTTTATTACTCCGTGGATTGCCTTGGTCATTACCACAGCCATCCAATCTATTATTGTCATTTGTTCGCTTGAAATTGCCGGCATGCATTGGCAGGCCAATCGTATCCGTTATTTTTCCGTGGTTTGCTCGCTTTTAATTGCTTTGGCAGCGTCAGTTTCGTTTTCCTATTTCAAGTTTTATGAAATTTCAGAGCAGGATACGCTACACATTAATCGTTTGAACCAAATCCGTTCGGATGTGAAAACGTATGTAGATCGTGTTTTGATTATAAAAAGTGAAGTATTGAAACAAGAGCATGCTGATATGGAGAAAGCTTCGCTTGATGTGTCGCAAGCCTATTTTGGAACTCACTCGCAAATAGTAGAAGGTTATAAGCATCAAGTAGGTGAAGGGCCATTCTGGAAACACTATAACCAGATTTATCTGGAGAAAAAGCAGCAACAGCTTCAGTTCGATCATGATTTTTCTGAACTTGATCAGAATATTCAAAAACTGCAGATCAGTATTAATGACCTGGATGTAGCAGTTAATATTGAAGCGGCTTATTCTGTAATGCTGGAGAACTTCCAGAATGTTCAGCTGAAAATTAATTTACTGTCCGGTACTATCGGTCAATCGCTACCACAAGCACCGTTATTGATGACCTTTAAACAATTTATAGCAGATGTGCAACCTTCTGCGGCGATGTGGTCGGATTTTTCGCTTTTTGCTTTTGCCTGTGCGGCGATGGTTGATTTTTTTACCGTTTTATTGTCATACCGCCTTGAGTTCACAGCTCCCGGGCCCTTGACAGCCGATGAAGAAAATCTTGTTTTTGAATGTTTAAGGCAGTTTACCGAGTTCAGGATTAATGCAAATGACGAACTGGAAATGGTTATTGAAAAAACCGAACTGGAGAGGGCAAAGCGTTATAATGACTGGTCGAGAATGTTTGCTGTAGGTTTATTGTTAAGTCGTGGTTTCTTAAGGAAAATTGACAACAGAACCGTTGAGTTTGCGCCTAATCTTTATCCTTTGATTGCCGAGAAAATGGCCGACAAGATTAATCAATTAAAAGCTGAAGCGGATTTTGCAAGACAGGGTGATGCTGATGAGTAATTCCAGAACAGAACTAGACAAATGGCTGTTCGAAAGCAGTTTGGCTAAAGATGATCAGGCGCTTACAGAGATTTGGGAACCGGTTTTTGATGCAGATCGTCATTTGGTTCATACCAAAATTGGCCTATATTGGAGACTGTTTATACGTCCGGAAGGCTTTGTAAAGCGTTTTTATCATCGTATTTACCCATTACCAGTGAACAATATTCTCGTCACTCGTGAACTGACTCTTTATGATGGTTTTTGCACAATGGCAGTGGAATTAAACATCCGGTTTCAGGCGACCTTAAAATATGCGCTGAATAATATGGATGTTTTGCAAGACATTAATGAGCATATCAAAACTGTTTATGAAGATTTACTTATCAATCTAGTCGATAAAAATTTACTTTATTTATCGGATGGCGCCTGGGTTCAAAAGGGCGTGACCGAGATTGAACGCAATATTTCCTTGGCCGTTAGTGAGATGTTGATATTGCAAAATATTCAGTCACAAACTTTATGTACAATAAAACCTTGTTTTGAAGATTTTCCAGACGTCGAGTTGCCCAAGGAAAATGTGTATTTGTGTGTCCTTAAAAAAAACTTTGAGATTAATAAGGCTAAAAGAGAAGAGTTATATGGACAGGATCTAGAGCTTGAAGAGATAAATCTGACTCATAAACAAAGCCGGTTTGAGCAATTAAATCGTGATGCCGAACTTGAACGTTTAAAACAAACCAACGAAGCTTTAAATAAAAAACAGTTGCTTGAAGAAAAAGAACAGCAATTAAAAGAGCTGTTTGAAGTTGAACAACGGATTCATGCCGAGCAGGTTAATCATGAAAAGACGCTGCAAGAAATTACAAAGGAAGCTGATCTTCAAGAGCAGCAAAAACTCGAAGCTCGTTTGAGGTTGGCAGAACAACAAACCCATTTGGAATTAATGGCTCATCAGGCAAAAATAAAAGCACAGGAACTTGATGCCGAAATTGCCAAGCATGAAAATCAGCAGGCTCGCTGGAGAGAATCCAACGATAGAACCCAGTCTGAACAGATCGCGTTTGAGCAACGTCAAAAACAACTGGAATTTGAAACCGATATTGAGAACCAAAAACGTCGAGAGCAGCAACGTCTGGAAATGCAAAAAGACAGTTACAACAACAGAAAAGAATCTGATATTTATCTTCGCCGTGAAATCGAACTACTGGCTCTGGAGAAACAAAGACTTGAATTGCAATTAGCAATAAAGGATGCGAAAAAAAAGGAGGGGTGAACTCAGTCTCCTCTATAAGTAAAGTAGATTAAAGCTATTAATAGCCTAATCTGACAATCGAAGTTAATAGGTTTACGACTGGCGCCTGACCCTCAAGGTTGATTTCCGTTCCATCCCGAATAACGCTCAACTTTATCAAGGCAACTATTTTATGATAACTGGGGTAAGATTATGTATTTAATTATATTGATTTTTTTAAATTTACTCTGTCCTCAGTTTTTTCTTGTACCACAGCAGAATGGGTTGTTACTTATCTAAATCGATACGCTGTCAGCGGTATTTTGTTGAGATTTTATTGGACTTTTGACAATTAATTTTAATAGGGTGAGCTAATCAAGCATAATAGAATTATATGACAGGTGCTTCGGCACTTTTTTTATGCACTACAACTTTAAATTAAGGCTTTACACAGATGATTAACAAACCTTTGTTAGGCTGGCGAGAATGGGTTGCTTTGCCGGATCTCAAGCTTTCTGGAATTAAAGCAAAAGTCGATACCGGAGCACGTTCATCAGCGCTCCACGCTTTTGAAATTGTGCCTTATCGAAAAGGTGGGGAACGCTGGGTGATGTTTGCCATTCATCCTGTGCAGAATTGCTGTGAGGTGACGGTTGAATGTCATGCGCAAGTTAAAGATCGTCGAATAGTGATGGACTCTGGTGGTCACAAGCAGCGTCGGTATGTCATAGAAACCCAAATGGTTGTAGGGCAGGCTGTGGTTAGCGCTGAAATGACTCTGACCAACAGGGACAGTATGATTTTTCGCATGTTGCTGGGTCGAACTGCAATGGATGCAAGGTTTATTGTTGCTCCCGGTGAATCTTACCTGCAGGGTTTGCCAGATGAAAATGCTTACCGGAGCTTGGTGATAGATTAAAGGTTCATGGTGAACATGAAAATACTAAGGTCACCCGTATATAACCTTTCGTTCTTCACCCAAGTTCTATTTTTAAGGCTTTTTTAACACCATGAGCAAGAAAATCAAAACCGCGTTTGTCTGCGATCAGTGTGGCGCCGATTATCCTCGTTGGGGCGGACAATGCACCAGTTGCGGGGAATGGAATACGATCAAGGAAATCAGGCTGGGCGGAGCCGAGCGCAATACTCATGCTGCTGGATATGCGGGAAGCAGGTCTGAAGTCAAGTTGTTATCAGAGGTTAATCTTTCCCAGGCGGAACGGATTTGTAGCGGAATTTCTGAATTTGACCGTGTATTGGGTGGCGGTATCGTTTCCGGCAGTGTGGTATTGATAGGCGGTGCACCTGGAGCCGGTAAGAGTACGCTATTACTTCAGGCGATTGCCAATATTGCCGATCGCGGAGTTAGTGTGTTGTATGTTTCCGGTGAAGAATCGTTGCAACAAATCGCCGAAAGGGCACGTCGACTTAAACTACCCGCCGACAAAATAATGATGTTGGCCGAAACCTCGGTGCAACGCATTTGTGATGTTTTGGATCAGGTTAAACCCAAAATTTTGGTCATTGATTCGATTCAGGTGATGCATACCCAAGAAGCTGAATCAGCACCGGGTTCGGTTTCGCAAGTCAGGGAGTCGGCCAGTTATTTGACCCAATATGCCAAAAAACATGATGTGTCGGTTTTTATGGTGGGTCATGTCACCAAGGATCAATCGCTGGCAGGGCCAATGACCTTAAGCCATATCGTCGATACGCAAGTAATGTTGGGTTCTACCGATGATGCGCGGTTCAGGGTGTTAAGAGCTGACAAAAACCGCTTTGGTAGCGTGGGTGAGTTGGGTTTTTTCGCGATGGATAGTTCCGGACTTAAGGAAGTTAAAAACCCTTCCGCGATGTTTTTAAACAGACCGGATAAGCCTTCTTCGGGGAGTGTGATTACCGTGCTTTGGGAAGGAACCCGGCCGTTGTTGGTTGAGATCCAGGCTTTGGTCACCGATTGCCAATATGGCAATCCAAGGCGCCTGGCGGTGGGTTTTGATCAAAATCGTCTTGCTATGTTGCTGGCTGTGTTATCCCGGCATGGCGGCATTGTCACGGCAACTGATGAGATCTATGCTAATGTTGTTGGTGGAATTAAAGTCACAGAAACCAGTTCTGATTTGGCTATTGTGGTGGGGATAGTGTCCAGTTTAAGAGACAAGGTAATTGCGCATGATACTTTCTTTTTTGGTGAAATCGGTCTGAGCGGTGAAATTAGACCGGTCGCTAATGGTCATGCGCGACTTAATGATGCTGCAAAACATGGCTTCAAGAAAGCGGTTATCCCAAAGTCAAACATGCCTAAAAAAGCGATTGAAGGGCTGGAGATACATGGTGTTTCTACGCTTTCTGAAGCACTTGAAATACTTTCAGAGATGTGAGAGTTGGTTTTATCTTGGGTTTTGCTCGGTTAAGGCCAATAAATCCCGTTCCAGTAGGGCACTGTTACCAAGATTCAGTTCAACGAGGCGGCGCAATTCGGTAATGCTGTCTATATCGATGTGCTCACATTTGAAGCCTACTTTATTCCCGACAACATGCATCGCGGTGAGTACCATTTCAATTTTAGCTTGTTCAGATAAAACCAAGGTAAGCGTGTAAAGTTTTTCCTGATTTTCATCCCATGGCAGATCAAAACTTAACAGGCAGCCTTTTAATGAGAGGTCAATTAGTTCGCAATTCCAGTTATTTTTTTCACAGTGAAGATTTGCCTCAGCTGCGTAAAGAATTCGATGAAACTGTCTGTTATCGTTATTTTGAATGGGGTGCATGGAGTTAATTTAAAAAAAATTGTAGGGACATATTGTCGATAACCAATATATCGTTAGTATTTAATTTGAGTGATTTGTCGTTTAACGGTTCATTGTTTAAAGATATTGTACCCCCGCTTTCCAAAATGCAGACAAAATAGCCGTCTTTTCTTTTGGAAATCAAAATAATACCATTGCCATTGTGACCCAGGCGGGTCATGGGTTTTTTTAATTGCAGAATCTTGCCAATATTGTTGCCGTTCATGATTTGCAAGTTAGCTGTTGGAAAAGATAAATCGGCTTCAATTTCCTGATTGAATGATTTTACGTCCAAGTCAGTTAAATAATCATTTGCAGGGGGGGGGGCTATTGATTCGGTGGTATTGAAAATAATAGTATGCTTACCCAAAACAATAGTATCACTGTTATTCAGGTTTCCTGTTTTTAGAAGGTTGCCGTTGATGATTAGTGGAAAACTCTCGTTTAGCTGTTTAATTGTGCAAACATGGTCTTGAATATTGATAGCTGCATGAATGGGAGCAACAGCAAGGCTATCAATGCTTAAGTCATTGCTTTTAGCGCGCCCGATATGAACAATGCCATTTTCGAATACAGCCGAATGAATTGCTTTATCTTTAAAAAAAACAGTCAGTTTTGGCATTGATTGGTTTATACATCTTAAAACGAAATTTGATTATAGACCGTATAATTTTAGTTATTCAAGAAATTCCATTTACATATAATCCACGCGGTCATAATTTGGTTTATTGAAGGGTCATTTTATCCTAAAGTTGGGTCACAAAAACAGTTACATGAATTGGTATAGGCCTGCTCGCCGTCTCGGACTTGAATAAAATGATTCAACTATAAAAACTCTACCAACATGAACGCACAGAGTATAGATGTTTATTTTCTGGGTAGAAATTTAACCAGTTTTACGCTGTTTTCATCGCGTTTTATTATTTCAAGCGGATATTCATGTAGTCTGATGCTAGTGCCGATCTCAGGAATGGTTTCCATGAATTCAATAATAAGTCCATTAAGCGTCTTTGGTCCTTCTGTAGGAAACGACCATTGTGTAACCCGGTTTAATTCTCTGAGGGTAATATTGGCATCGACAAGTATACTTCCGTCAGTTTGAACTCTTACTGTGTCATCATCGTTGATGAGTTCCCCTACTATTTCTTGAAGTAAATCATCCAGTGTAACCAGTCCCTGAACATCGCCATATTCATCAACAACCAGACCTATTCGAATTTTTTCGTGTTTGAAACGATGCATCTGGACGTGAACAGGAGTGGTCTCAGGGGTAAATGTGGGTTTGTCGAGGCTGTTAATGATCGTCTGTTTGTCAAAGCAATCTTGGTTAATTAGGAAAAGTACTTTTCTTAAATGTATGAAGCCAATAATTCTGTCGATACTGGTTTTATAGACCGGTAACCGGGTGTGTGGACTGGTTTTAATTTGGTTGATAATTTCTTCAATAGGCGATTCAAGATCAAGACCCACAATTTCATTGCGTGGTGTCATAATGTCTTCAACAGTTGCTGATTCAAGATCAAGGATGCCCATCAGCATTTTTTGATAGCGTGCAGGCATTAAACTTTCTGCATCGCTAATGATGCTTTTTAATTCATCCTTATTTAATGCTTCATGGCGGCTTTTTTTGACATCAATGCCGATGATTCGCAGTAAGAGGTTAACAAATAGATTGATAAACCAGACGATCGGATAAAGAAGTTTTAATAAGGGGGTGTAAATCCATGCGGCTGGGAACGCGAGGGGTTCGGGTTTTATTGCTGCGAGCGTTTTTGGCGTTACTTCCGAGCAAATGAGCATCACGATAGTCAAAAGACCGGTGGAGATGGCTATGACGGATTCGTCATCCGTATAAAGTTTAATTGCAATAACCGTTGCAAGAGATGCGGCGAAATTGTTAATAAAAATATTGCCCAGTAACATCAGTCCAAGCAAGTGGTCAGGTCTTTGCAATAGTTTTTGAGCCTTCATTGCGCCGGGGTGTTTTAGCTTAACCAGATGTCTTAAACGATAGCGGTTTAACGACATTAAAGCTGTTTCTGAACCAGCGAAAAAAGCGGATAGAATAAGCATGGCTGCAAGTATGCCAAACAGCATACCAAGGGACATATCGTTCAAAGAAAGTGTGCTCTGGGGTAGTGAAATAAACTCTAGTGTCTATGATGAGAAATTTTTGTCAAGCTTGGATGTATAAAACAGATTGAATGGTTAATATAAATTACATTAAAAAGATATTGGAACATTATGAATTAAAATGAATTTTGACATCAAGTTGATTCAATGATTTACTTTGTGGAATAACAAAATAATTAAATAAATATGTAATTAGCCGCAAATGTTTTTTTGTCACAGATTCACTGGTGATCAAATTAAATTTTTTAAATAAATTATCTCGTTGAGATAGATAATATCCCTTAATGGCCTGTTATCTGCTAAATTTGTACACAGTGCGTAACATAAAATAAGTAATGAGAGTTGGTATATGGCTTTGCCGCGTATTTTGTTAATTGATGATAATAAATCAAGAGTTTTAGAGCTGGAGACAATTTTTCAGTTTATTGATTATCGTATTGAAATTTCAGGGTCTGAGCACTACCAATCCTCTGATAGTAAAACAGGTCCATTAGCTGCTATTTTTGTTGGTGATGGTATCGATAAGCAGGCGGCTGTGATTAATCAAATTATTGACTGGGGTAAAGGTATTCCTGTTATTTTGTTAATTAACAAAGGAACCCTGTCCCAGGTGTCGTCACTTATAGTTCAAAGTGTTTCTCATGTGTTGGAATGGCCTACAAGCTACTTGGTTTTGAAGGCATTATTGAATAGGTTGCCAATAGGTGATACTCAGCCAGGTATTTCAAGTCCCGAAGTAATTGATCGCCGTAAGTCTCATATTCAGCGACTAAAAGGGAAAAGTCAGGCGATTGTCGGGATTCGTAAGTTAATTGATCGGGTAGCCTCATCCGATGCAACAGTTTTAATCCTGGGCGAATCAGGAACCGGGAAAGAAGTTGTTGCGCGCTCGTTACATGAAGCTTCTCTTCGAAGCGATAAGCCATTTGTTCCTATAAATTGCGGTGCAATACCGGGTGAGTTGCTTGAAAGCGAATTGTTTGGTCATGAAAAAGGAGCGTTTACTGGAGCATTAACCACCCGGCAAGGTCGTTTTGAAATGGCTGAGGGAGGTACGCTTTTTCTTGATGAAATTGGTGATATGCCTTTGGCAATGCAGGTTAAATTATTGCGTGTGTTACAGGAGCGTAGTTTTGAACGAGTCGGAAGCAATAAAACCATCAATTGTGATGTGCGTGTTAGTGCCGCGACGCACCGCTGTCTTGAGGACGAAATTAAAGAAAACCGGTTTCGAGAAGATCTTTTTTATCGGTTGAATGTATTTCCGATTGAAATACCTTCACTAAAAGATAGGGCTGAGGATATTCCGCTTTTAATAAGTGATCTTATCAATCGTATGGAGGCATCTAATCGTGGCTCGGTAAGACTGACTCATGCGGCTTTAAGTTTGCTAATGCAGCACGATTGGCCGGGTAATGTCAGGGAGTTGGCCAATTTGATAGAAAGACTGGCTATTATGAATCCCAAAGGGCTGGTCGATGCAGTTGATTTGCCAGAAAAATTTCATAAGTTCCAGGTATCCGATCAAATAATTAACGATGTTGAAGTTAATTTGGAAGACGATGAAAATCTTGATTCTCTTGAGGTCATCGCTTCATTTGATGGTTCGTCAAAGTCGTTGGCACAGTTGCCTGAACAAGGTATTGACTTAAAAGAGTATTTAAATATTTTGGAAGTCGATTTAATACGGCAGGCCTTGAATGAATGCAGTGGAGTTGTAGCTCATGCTGCTAAGCGTTTAAATATGCGTCGTACCACGCTGGTTGAGAAATTACGTAAATATGATATGCAGCGTTAACGGGTTTTAATTATCAATGGGTTATGAATTGTTTTTGCTGTTTAGGGTAAGTGTGTTTTTGGCGTCAATTTTTTGTCGATGATTTTAACTTATTGATAAATATAATTTTAATACTTGGTCTGATTTGTGCTTGTTGGATAATACAAGTTTGACATATAAAACCCGAGCCTAAAGGCATGACGATTCCTACAACACAAAAAAAACAGAAAACCGAACAGCTTACAGATGCCTTTTTAAGCTTTAATGAGGTTTTTAAAAATTTATCTGAATCTTACCAGGGTCTTGAAGACCAAGTCGCAAAGCTGCACGCTGAATTGGCTTTGGCTCAAAATCAGCGCATTAAAACGCTTGAGGAAAAGGAAAAACTTGCCAGCCGATTAGAAAAAATATTGGCAGCGCTTCCTGCTGGAGTTGTTGTGTTGGATGCGAATGGCGGTATTGTTGACTGCAATGTGGTCGCGACAGATTTTTTAGGAGATGCCTTGATCGGCAAAGATTGGTCTGAAATCGTTGCTTGTAAATTAAACACTGTTCCCGGAAATCCACATGAGCGTCAATTGCTAAGTGGTAAGCGGGTAAATATGACTGTCAGCAAAGAGGTTGCCTGTAACGATTCCAGTGATTCCGGGCAGATTATTTTACTTTCAGATGTTAGTGAAATGCGCAATCTTCAGGATTTGCTGAGCCAACAAAAACAATTGTCTGCAATGGGCGAGATGGTAGCGTCTATGGCGCATCAAGTTAGAACGCCTTTAGCAACAGCCATACTTTACGCGTCCCAATTGAATAATCCTGTGCTTGATGATGAAAGGCGCCAGCGATTTTCACAAAAAATTCTTGAGCGATTGAATTATCTGGAAAGGCAAGTTAACGATATGTTGATTTTTGCCAAAGATGGGCGCATGGCAATGGAGAAGTTTTCATTATCCGAACTTTTGAATCATCTTAGAGAATCGGTGAAAGAATCGACTGTCACTGGCAAGATTGATTTGCAAGTATGTAATCAGGTTGTAAATGATGAAATGCTAGGAAATGAAAATGCGCTGCGCGGTGCATTGCTCAATTTATTAAATAACGCCATTGATGCAGTAGGGCAGGTTGGTTGTATTGAAATTACAGTTGATCAGCTTGATGATTGCAAGTTGAGAATCCAAATTAAAGATGATGGATCAGGTATTGAGCAAAGCGTGTGTCAGCGGATTTTTGAACCATTTTTTACGACAAAAACGCAGGGTACAGGTTTGGGGTTGGCAGTTGTTGATAGCGTTGTAAAAGCCCATGGTGGCACGGTGAAGGTCAAGTCTAGCCCTGGTTTTGGTGCTGTCTTTTCATTGGTTTTGCCTTGTATAAATCATGATTTTAATGGGTTGCCGGGTGGTTTTTCCAGTAAAAATCATCCTCAAATGGAGAATGTTCATGAAGCAGTATGATGTGTTGGTTGTTGAAGATGATCTGTCGTTATGCGAAGCGCTTTGTGACACGCTTGAGATAGGTGGTTATCGTGTAATTTCTGCCCGTAATGGTACGGAAGCATTAACCAAGTTGGAAGTTGGACAATTTAAGCTGGTTGTAAGCGATGTTCAGATGCCGGTTATGGACGGCTTTCAGTTATTAAAGAATATGCAGCATAAATATTCCAGTACTCCGGTATTGCTAATGACTGCTTTTGGAACTATCCCAAAAGCAGTAGAGGCTATGCAAGCGGGTGCCGTTGATTATCTTATCAAGCCATTTGATGCCGAGGCGTTGGTTAACAAAGTTGCTGATTATGTCGAAGCTAACCGGTCTGCGGCCAATTTTGTCGATAACATGTGCGTCGTACAAGATGAATCAATGAAAAAACTTTATGCTTTAACGGCAAAAGTTGCGAAAACTGATGTCACTGTTTTGTTACAAGGCGAAAGTGGAACAGGTAAAGAGGTTGTTGCTCAATATATACATCAGAATTCTCTTTATTATCAGGGACCTTTTGTTGCCGTGAATTGTGCGGCTATCCCAGAAAACATGCTGGAAGCCATGTTGTTTGGTTATGAAAAGGGGGCCTACACTGGTGCGGTTCAAGCAATGCCTGGGAAATTTGAACAAGCACAGGGCGGAACTCTGTTATTGGATGAGATTGCCGAGATGGATTTAGGTTTGCAGGCAAAATTATTACGTGTTTTGCAAGAAAAGGAAGTTGAGCGCTTGGGTAGCACCAAAAAAATAAAGCTTAATGTCAGAATTTTGGCGGCTACCAACCAGAAGTTAAAAGAGTTAATGGAGTTGGGCCGTTTTCGTGAAGATTTATTTTATCGGTTAAATGTATTCCCTATTATCATTCCGCCCTTACGAAACAGACCTGGCGATATTTTGCCGCTGGCGCTTGAATTGATGCAGCGTCATGGAGTATGCGGCCAAATAATGCCAAGATTTGAACCTCGGGCTGTTGAAAAAATGCAAGCCTACCATTGGCCTGGCAATGTTCGTGAGTTGGATAATGTTTTGCAGCGAGCACTCATTTTTCGAACCGGTGATAACATTTCTGTCGATGATTTGGTATTTGAAGATGCCGGTTCTATGGTCGCATTTTCAAATTACAGTACTTCTGAAAAAGAATATGGTGATAAGCTAGATGATGCTGTTATAGTTGATTTTAAAAGCGATAAACAGGATTTAGGCGGGCTTTGTGAGGGAGTTCGATCTGCTGAAGAAAGCATTATTTTGCAGACCTTACAGATGGAAAAAGGGAGTCGTAAGATAACCGCAGAGAAACTTGGGATTAGTCCTAGAACACTTCGGTATAAAATGGCAAGGATGAAAGATTCAGGTATCATTATTTCATGTTAATATATGGCATCAAAAATGCATTTAATTCTTCACTATATAAGAATCTAAGAGGAAAATCAGATGAGTGAGATGAATGTTAACCAAGTATTAGCCCAGATGCGTGCAATGTCTCTTGAGGCTGGAAGCGTTAAAGTACCTGAGGTTGGTGGTGGCGGAGCAGATTTTGCTGCTATGCTAAAACAGACTATAGGTGCAGTTAATGAGACTCAGCAGACCGCCGGAAATATGACGAAGGCATTTGAGACAGGGGATACCAATGTCAGTCTTGCCGAGGTTATGGTGGCTTCGCAGAAAGCGAGTGTTTCATTTCAGGCCATGCTACAGGTCAGAAATAAATTGGTTGAGGCCTATAAAGATGTCATGAACATGCCCATGTAGTCAATGTGTTGTTCTTAAAAGGCTGTAATTAAAAATGAGTGAACAGAGTAATAGTCTAATCGAGACGAATCGTCAACATGATCCGAATGCCGTTGGTAAGGGGCATCTTGAAGGTGAAGCTTCTCATATTCTAGCGACCAAAGTCGATGCGCATCCTGCCATTAAAGGCTTGGCTGGTTTGACAATCGCACGTCAGATTGGCTTGATGCTGGGTCTGGCTTTGAGTGTTGCAATTGGTGTGGCTATTGTCTTATGGTCACAAGAACCCTCTTATGGGCGCTTGTATTCCGAAATCAGTCAAAATGATGTTGCCGAAATTCTTGAGGTTCTCAATAAGGAGAATGTAAAGTATAAAGTTGAATCAGGTTCGGGCGCAATTATGGTGCCTATGGATCAGGTGAGTTCTGTAAAGCTTAAGCTGGCATCACAAGGGTTACCCAAGAGCAATAGTTTGGGTTATGAATTGCTTGATAAGGATCAGGGTTTCGGTACCAGTAAAAGTGTTGAAGTGGTTCGTTTTCAACGGGCATTGGAAGGTGAGATCGCCCGTACTATTATGTCTATCCAAAATGTAAAATCGGCTAGAGTGTTATTGGCGATTCCGGTTCAGTCCGTCTTTGTGCGTGAGCGTAAGAAGCCTAGCGCGTCTGTAATGGTAAATCTTTATCAAGGTAGAACCCTGGATAAAGGTCAGGTGGAATCGATTATTCATTTGGTTGCTTCCAGTGTGCCGCAGCTTGATGCCGAACAAGTTACGGTAGTAGATCAAAAGGGTCAGTTGTTGAATAGCAATGACTCCTCTGCTGCTGGTAATTTAACTTCCAAGCAGTTCGAATACAAAAAGAATATCGAAGAGCACTTGATGGGACGAATTGAAAATATCTTGTCACCGCTAGTGGGTGCTGACGGTATGCGTGCGCAAATCTCAGCGGATGTTGATTTTACCGAGACTGATAGAACTCAGGAAATGTTTAATCCGGATTTACCTGCGTTAAGAAGTGAGCAAACATCTGAAGAGAAAAGCTCTTCATCACCAATTCAAGGCGTACCAGGTGCCTTATCAAATCAACCAACACCGGCAGGTTCAGCTCCGGAAACAACACCCCAAACAGCAAATGCGTCCGGTGCACCCTCAGCTCAAGGTGCGGCTCCTGCAACAGCGGCTTCGTCCCCTGGATCTTTGGCGAAAAATGCAACGCGAAATTATGAGCTGGATAAAACCATTACCCATACCCGATTGGCTACCGGCGCATTGCGACGGTTGTCTGTCGCTGTCGTAGTTGATGATAAACATGTTGCTCAAGGTGATGGGGTAGTCAAGTCGCAGGCTTATTCCCAGGAAGACATTAATCGTTTTAGTGATCTGGTAAAGCAGGCGGTTGGATTTGATAGTAGTCGCGGTGATCAGGTTACTGTTACGAATGTGACCTTCAAGCTTGATGAGCTAATTGAGCCTTTGCCGGCAATACCAGTTTGGGAGCAAGGTTGGTTTCTTGATCTTATGAAACAGCTTGCTGCTGTATTGGCCGTGTTATTCCTTCTTTTGGGCGTATTGAGGCCCACTATGCGCAGTCTTGTAGGTCGCGATATTGAAGAGAAAAAGAGCTTGGCTTTGGCTGATGCACACGATAAAGCCGCAGCTACCGGAGGAACTGTTCGTCTTAATGAGCATGGTCAGCCTGTCGCGGTTTTGGCGGGTCAACAACAAAATATGAACTTTACCATGCCTCCTGAAATGCCGGACTTATTGCTATTGGATGTTCCCCAGAGTTATGAGCATCGTTTGGAGTATGTAAAGAGATTGGTGGATGATGATTCTAAAGTCGTGGCGCAAGTTATAAAAACCTGGGTTAAAAAAGATGGCTAAGGCAGAAAAGACGTTAACGCAGGTTGATCGTGCAGCTGTATTGTTACTGGCGTTGGGAATGGATAGGGCTGCGCTAGTTTTAAAGCACATGTCGCCCAGAGAAGTTACCATTTTGGGTACCACTATGGCTAGCGTTGGTGACATTTCCATAGAGATGATGGATGAAGTGGTTGAAGAATTCATTGTTGCTGTGAAGCGTCAGACAGCTTTGGGTATGGATACCGACGATTATATCCGTACCGTCTTGATCAGTGCTTTGGGAGCGGATAAAGCAAATAGCATTCTTGATCGCATTTTACAGGGCGGAAGTACCAAGGGTATTGAGCAGTTGAAATGGATGGATACCCGTTCTATTGCCGATATGATTCGATTGGAGCATCCACAGATTGTAGCGACTATTTTGTCTCTAATGGAAAGTGAGCAGGCGGCTGATGTGGTAATGTTTTTACCTGAAGCAATGCGTTCCGATTTGATGATGAGAATTGCGACCATGAAAGGTATTCAACCTGCCGCCTTGCGTGAGTTGGATCAAATTATGGAAAAACAATTGACAGGTTCTGATAATGTTAAATCGACTAATATTGGCGGTGTTGATGCAGTGGCCAATATTTTAAACTTCCTGGATGGTGGTGCAGCTGATTTGGTGATGTCTGGAATTGCTGAGCACAGGTCTGAATTGGCTCAGGAAATTCAGGAGAAAATGTTCACTTTTGAGGATCTTAATTCCATTGATGAAAGAGGTATGCAAACCTTGTTGCGAGAAGTTTCAACGGGGCAGTTATTACTTGCCTTGCGTGGTGTAGGAACTGAACTTAAAGAAAAAATATTCAGCAACATGTCAAAACGTGCCGCCGAAATGTTGCGTGACGATTTGGAGGCTTCACCCCCTGCAAAATTAAGTGAAGTTGAGCTGGCTCAGAAAGATATATTGGCTATAGCCAAAAAACTTGCTGATGCCGGAGAGATAATGATGGGGGCAGGTGGTGATGAACTCATCTAAGACCCCTAGATTTACAGAGTCCGAGTTAGAATCATTAAGATTATGGAGTATGCCTGATGTTTCAGGAGCAGATCCGTTTAAAGAGTCGGAGATAGTAGGGCTCGACAATGAACCTGCAGCCATTTTAACGGTTGATGAAATTGAGTCCATGCAAAAGCAAGCTTATGAAGAAGCTTTTGCGCAAGGTAATGCCCAGGGTTTTCAGAAAGGTCTTGAAGAGGGTTTGAAAAAAGGATATGAAGATAGCGTGCACTTGGTGCAAAGCCAGGTTGCTACGTTAGTTAGTTTGATGGAAGTGTTAAGTCAGCCATTTGAGTTGCTTGATCAGGAGGTGGAAAATGAACTGGTTAAGTTGGCTATAGCTATTGCTGCACAAATTATACGCAGAGAAATTAAGTTGGATCCCGGTCAAATTGTTGCTGTAGTTAGGGAGGCGCTTAATGTTTTACCTCTGGCAGCACAAAAAATAACCTTAAAATTGAATCCCGAAGATGCCGATTTGGTCCGTTCAGTTTTGGTGCTGGATGATGCTTCGCCCAGTTGGGGGTTGATTGAGGATCCCTTGATTACAAGAGGGGGATGTAAGGTTGATACTGAGGTTTCACATGTAGATGCAACTCTGGAACACCGATTAGCTGCAGTTATTGCCGTTTTATTAGGGGGGGAACGTGAAAGCGATAACTTGGGTACTTCACGGGTAACATCAAACGGATCTGCTTCGCATCAGTCGGAATCCGTTGTTGAGAATGAAATTTCGTGATACCTGATGTTAATCGAACTCAGCATTGGCTGGCTAAATTAAAACCATATGCAGAACGGTTGATTGAACCTCCAGAACTTGTGGTTGAGGGAAGGCTTTCTCGTATGGTGGGTTTAACCTTGGAGGCCGTCGGTTGCCGAGCGGCAATTGGTTCTAGGTGCAAAATTGAAACTAAAAACGGTCGAATGATAGAGGCCGAAGTTGTCGGATTTTCCGATGCCCGGGTTTTTTTAATGCCTACAGCAGAAGTGCATGGTCTCGAACCGGATTGCCGGGTTATTCCAATGGGTAAGCATAGTCTGGCAAGGGTGGGCTTTGGGTTATTGGGTCGAGTGTTGGATGGTGCCGGTAATGCGCTTGATGATAAAGGTCCGCTTAAAACTGATGCTTTGGTTTCGCTGAATGGCGTGCCGATTAATCCCTTGTCAAGAAGACCGATACGTGAGCCGCTTGATGTTGGAGTTAGGGCAATAAACTCCATACTTTGCGTCGGACGAGGTCAGCGTATGGGGCTGTTTGCAGGGACGGGGGTGGGTAAGAGTGTGTTGCTTGGGATGATGACTAAGTTTACCGAGGCGGATATTGTAGTAGTCGGTCTGATCGGTGAGCGTGGCCGAGAAGTTAACGAGTTTGTTCTTAAAACTTTGGGTGAAGAAGGGCTGAAGAGAGCTGTTGTAGTCGTATCGCCAGCCGACTGCCCGCCTCTGATGCGTGTTCATGCAGCGTTACTTTCAACCAGTATTGCCGAATATTTTCGCGATCAGGGTCGGGACGTTTTATTGTTGATGGACTCCTTGACGCGCTTTGCCCAAGCGCATCGTGAAATTGCCTTGGCAATTGATGAGCCGCCGGCAACAAAAGGTTATCCGCCCTCAGTATTTGCCAAACTGCCCCATTTGGTAGAACGTGCGGGTAACGCCGATCATGGTGGGGGGTCTATAACTGCGTTTTATACGGTTCTTGCAGAAGGCGATGATACCAATGATCCCATTGCAGATGCGGCTAGAGGTGTGTTGGATGGGCACATAATATTATCAAGAAGTTTAGCTGAGTCAGGACATTTTCCAGCGATTGATATAGAGGCATCAATAAGCCGCGTTATGCCAGATATTATTGATTCGAACCATTTGCAAATGGCCAGAGAATTAAGGCGGACGTATTCGCTTTATCAGCAAAATCGGGACTTGATTAATGTAGGGGCTTATCAACCTGGATCAGATCCCCGAATTGACAGGGCCATTGAAATGAATCCTGCGATTCTTGATTTTTTACAGCAGGATATGGATGAATCTGTCGATATAAATCAGAGTTTGAATGAATTGGCATTTTTGCTAAGCAAGTATAATCGACAGTAATTGCATAGGATATAAGTGAAAAAATCGCTACGTATAAAATCAATTGTTGAAATAAAAGCGGCTCAAGAAAAGAATGCCTTGGAAATTTTGGGGGGGGTTCAGAAAAGACGCTTTGAAATGCAGGCGCAAATTGAAGGCTTAAATGTTTATCGCAAGGAGTATCAAGACCGCTTTGATCTTCTGGGGGCTAAGGGTGTTAATGTCGCACAATTGCTCGAGTTTAGGTCGTTTATAGACAAGCTGGATATGGCAATTTTAGGCCAAGAGCGGGTCTTAAATTCAATTGAAGCGGAATTGGTGGCAAAAAAGAAAATTTGGGAAGAATTGCAACGTAAAACCGAGAGTCTTCAAAAGGTGTGTGATTCAGCATCGAAAATTGAAATGAAGCTGGAGGCTAAGCAGGAGCAGCAGGAGCAAGATGAGAGGTCGTCAAGAATAAGTCGGAATAACTAAGATGGCACAGGAAATGCTTGTTAATTATAGTCATGGGAGAATTGATTATGAATATTGAAAGTACAAAATTATCATCTTTGGCGACTGTTAATGGTTCTGTTGAAAGTGCGTTCCCTCTTTCAAATAATACCAGGGTCGTAACTGAGGCTTTTTCCAGTACACTGGATACTAAAATTGGTGAGTTAGGTAATAATCCAGCTGTAGTCGTTACGCCGCCAGCATCAGTTGGTGTTGCCATAGATATTTTAAATGTCTTGCCATCTGCCGTTGCCGTTGAAATGCAAAGTGTTGCCGCTTCAATAGGCAGTATTTTGCCGTCCTCTTACAAAATTAAAGGCCAGGAAAATCATGAGGCAGCTCTCGCTACGGTAACCGATACTTTGAAATACATTTCTGCGGGGGCAACTATAGAGGCAAAGGCTTTTGAGGCGATGAAAAAACTAGAAGATGTTATTGGAGTGAATGATCCTCAGAAGCAAATCATAAATGGTGAAGCATCAGGCCTTAATCCCCTTCAAAGTATAAAAGATGAAGTGCCAGGATCTAATTCGCTTTTTCAAAATTTAAACGTTGGCGATATAGTAGTCGCTCCAGTGCAGCAAAGTGCTGATCGGGTAGGTGCGATTTCTTTGCCGGTTCAAATGGGTTTAAATCAGATAAGTGGCAAATTAGAAAAGAAAAAAAATGAAGATGTAGTGGGCGGCGAGTCTAATCGACAAGGTTTTGGGGTTGGCATGCCAGTAACATACTTTAGTGCGGTTCCTTTATCGCCTGATGTACAAACTTTAGCGGCAAGGAATTTTGCGATTAAGGGTGGGGAATTATCCCTGACTTCATTAAGATCACCGGCAATTGAGGTTAAATCAACCCAGTCTCAGAAAGTATCTGATCAAATTCTTCAAAGTGCAATGTCATTTACTCAGTCAGTTCAAGGGAAGCAAGATTTTAATTTGAATTATTTTGAAAATGCACTCCCTAACGAAAAGACGGGTAAAGTTGAGCAGCTAATCTTGATTGGTGGAGAAGTTAAGGTGTTATCTCAGTCTGTAATGGACGGTACTCAGCTAAATAAAACGGTTGCTGATACCAAGGTTGATCTTGCTTTAATATCCAAGCCATTAACGCATCCTGAATGGAATAAGGATATGAGTGAGAGGATTGTTTGGATGGCCTCGAAAGCAATACCATCGGCAGAAATCAGGCTGAACCCACCCCATCTTGGTCCTGTTTCAGTAAAAGTTGCTGTGGCTGATGATCAGGCAACTGTCATTTTTACAGCTCAGCATGGAGCAACAAGAGATGCTATTGAGGCGTCATTACCAAAATTAAGAGAAATGATGGGTGTTCAGCAACTTAATTTAGCGGATGTAACTGTGACTTCGGGCGCTGGGTCGGATCGTGGTGGTTCACAAGCGCAAAACTTTTCACAGTCAGCTGATGGCCGTGGGTCACATGCTATTGCAGTCGATATTGCTGATGAAGTCGATCGTGAAATTGAAAGTGGGCGGGCATCGGTTAGTAAGGGATTGTTAAGTATTTACGCCTAATCGGGTGTCCGGTTATGTGGACTTCCTTCGTGTTTTTTTTTCGGCATTGATAATGTTTCTAACACATTGCTTTTCAAAAGTTAAATAAATATATATAATGGGCGGTTCTTAGGGGCTGACGGCTCCTCCTTGCTTTACCATCTTTAATAAGACAGAGGTGGGAGGCTTAACCGAAAGGAAAAAATATGCGACATTATGAAATTGTCTTTTTAGTCCATCCAGACCAGAGCTCTCAGGTTCCAGGGATGATTGAGCGTTATAAATCAACCATCGAAGCTGCATCAGGTAAGATTCATCGCTTGGAAGATTGGGGTAGAAGGCATCTTGCTTATCCTATCAATAAAATTCATAAAGCCCATTACGTGTTAATGAATGTTGAGTGCGATCAGCCAACATTGGAAGAGCTGGAAAGTGGCTTCCGATTTAATGACGCTATTTTGCGCAGCATGACTTTATTGCAAAAGAAGGCGATTACCGAAGTATCTATTATCGCAACTTCAACAGCTGAAGAAAATAAAATTGCTGAATCAAGAGCAAAGGATGCTGCTGCTAGAGAAGCGGTAGCTTCGACAGATACGGTTTCGGATGACGAAGTCGATTTGGATGATCTTGAAGATTTGGATGATCTTGATGCTGACGCGCTGTCTGCAGAATAAAACCTTTAACACTTGGATTTACGAGAATTAATATGGCACGTAACATTAGACGCAAAAAATTCTGCCGCTTTAGTGCAGATGGTGGAACAGAAATCGATTATAAAGATTTGGATTTGTTGAGTGACTACATTACCGAAACAGGTAAAATTGTACCTAGTCGGATTACTGGGACTAGCGCAAAGTATCAAAGACAGTTAGGGGTTGCAATTAAACGTGCTCGTTTTATTGCATTATTGCCTTTCTGTGACGCTCACAAATAATTTTAAGGTTGATCGGTGGGTTTTTTAGCTGAGTATATTATGCGTGGTAGGTTGCAGGCCATGATAGTGGCATCTACTCTCGCATTGATTTCACTGGTTATGCCTCCTGTTAGTATTGTAAGTTCGGGTTCAATTGCTCTTGTTACTTTAAGGCGAGGCGCTCTTGAAGGCTTGATCGTTCTTGGTTGTTCAACTGCGGTAGTTGGTGGTTTGGGATTCTTTCTATTAGGCAATCTTCAGTTTGTTTTGCTTTATGGGATTGTGCTTTGGATTCCAGTCTGGTTAATTTCAATTATTTTAAGAGAAGGGCGTTATTTGTCTCTAACGGTTGAAGTTGCTGTTTTAATAGGGGTGTTAGGCGTGATTTGTTTCTACCTCTATGAAACTGATTTAGCAGCAATGTGGGTTAATGTACTTTCTCAAGTATTGCCCAGGAATGCCCCGGTTCAAGATTTTAAGCATACTTTGGATGTGATTTCACATTACATGACCGGTATAGTTGTGGCGGCATCAATTTTTGGCATGCTGTTTGGTTTGTTTCTTGGGCGATGGTGGCAAGCACTGTTATACAATCCTGGTGGGTTCAAGCAAGAGTTTTTGTCGCTCAATACCCGGCCAAGTTTGGCAATAGCAAGTGTTTTAGTAGTTGTTATTGCAATATTAAGTTCTGGTGTAATATCGGAGTTATCCTGGAATATTTCAATATTACTGTTTGTGATGTACACCTTCATTGGGACGGCTGTTATACACACTCTGTTTGCATCCATGAAGATGGGGCGGTATATGGTGCCAATGTTTTATATAACATTATTTTTGATACCTCACGCCATGCTGCCTGTTTCCTTAGTTGGATTGAGTGATGCCTGGATGAACTTACGAAATAAAATTTCAAATAAACATACGTCTTGATGGCGTAAAAATATAGCCGGATAAAATCCGATAATGAGGTAATAAAAGATGGAAGTTATTCTTCTTGAAAAAGTAGCAAACTTGGGTAACCTCGGTGACAAAGTTGTTATTAAATCAGGTTATGGCAGGAACTATCTTGTCCCTTACGGGAAAGCCGTTCCCGCTACCGCTACTAAAATTGCTGAATTTGAACTGCGTCGCGCAGAATTGGAAAAAGCTGCAATTGAAAAGTTGGTTGCAGCACAAGCGCGTGCAAATGCATTAAGCAAACTTGAAGTGGTTATTTATCATAAAGCTGGTGATGAAGGTAGATTATTTGGTTCAGTGGGCACGCAAAATATTGCTGATGCCATTACTGAAGCAGGTGTTCTGGTTGAAAAGCATGAGATTCGTTTACCTCAAGGTGTTATTCGTTTAATTGGCGAATATCAAATTGATATTAACTGCCATACTGACGTAGTTGTAAAAATGCCTATAAAAATTGCTGCTGAAGCATAATTAAGGTTTAAGTTGAACGACTCAAGATTGTAAAGTTAACTTTGCTTTCTTTACTTCTTGAGTTTGTCCGCTATGAGAACTTTATATTCATTTCTATTTTATCTATTAGTTCCAGTCATTTTGCTTCGCCTTGTCTGGCGTAGTAATAAGGCGCCTGCTTACAGATATCGATGGGCAGAGCGATTTGCCATCTACAACAAAACTTTCATTAAAGATGTTATTTGGTTTCATGCCGTATCGGTAGGTGAGGCTGAGGCTTTATTTCCGCTTGTAAAGAAAATTCAACAACAATTCCCCGATCTAAAGATATTAATTACAACCACCACTCCTACTGGATCTGATCGTGTTAAAACGGTTATGCCCTTAGTTGAACACGTTTATCTACCATATGACCTGCCTTTTGTGGTAAATCGCTTTATGGAGTGCTTTAGGCCGAAATTGGCTGTCATTATGGAAACTGAAATTTGGCCTAATCTTTTTGCTTCTTGTGGGAAAAATGAAATTCCTTTATATGTTATCAATGCACGTTTATCCGAAAAATCTGCGAATGGGTATAAAAAATTTCCGGGTTTAATTGCATCTTCTTTGGCTAATGTTAAGTTAATTGCTGCGCAAACTGATAATGATGCCGGTCGATTTGTTGCAATTGGTGCTGCAGTTGAAAAAGTAAAAACATTGGGAAATATTAAGTATGACTTGGAAATTACAGATGAACTTATCCTCAGAGGATTAAAGTTTAAAGAGGATTGTTTTGCTGGGCGATTTGTATGGCTTATAGCCAGTACTCATAAAGATGAAGAGATTATATTTTTTGAAATTTATCAAGATTTGAAAAAAAGGATTCCTGAATTATTATTGGTAATTGCACCAAGGCATCCTGAGCGTTTTCATGAGGTTAAAAAGCTTTGTGAAAAGGAGGTATTGTCTTTTGTAATGCACACTTCAGATGATTTATGTTATCAGTCTACCGATGTATATATTGTTAATTCTATAGGTGAGTTAAAGATGCTTTATGTGGCTGCGGATGTTGCATTTGTAGGTGGGAGTATGGTGCCAGTTGGTGGTCATAATATACTTGAGGCCGCTGCAGTTGGAACCCCGGTTATATTTGGTCCTTTTATGGCAAATTTTAAGGATATTGCTGAAGGTGTGTTACGTCAGAAAGCAGCAATCCAATGTCATGATAAAAACGAAATAACAGCTACTATTATTGCTTTATATGAGGATTCAGTATTTAGGCAAGTTTTGGCTGACAGAGCTAAGGAATTTGTTAGGCAAAACCAAGGTGCCATTGCGCGTATTTTGAATAATCTTAAGCAGGATTTTTGAATAAGCTCTCATATCAAATTTTTTACTATAGGTTCTTTATTACTTGCTTGCATTTAAAAGAAATATTATGAACGAAATAAAAAACAAATCAGTACACACTTTTCTAGATGAGTTGGCCAGTAGTGCTCCTACGCCTGGTGGCGGTAGTTGTTCTGCAATAATGGGAGCCCAAGCTGCTGCTTTAATAAGTATGGTTTGTAATTTGACTATTGGTAAGCCGCAGTATGCTGATGTAGAAATAGAAATGCAGATGCTGCTACAAAAATCGGAAGCATTGCGTGACACGATGACTGGTTTGATAAAAGCAGATATTGACGTTTTTGAACGTTTAATGGAAACCTATGGTTTGCCAAAGGAAACTGAGCAGGAAAAAATTTCACGTAGTATTGCAATTCAAAGCGCATTGCACGAAGCTACCTTGGTGCCGTTGAATTGTGCAAAGGCTTGTGTGGAAATTATTGCCCTTTCTAAAATTGCTGCTCATAAAGGAAATTTAGGTGTGATTAGTGATGCAGGTGTTGCAGTAATGGCAGCATATGGAGCATTAAAAAGTGCAGCATTAAATGTATATATTAATACATCCAGTTTAAAAGATAGGGTGTTTGCAGAAAAACAATTGGCAGAACTTGAATTGCTTTTAAATGGAGCAGATCAAACTGCCGAAGAGGTTTATCAGATTGTAAAGAAAAAGTTATAATTAATTGTTTTACTATTTCGAATTTTTTTTATTATTTTACTGCCGTCTTCTTTTAAAGCCGTTTGATTTTAGAGCGAGTAGTCAAGCCCAATATCTTGCGAATTTGCATATTAGTCATGGGCGAGCCTTTTGCTAATTGATTTTGGCGTGTATCAAAAAGTTAAGGCTAAACTCTGGAAAATAAACCTGCTGTGTAATTTCGGCAAGCAATTAATCTATTCGCCCGTGAATTTTGGCATTTTCAAGTAAAAAAGTTAATTGGCTGAGCTCTTTTTGTAGGTAAACTAACATGGTTAGTACGACGACCATTGCCTGTTCTTCTGTTGTGCTGTGTCGGTTAAAATAAACATGAGTGGATACGCGTTGTACATCAACGGTTAGAAAGTCGTTGGACTTTTCCGGTGACGTGCTTACTAGGTATTCTGGACTATGCATTGACGCTGTTTAGATAAAATCACGAGTTCTTTCTCAAACAACTTATCAAAGCCACCGTATAAATAGCAATCAAGTCAATAAACTAGGACTTGCCAGTTGCGTATTGGCTAACTTCAAGTTTCGACAGGTTCTGTCTATCCCAAATAGCTTTCAATGCTAAATCCGCCTGCGGCGCCAGT
>CANNLO010000016.1 GCA_947505055.1 Methylococcaceae bacterium | reverse complement strand
CCTATAGTCTTGAAAGGAGTCTGCATCATGAAATAATAATCAAAAAATGATTTTGATTATACAAAAAAACGTGGGCATGACTATGAGTATTACAAATTTGTTGCAATTTAATGCGTTTGAATAATCCTAGAAAAATCATTTTTCCACGAAAAACACTAAAAGCACGAAATTTTTCAAATAGATGCCGAACTGTAGATCCCCTGTAGATCATCACCCAAAGGGTGAATAGCTTAACAAATACAAGGTCTTGATTTATTTCGTGTCTTTCGTGCTTTTCGTGGACTAACTGCGGTTTTTAGGATAATGGCAGGCTGGGTTTCAACTTATTCTGATTGAGTCTTTGAAAAGTTGTTATTCTGTGTATTACATCGTTTTAGTGTTACTTGGGGTCTTGGGAAGGTGTTGTAAATGTGGATACAAAGAGAGTTTTTATTGCTGGAAAGACAGAGGGGATTTCATTTAATCACCGACGAAATCTTGAGTGTCATTCCAGAATTGGCAGGAGTTGAATGCGGCTTGCTGCATATATTTATTAAACATACTTCGGCGTCTCTGACGATTAATGAGAATGCAGATCCGACTGTACGTCTGGATATGGAAAGTCATTTTAATAGGTTTGTTCCGGAAGGGGCGCCTTATTACAAACATGCTTATGAGGGCGATGATGATATGCCTGCTCACATTAAAAATTGTTTGTTGGGTTCCAGTTGCAGTGTGCCCATTACCAAAGGCACTTTGAATCTGGGTATCTGGCAAGGCATTTATCTTTGCGAGCATCGCAATCAAGGTGGGAACAGACGAATTGTAGTGACAATACAAGGTCAGCCTAAAGTTACCATCAATAAATAACTCAATCTAGCTAAAGCGCTTTGTTTATGTGGCAGCCGTTAACTAGAACTTATAAAGGTCTAAATCTGTTATAATGGTTTATATACCAAAGAGTGTCCTGTTGGACGCTATGCATTAACACTATCATAACAAGTTGAAATATCAGTGGATTTAAAACATATAAGAAACTTTTCCATTATCGCTCATATCGATCATGGTAAATCGACGCTGGCTGATCGTTTTATTCAAATATGTGGCGGCTTAAGCGCAAGGGAAATGTCTGCTCAAGTACTCGATTCCATGGATATTGAGAAAGAACGCGGAATTACAATTAAAGCGCAGAGTGTCACTCTCGACTTTAAGGCAAAAGATGGTGAAACCTACCAGCTTAATTTTATTGATACGCCGGGCCATGTTGATTTTTCCTACGAGGTTTCCAGATCTCTCGCGGCATGTGAAGGTGCGTTGCTGGTGGTTGATGCCGCGCAGGGGGTAGAGGCGCAAAGTGTTGCCAATTGCTATACTGCCATAGAACAAGGCTTGGAAGTAGTACCAGTCCTGAATAAAATTGATTTGCCATCAGCCGAACCTGAGCGTGTGGTCGCCGAAATCGAAGAAGTTATCGGTATTCCTGCTGATGAGGCATTGATGATCAGTGCTAAAACCGGGCTTGGTGTTCAGGATGTCCTTGAACAGTTGGTGCTAAAAATTCCACCGCCGCAAGGTGAAATTGACGGGCCCTTACAGGCTTTGATTATTGATTCGTGGTTTGACAGTTATCTGGGTGTGGTATCGCTAGTTAGAATTGTGCATGGCAGTATTCGCAGAAAACAAAAAATCACCATCATGTCTACCGGTAAGTCTTTTATTGCCGAAAAAGTTGGCGTTTTTACGCCGAAACGGCTTGAAAAGGAATTGTTAAATACCGGGGAAGTTGGGTATGTTGTTGCCGGAATTAAAGACATTTTTGGTGCGCCCGTCGGCGATACAATTACTTGGACTGATAAGCCGGCTGCTGAACCGCTTACCGGTTTTCAAAAAGTTCAGGCACGAGTTTTCGCTGGTTTATATCCAGTTAGCTCCGATCATTATGAAGACTTGCGTGAAGCCCTTAATAAGTTAAATCTGAATGATGCCTCGCTTTATTTCGAACCGGAAACCTCGCAAGCTTTGGGTTTCGGTTTTCGTTGCGGCTTTTTGGGTATGCTGCACATGGAAATTGTGCAAGAGCGACTGGAAAGAGAATACGATGTCGATCTGATTACTACTGCGCCAACTGTTATTTATGAAGTCATTACTCAAAATGATGAGGTTCTAATGATTGATAATCCGGCCAAACTTCCGGATATGGGGACTATCAAAGAAGTCAGGGAACCAATTATCAGAGCCAATATTCTGGTTCCTCAGGCTTATCTGGGCGGTGTAATCACTTTGTGTATAGAAAAGCGCGGTGTGCAGAAAGACATGCAGTATGTCGGGCGCCAAGTTTCGTTGCATTATGAAATGCCGATGAGTGAAGTGGTGCTGGATTTCTTTGATCGCTTAAAATCAGTGAGTCGTGGTTTTGCCTCTTTTGATTATGAGTTTTTACGTTTTCAAACAGCCGAGTTGGTTAAATTGGATGTGTTGATTAATGGTGAAAAAGTAGACGCCTTGTCTATCATAGTCCATCGTGATTTAAGTACTAATCGTGGTAGAGATCTGGTTGAAAAGATGAAAGATCTTATACCAAGGCAAATGTATGAAGTGGCGATACAGGCGGCGATCGGTTCCAAGGTTATTGCCAGATCTACCGTTAAAGCGATGCGCAAAAACGTAATCGCCAAATGTTATGGTGGTGACATCAGTCGTAAGAAAAAACTGCTGGAAAAACAAAAGGCCGGTAAGAAACGCATGAAACAGGTCGGCAATATTGAGATTCCTCAAGAAGCGTTCTTGGCCGTCTTGCAGCTTAACAAAGAATAAATGTCAGGCTTAAGGCTAAATGTATAAGACTAAAACCTTGAACTTTTGGCCTTGAACCTTAATTCCTCAACCTTTAACCTGAATTTATCATGGATTACGATTTCTCTTTTTTTCTTGCCGTTGCCACGCTGGTTACGGGTGTTGTTTGGGGTGGTTATTTACTGGTGCTTAAAGCTCAGCACGCCCAATTTGATGAGGAAAATGAGCCTATATTAGTCGAGTATGCGCGTTCATTTTTCCCTGTTGTGTTGATTGTATTGTTGCTCAGATCGTTTATTGCCGAGCCTTTTCGCATACCCTCAGCGTCAATGATGCCGACTTTATTGATCGGCGATTTCATTTTGGTGAATAAGTTTACTTACGGCATACGCTTACCGGTAATCAATGAAAAGATCATTGAATTGAATGAGCCAAAACGGGGAGATATAGTCGTTTTCCGTTATCCTAAAGATCCAGCCGTCGATTATATTAAGCGCGTCATTGGTCTTCCGGGTGATCGTATTGCATACTACGACAAAAAACTGACCATCAATGGAGAGGCAATTAGTCGGGTCTCATTGGGACGATATCAGGGCGTGGGTCAAGGCGAGGATATGACCGGAAATGAGCATTTGTTAGAAGATTTGACCGGTATTGATCACAGTATCCTAATCAGAAATGGCGCGCCCTCGGCTGAAGGTGTTTATGTTGTGCCTAAAGGAAGTTATTTCGTGATGGGTGATAATCGCGATAATAGTAATGACAGTCGCTATTGGGGTACGGTTCCGGAAGAAAATCTGGTTGGAAAAGCTTTTTTCATCTGGATGAGTTGGGATTGGCAAAATAAAGGCGTGGGCTTAGACCGCATTGGAACAGTGTTGAAATAAACAGCTCTGTATTTTGGTTTTTTAAATCACAGATTGCTAATTAAATATGAATTTTTGAACTTAAAGTATCTTTTTTCTAATCTGTGAGTCCTTGTAATTAATATACCATCTGGAGAAAAGTATGACTTTTTCATTTAAACGTCACCAAGGCTTTACCTTGATTACGCTGGTTTTTATTTTAGGGTTGATCGGATTTTTTACTTTATTGACACTTAAGATAGTGCCTATTTATTTGGATCACGGTAAAGTGACTAGTGCTTTGACAGCGCTAAAACAAATGCCGGATATTCAATCTAAAAGCGAAGCTGAAATCAGGGAGAGTTTAGCCAAACGTTTTAATATAAATTATGTTTACGATGTTACCAAGGATGACATTAAGATCATTAAACACGGCAGCTATTTAAAAGTTGATATTGAATATGAGACTGTTGTTAAACTGGCTGGTAATTTGAGCGCTTTAGCCGAATTTCATGACTCTATTGAGGTAGGCCAGGAGTGATAAAAAATCCTGAAGAATTGTGTAAAAAATTGGGGCTGACATTTAATAATCCTCAGCTTTTTACCAGCGCGTTAACGCATCGAAGTGCAAGTTCGAACAATAATGAACGATTAGAGTTTTTAGGCGATTCTATCCTGGGTTTTGTTATTGCCCAGAAAATATTTGAGTTGTTTCCCTCCGCCGCTGAAGGCGTATTAAGTCGTTTAAGGGCGAGTCTAGTCAATCAGGGTTCATTAGCTGAGTTAGCTCGAAATAATCAAATGGGTGATTATTTGTTGTTAGGTTCGGGCGAATTGAAAAGCGGCGGGTTTCGTCGTGACTCTATTTTATCCGATGCCGTGGAAGCTATTATTGGTGCGCTTTACAACGACCAAGGCATGGAGGTATGTCAGGAGTGGATTTTGCAACTATTTGCAAAGAAACTGGAAAGTTTATCCCTCGATAATTGGCAGAAAGATCCCAAAACACAGTTGCAGGAATTGATGCAATCCAGAAAAATGGAATTACCTGTTTATAAGGTATTGACTATGTCCGGCCTTGCCCATGAACAAACTTTTAAAGTGAAATGCTCTACATCACTGGTTGCAGAAACCTGTATAGGCGCAGGAAACTCCAGAAAAAAAGCCGAGCAATCGGCAGCTGAGCTTATGCTCGAATTATTAGATAAGGATAGTAAATGAATTGTGGTTTCGTAGCCTTGATTGGGCGTCCCAATGTCGGCAAATCGACTTTGATGAATCATTTGTTGAAGCAAAAAATCAGTATTACCTCACGCAAACCACAAACTACCCGGCATCGAATCCTGGGTATTAATACCACTGATGTCGGACAAGCCATTTATATGGATACGCCGGGCATGCATAACAGCGAAAAACGGGCGTTGAACCGGTACTTAAACCGCACTGCAGACACGACTCTGCTAGGCGTTGATGTTATTGTCTGGTTAATCGATGGCTTGTCCTGGCATGAATACGATGAGGTGATCTTTAAAAAACTGGAGCAGGCAGGATTGCCGGTTATTCTTGCTGCTAATAAAGTTGATAAAGTAACGGATAAGGAAGCTATTTTAACGTTCTTTAACGAGGCCCAGCATCGTTTTCCGTTCAAGCATTTAGTGCCAATTTCAGCTTTAAAAAGAACCAATCTTGAAGAACTTGAAAAACTGATTATGGCTTTGCTGCCTGAACAGGATTTGATTTATCCAGAAGATCAGGTCACGGATAGATCAGAGCGATTTTTGGCTGCAGAAATTGTCCGTGAAAAGCTAACCAGACGGTTGGGTGACGAACTGCCTTATGCGCTGACCGTTGAAATCGAGCGCTATGAAGAAAATCCCGGTATTACTAAAATATATGCGATTATTTGGGTTGAGCGGCTGACTCAAAAAAATATCGTGATCGGTAAGGATGGCGAGATGTTGAAAAAAGTCGGGACTGACGCCAGAATAGATATTGAAAGGCTAATCGGTCATAAAGTTTATTTACAGCTTTGGGTTAAAGTTAAAAAAGGCTGGTCAGATAGCGAGCGAGCGTTGCAAAGTCTGGGCTTTAATGACTGAAACCACGGTTTATTTGCAGCCTGCTTTTATTTTACAGCAGCGCAATTATCGTGAAACCAGTTTGATTATTGATGTAATAACGCGAGATTTTGGATGGATTTCGATTTTGGCCAAAGGCGTAAGAACAGCCAAATCAAAAACGGCAGGGATGCTACAGCCTTTTATCCCCTTGGTGGTATCTTATGTTGGTAAGGGTGAATTAAAAATACTGACCGATGCCGAACGTTACCCAATTTCCCTTCAGGTTTGTCAGCTACATAATATTTCGGTTGATAAAATTCAGTCATTTAAAGAGTTAAAGGGGCTGGGCATTTATTGCGGTTTTTACCTTAATGAACTAATTGTTTATTTCTTGCATAAATATGATCCACATCCCGAAGTATTTGATGATTATAGAGACTGTTTGTTTTGTCTGGCTAATTGTGTGAGTCTTGAAGCGGCTTTGCGATTGTTTGAACTGAAGCTATTGGAATGCACAGGTTATGGTTTGCAATTAGACTTGGACAGTATCGGAAAATCAGTCGATCCATTAAAAAAATATCAATATATTGTAGGGCAGGGGGCAATTGAGACTAGTGAGGGATATTTATCAGGCAGTACTTTATTGGCTTTGAATAATCAGATACTTACGGATTCTCAGGTTTTAAGTGAAGCAAAGACATTGATGAGGCGAGTTATCGATGTTTATTTGCAGGGGAAACCACTTAAAAGTAGAGCGGTTATCAGTAAAATTATGTCCATTGCTCAGTAGTTATTAAAGACTAAAAACGAATTTGAATAAGTAGAAATTTAACGTTGCTTATATTTTGTTTACAAGTTTCCACCCATTTCAACAATAAATCATTAAATAACTATAAATGAATAAAACACCAATCTTGCTAGGCGTAAATATTGATCACATCGCTACTATAAGACAGGCTAGGGGTGCTCTTTTTCCTGAGCCGCTTCAAGCTGCTCTGGTTGCAGAGCAGGCAGGAGCAGATGGAATCACTGCGCATTTACGTGAAGACCGTCGACATATTCAGGATAGAGATATTTATTTATTAAAAGAAAGATTGCACACCCGGTTGAATATGGAGATGGCAGTGACCGATGAAATGGTCGGTATTGCATTGCAAGTACAGCCATTTGCCTGCTGTCTGGTGCCTGAAAAGCGTGAAGAATTGACTACAGAGGGTGGGTTGGATGTTGCTGGTAATATGCTACGTTTGCAGTGGGCCTGCGATCAATTGGCGACTGCCGGCATAGAGGTGTCGTTGTTCATTGATCCGGATGAGTTACAAATTGATGCGGCAATAAAAGCTGGGGCACCAGTAGTCGAATTGCATACGGGTTGTTACGCCGAAGCTAGTAATTCTAAACAGCAAGCCTTAGAACTTTCTCGCATCAGGGCGGCTGTTGCTTATGCGCACAGCGCCGGACTTCAAGTAAATGCTGGGCATGGTTTAAATTTTTATAATGTTGAGGCCATTTGCGCAATACCAGAACTGATTGAGCTAAATATTGGCCATTCAATTATTGCGCAAGCCTTATTTTCAGGCTTGGCTCAGTCGGTTAAAGATTTAAAGTGCATTATGCGTAATGCACGATTACAGCAAAGTGTTTGATATTAAGGAAAACAAGTGGCGCTGGAATTTTATCAATTAACTCATGCAGGTGATCGCGAGATTAATCAGGACTTCATGGCGCACCTTATCAATGATACTTATGCGTTGTTCGTTGTTGCTGATGGTTTGGGTGGGCATCATGCAGGGGAAAAAGCCTCACATTTTTTCTGTGAAGGTCTGCTAAAGTTGGCTGAAACCTATGGTAAGCAAGTGGCCTTAAATCCGGTAGACACTTTTTCGGCCTGGGTAAGTGAGGCTGTCAATGAAATGAAAAGGTTGTTTGGACTTGATCAGTCAGGGCAAGAAGCCCATACCACCTGTGCGATTCTATATCTGGACGAGCAACGAGTTGTAACTGCTCATTGTGGAGATACCAGAATTTACAGAATGAATGCTGACCGAATCTTGTGGCGAACTATGGATCATTCAATAACGCAACAATTACTGAATGAAGGAAAGATTACAGAGCAGCAAATGGGGCAGCATCCAGAACAGAATCAGTTAACGCGAAGTATCAATATTCTGAAAGCTGTCGATATGGAAATAAATATTTACCCAGCTATGCAAACAGGCGAGACTTTTTTGCTTTGTAGTGATGGCTTTTGGGAATATGTGAAACCCTCTGAACTGATGCAGTTGGCAGGAATTGCTAATGGTAAGACCGAGATTGGCAAGTTGGCGCGTTTGGCAATAATTCGTGCACGCGGGGGCAGTGATAATGTTACTGTGCAGTGGGTAAGGCGCTATTGATTATATACGTAGGAGTGAGATGCTGTTTTTAGGCAATCAATTTAAGGTCATTGATTTACAAAGTTGTTATATGTGGATTTAAACAGTCATATGCTAACAATATTCGGCTATTAATAGGCTTATTTGTACTGACGAACTAAAAAAATGTGACAATGTCATTATGAAAGTCCTATTATTTTCTTTTTTATAGGCTCTATTCCTTATCTAACTAACGGCACTAAGGTTAATGCATGTTGACACACCATAAATTTTCAGTAAATTTCATTTTAGTTGCCGGAGCTTTATTGTCTGGATGCACAACAACGCGGCAAATTGTTATTGATCACCCTTCAATACAGGCTACTCATTTCCAACCTTTACATGGTTTTCAGGTAATTGATGGTGATGATTATTATGTGCGCTTGATTTCTGAGTTTGATTTTAAGGGTGATAATGTTTTGAAAAGCGGTTGTAGCAATATTGGACCGTCTTATGAAAAGGGCGATTTGTCTGCGGCCATCATTTACAGTGTGCGCAACGAAGTGCTTAAGTTTAGTCGCGAGGCTACAGGTTTTTTATATCAGGCTACGACAGGTAAGTGTAATTTTAGTTTTGATGCCAAAAAATTATATTTAACACCGTGGATCCGATTGGACTCGGGAAAGGAGACTGCAGTTGATTATAACTTTTACACTAATGCCAATAGCGATGTCGATGTGTCTGGCTTAGTGGGTGATGTCAATGCGGCCAGCAATTTGTTGGCGTTAACCGGTGTAGGCATGGGTGCGGCAATTGTCGGCCAGGTTACCGGGCAATGGGTAAAGAATAATCAGCAAGTCGCACCAACAACTCCGGCGTCTCATCAATCAGCCAAGCATAGTTCGGAGTCGCATTCTTTGCCTGCGCTGACAGCTTTTACCGGAAATGTTGGAACGCTCAATCAAACTATGTTTAAGGTTTACGATGTCGCTGAGGGTGGCGTTAATGTGTTTGGTTCGGATGCCAAGCCATTAGGTGAATTGAAGATTTATCCTGAAATCCTGTCGTCTTTGTTGTTAAAAACCATGGCCGATGGCATTCCTGATGCCCGCGATTCATCTTTCGAAGAAATAAGCTATGCGCCAATAAAATCAGCATCCGGGGAAATTAACCTTCAGCAAATGCTTGAACAATCCAAGCTTCCTGAAAAGCCAAACTTGAAGCCTGACTGGAATAATTATCAGGAGGTTGAAAGTAATTGCAGGAAACTGAAGTTGGAAATGAAGAATCTGGGTTTCAATAAGTTTGATCGTGATGCAGTGCTTTATTATTACTTGGCAAAAAATCCTGATTGGCATAACTACAATATTGACCGGCAAAAAATGCTGGCTGATGAGATGAGGCCAAAGGTTATAGATAGTTATCGTAATAAAAACTTTGCTGGTTGTCTGGCAGTTGATGATTATTCGGTCATGAAGGCAATGGGTTTGTCCGTAAATACGGCTTTGGATTGGGAGCAATTTGGTGATGCAAGTCAGAAAAAAGAGCAGTTGTATACACCTCTCAAGTCAATAGAAAGGCAGTTGCTAGCGGTACTTAAAAATACCAATGTAACGGAAATGGAATCTCAGTTATATCCTTTATTGAATACAACAAAAAATGGTGAGGGTACTGTGTTGCTGCAAAATCATTTAGGTGATTTTGGTCTGGAAACATTGTTAAATCCTCCGGTTTTGCCTGTGGTTGTCGATGCAAAGGCATCTCCAGAGGTACCTGTTGCAATTGTCCCTGCGACAACAGTAATTCCAGGCGAGGGTGTTATCGTTACTGCGCGACAATTGGCGCAAGTCGCCTCTGGGTTATCAATCGCAGAATTAAGCTGTGTACGACCTGTTCCTGATGGTAATGGAAAATATGCTGGCAATTCAGGGCTTCTATTATTTGCAAGAAAAGAAGGTGCTCGGGTGAAGGGTGGCGCCATGGAATTTGAATTTTCAGCTGGCAAAATTACACGCATTGCTTTTCAGCTATCCACTTATCGCGATTTTGAGCAGGATTTGTTAGATCGGCCTGAGTTAGGTGGTTGCCGAGTTGATCCTGCCTTAGTGATAAAGTTGCATTAATCAGTCACTTTTGACTGTCTGAAATTACGGAGTCAGACCTTAAAGAAGCGTCGATTTTATAGGATAAAAACTAAAGTTGGCTTTGTTTGAAAATATAATCCATAATATTTTTGCGGTAAATAATAACTACAACAATCAGGAGAAATATTATGGCTCTAATTACTTGGACAGCTAGTCAATATGGAACAAATGTAGGCTTTGCAGATCAGGAGCATCAGATATTGTTTGAGAAACTTAATAAATTGTATGATCTGGCAACGGGTGGTGCAGAGCGTACTGCAATAGGTGCTCAACTGGATGATCTGATTTCTTATGTTGTTGATCATTTTGCTCATGAAGAAAAAGAAATGTTGGCAAAAGATTATGCCGGTTATGCAAGGCATAAGGAAGAGCACGATGCTTTAGTTGGAATATGTGGCGGTTTGCAAGCAAAGTTCCATGCAGGTGAGGCGGAAATTGACGAAAGCGTCGGTCAATTGGTTAAAGGCTGGTTAGATAGTCATATTCCCAGTTATGATATGCCCTATGCGGATGCTTTAAACAGCTGATCGATTTCAGATTAATAATAAAAGGCCTGTGAGTTACATTGATTCACAGGTCTTTTTTTTATGCTCAATAAAATCAGGGAAAGGACAGCTGGTATAGAATGCCCTCATGGGTTAAAATTGAGAAGTTTATTTGTGATAATTATTACGTAAAAGGGATTGGGGCTTAAAAGCTAAGAAATCCCGAAACGATATAGCGCATACAAAAGTTTATAACTACTAACGAGGGGGCTGCTCCGTGAAGAAAACAAAGCAACTTTCCGCAAGTCTGATTTTAATGGCTTTTGGCCTTGGAACAGCGCAGGCGGATTACACGCTCAATTTAATGAAAGGGGTTACAAAGGTCAGTAATGACATTTATGACCTGCACATGCTTATTTTATGGATTTGTGTAGCCATAGGTGTGGGTGTGTTTGGTGTTATGTTCTATTCGATTTATCATCATCGTAAATCAAAAGGACATAAAGCGGCGCAGTTTCATGAAAATACGACCGTTGAAATTATTTGGACTATTATCCCGACTCTGATTTTAATCGGTATGGCGATACCCGCTACCAAGACCATGATAGAGCTGAATGATGTGCAAGCATCTGATATGTCAATTAAGGTTACAGGTAAACAATGGTATTGGGATTATGAATATCTCGATAATGGTGTTCATTTTGAAAGCCATTTGGATGAAGCGAGTGAAAAAACTCATCGTACGGTTGGAGCAGATCCTCGTTCTGTTCCACATTATTTATTGAATGTTGATAAGCCTTTAGTAATTCCGGTAAACAAAAAAGTTCGTTTCGTCTTGACTTCTGGTGATGTAATTCACTCTTGGTGGGTTCCTGATTTAGGCTGGAAAAAAGATGCAAACCCTGGTTTTATTAATGAAGCATGGACTTTAGTTGAGAAGCCAGGCACTTATCGCGGCCAATGTACTGAGTTGTGCGGTAGAGACCATGGTTTTATGCCGATTGTTGTTATTGCAATGGAGCAACCTGAGTATGATGCCTGGGTTGCCAAGACACTGGAGCATCAAAAGCAAAAGCCGGATTTGAGTGATCAAACTTCGGGACAGCTTATGGCTCATGGAGAATCAGTCTATTTGAAAAATTGTGTTGGATGTCATCAAATTAACGGCACTGGCGTTCCCGGTTTAATTCCTGCTTTAACGGGAAGTGCGAAGGTCACCGGAAAATGGGAAGCATTGGATGGTTTCTTACGCGCAGGTACTGCCAAAATGCCATCGTTTGCTAAATTGAATGCCAAGGAATATGCAGAGTTGATGACTTATGTGCGCAACAATCTGGGTAATAAAGTCGGTGATGAATTGCAACCCCGTCAAACCGCGCTACCTGATGATGACGATGAATAAGATCGCGATTTTCATATTGACTCATTTTCTAACTATTCTCGAGGTATAAAGTATGTCTGCTGTCGTAGTTGAACATGATCATCACGCCGATGATCATCACGATCACGGTCCTGCCAAGGGGCTGTTAAGATGGATAATTACCACTAATCACAAAGACATTGGCACATTGTATTTATTGTTTGCGCTGGCCATGTTTTTTGTGGGTGGATCAATGGCAATGGTTATTCGTGCTGAATTATTTGAACCGGGTTTACAGTTTGTAGATCCAGCTTTCTTTAATTCCATGACTACCATGCACGCCTTGGTTATGGTTTTTGGTGCAGTTATGCCGGCCTTCGTTGGTTTGGCAAACTGGCAAATTCCTTTAATGATCGGTGCCGCTGATATGGCATTGCCACGCATGAACAACATGAGTTTCTGGATGTTGGTTGCTGGCGTATTATTGTTGGCCAGCACTTTATTTATGGAAGGCGGAGCTCCTAATGGTGGTTGGACTTTATATCCACCGTTGGTATTGCAACCGATTACGGTCGGGAAAGCGTTGCCATTCGCAGTTTTCTCTGTGCATTTATTGGGTATCTCATCGATTATGGGCGCGATTAACATAATCGCGACTATTTTCAATATGCGTGCACCGGCCATGAAACTGATGAACATGCCGTTGTTTGTATGGACCTGGTTGATTACTGCATTTTTACTGATTGCTGTTATGCCAGTATTTGCCGGCGCAGTGACAATGCTGTTAACCGACAAGTTTTTCCATACCAGCTTCTTTAATGCAGCAGGTGGTGGTGATCCGGTTCTTTATGAACATATTTTCTGGTTTTTCGGGCATCCTGAAGTGTATATCATGATTCTGCCAACTTTTGGCGTTGCATCAACTATTATTCCAGTATTTGCCCGTAAACCTTTATTTGGTTATGCATCGATGGTTTGGGCGACAGCTTCGATTGCGTTCCTGTCCTTTATCGTTTGGGCGCATCACATGTTTACGGTTGGTATGCCAATTGCCGGTGAGTTGTACTTTATGTATGCCACAATGTTAATTGCAGTTCCTACCGGTGTTAAGGTCTTTAACTGGACTGCGACTATGTGGAAAGGTGCGATGACTTTTGAAACGCCGATGTTGTTTTCAATTGCCTTTGTTGTGTTATTTACCATGGGGGGGTTTACCGGCTTGATGATGGCAATCGCTCCTGCTGATTTTCAGTATCACGATACTTATTTTATCGTTGCCCATTTTCATTACACGTTAGTTCCTGCATCTGTTTTTATCTTGATGGCGGCGGGTTACTTTTGGCTGCCTAAATGGACTGGCCATATGTATAACGAAAAAATTGGTCAACTGCACTTTTGGTTATCAACCATTTCGGTCAACATTCTGTTTTTTCCACAGCATTTCTTGGGTCTTGCAGGTATGCCGCGTCGGATACCTGATTATGCAGTTCAATTTGCTGACTGGAATATGATATCAAGTATTGGTGGATTTATCTTTGGTGCCAGTCAATTACTATTTTTGTATATCGTGATCGATACCATCAAAGGCGGTACAGGCGAAAAGGTATCTGATGAGGTTTGGGAAGAAGCGAGCAAGCACAGTCTGGAATGGACTTTGCCATCACCGGTTCCTTATCATACCTGGACGACACCGCCGGCGATTGTTCCTACTGAACACGTTTTGGACTCTCATTAAAACATAGAAAAATACATTGTCAGACTTAGGTTATGGCAATGTATCGACTAACAACAAATGACTACAAAAAATAAAAATATTTTAACGGCTTTGATTCTTGGGGCCATCACTGTGGCTTTTTATATTGTCGCAGTTGTGCAAGCCGTTTCAAAATGAGTGAAGATGTCAGCAAGAAAAACGTTAAGTTAGCGCGAATATTGCTGTTAGTCGCCTTGGGAATGTTTGGTTTTGGCTATGCACTCGTTCCTCTTTACGATGTTTTGTGTGAATGGAAATGGTTAGAGCGAGATAGACCTGATGCCATTAAAAAAGTGCCAGAGGTCGGATATACAGTTGATTTGAACAGGGAAGTAACCGTTGAATTCATGACGACACTAAATGAATCAACGCCAATGGAATTTCGTACAGAAAAAAAACAGTTAAAAGTGCATCCGGGTGAATATTACACGGTGAATTTTTATGCTGAAAATAAGACTGATAAGGCCATGGTCGCCAGAGCTATTGCAAGCTTTTCACCTGCCGTCATTAGTCGTTATTTTGAAAAAATAGAGTGTTTTTGTTTTTCGGAGCAGACTTTTAAGGCGAAAGAAGCAAAAACAATGCCGATGCGTTTTGTGATTAATCCTGATATTCCTGAGGAATACAAAACCATTACGCTGTCATATACATTTTTTGATAATACTGAAAAATCAGTAAAAAATTAAAAGGGGAAGCTTATGTCTACAAACACCGCTTATTACATCCCACATAAAGCGACCTGGCCGGTTATTGGTACGGTTGGTTTAGTGACTATGCTGGCTGGATTTGCAAATTATTTAAATGGTTCATCAATAGGTCCTACTTTAATGGTGGTAGGTCTGGTTGTTTTTATTGTTATGTTAGTGGGATGGTTTACGTTACAAGCTCATGAAAGTGAGACCGGAATGTACAACACTCAGGTGGGTGTTTCCTACCGGATGGGCATGATGTGGTTTATTTTTTCTGAGATCATATTTTTTGCAGTGTTTTTTGGTACCTTGTGGTACACGCGTAACTTGTCTGTGCCTTGGTTGGGTGAGGGCGCTACCAAAGAATTACTGCATTCTACGTTTGAAGCGACTTGGCCAACTAATGGCCCCGGTAAGTTAGGTGGTGATTTTAAACCTATGGGTGCTTGGGGTTTGCCTTTTTTAAATACGCTTATTCTGTTAAGCAGTGGTGTAACATGTACTTGGGCGCATCATGGTTTACTTGCAAAAAATCGTGACCAGTTAATCAAAGGCTTGATTGCAACAGTATCGTTAGGCTTTTTATTCGTTACTTTTCAAGCATTCGAATATCATGAAGCTTATACCGAAATGGGTTTGACCTTAGGCTCAGGTGTATATGGTTCAACGTTTTTTATGTTAACCGGTTTTCATGGCTTCCACGTTTGCGTTGGTGCCATCATTCTAAGTGTCGTACTGTTTCGTAGTTGGAAAGGCCATTTTCAACCAGAAAACCATTTTGCTTTTGAAGCGGCAGCTTGGTACTGGCATTTTGTCGACGTGGTATGGTTAGGTTTATTTGTATTTGTATACTTGATCTAAGTCCGCAAAATACAAAAAAAAGCGCTGCCTAACAAAACAGGTGGCGCTTTTTTTTTGTCATGTCATGAGGGTTGTCGATTAGCTAAGGTTAATACAGGCGAAAGGTGAAGGACGAAAGCCAAAAAAGACTTGTTCGGTTTTTTGGAGATTGATAATTAAATAACTATTTAATGATTTATTACTTAGTAATATCGGTTTGCACCTGTTGGTTGTTATGAATTCTGGACCCGATACCCTGAGGTTCATACAAACCCGTTGCAACAGCGATGAAAATAAAAATAAATAACAATAATGAGAGTCCAATTCTAAAAGTCAGTGCCTTAACTGTTTTTTTAGATTGTGTTTCTGTTTTTGGATTCACCAAATGAAACAGTGCGGAACCAAGACTGATAATTATCAGGATAAAGGCAAGTATAACGACACTTTTAATAATCATGATAGAGGGTGTTTAGTGATAAAGTTTTGCTATTCTCGTTTATTAGCGTCTCTGTGCCAATAGATTAAATAAAATAATGCATGTTTAAGAGTAAGTTCTGTACTATCAAGTTTCAACTAGTTCCCTCATTGGTATATTTAAGTTTGCTAACACTGCTGCTTGGATTGGGTAATTGGCAATTGGGTCGGTCAGACGAAAAAAAACAATTTCTTGCTTTGCAGGAACAAGGATTGATGCTTTCAGACGTTATAACGTTAACAGGTCGCAGTGAAGATAATGTTGAAACGCTCCGGTTCAAAAAAACTCAGGTAATCGGGCATTATGATCAGGCGCATCAGTTTTTGATAGATAATCAAATTAGCGCTGGCAAAGTTGGCTACTTTGTATTGACTCCCTTGGTTCTTGAAGGCGAAGCCAAGGCAGTATTGGTTAATAGGGGTTGGATTCCGTTAAATCAGGATAGATCAGTATTGCCAGTTTTGGAGCTAAGTTCGGAATTAATAACAGTTACAGGTCGGATAAATAGTTTTCCTAGTGTCGGTATTAAGTTAGCTGGAGCAGAAAAACCAACAGATACTTGGCCATCTGTTATTCAGGTGGTTGACAGTCAGGTTTTGGCTAAGCATCTGGCTTACCCGTTATTTAACTTTCAGATAGAATTAGATAAGAATCTTTTTGGAGGTTTTAAACGGGAATGGCAAACGACTACTATTATGATGCCGGAACAACATACAGCCTATGCTGTTCAATGGTTTGCCTTGGCATTTACCCAAACTTTACTTTTTATTTGGTACACTTGTAAAAGCAATGATAACTGAGCAGCAAAAGAAAAATCGATTACTAATTGTGGGTATATTTGGTTTGACCATAATTCCCTTTTTAATTGCCTGGGGCTTAAAAGAAAATCCCCAGCTAGTAAAGGGCACAACAAATCGTGGGGAGTTAATCACTCCACCAATAACAACAGAAAATAATGACTTTATCGGTTTTGATGATTTTTCAATTGCAAATACTGGTGAGTTACACGGTCACTGGTTGATAGTCAATGTGATTCCCAATAAGGGGTGCAAAGAAGTCTGCCTGGATTCATTACTTAAAACCAAGCAGTTAAGACTCATGTTAAACAAGGAGTTGCCACGTACCCGTCGTATCGTTCTGCTTTTTAACGAACCGACTACTGAGCAGGCCAAGCAATGGTGGTTAAAAGACACTTTGTTATGGCGGCTACGTCGAACAGATAACAAGGAAGATCAGGATCTGTTGTCGAATTTGCTTCATGAAGAAAATATACTTGATGACGCGTTGATAGCCAAGTTAATCGGCAACGAGAATCGGGAGTTTGCGCTCAACTCAGAGCTTATCAGAATTAGACCGAGTGTCGGTTTGGCTAAAAAAATTATTGAAATCAGGCAAGGTACAATTCCGGATGGCATGTTGTTGTTAATAGATCCACTGGGAAATCTAATGATGCAATATGAGTCGGGTTTTAATACTTACAAAGTAAAAGATGATCTTATGCATCTACTTAAAATTTCACAAATTGGTTAGTGACAAAAAATGTTTAGAAAAATAACTTTATCTGGCGTTGTTTTAACGTTAATTATTATAGTCTTGGGTTCCTGTGTCAGATTGATTGGCAGTGATTTGATGTTGTCCAGCCAAAATCCTACCGTGATGTTCATTGCTAATAGCCATATTTTCCTGACTGTAGGTTTGGGCTTATTAATCGTATTGTTGAGTGTATTGTCCTGGTGGCAAAAATGTCGATTCGCAGCAGTCAGTTCATCATTAGCTTTAGTTGTTTTAATTGCACTGCAAGGTGCCTTGGATTTTTGGGCTAAAGAAATATTGTTTATGCCTATTATTATGACCATGCATTTGTTATTGGCCATGATAACTTTTTGGTTGCTTTTTAGATTGTATTTACGTGTCAACCCGAAGGTGTACTTGATAAATGCGACTGAACGAATAGCAAGCACCGGTTTTATATTTTTTACCAGCTTTGCCATGTTTGTTTTATTAGTCCAGATAGTTATTGGTATATGGGTAAGTACTAATCATGCAGCTCTGGCATGCACCGGCTTTCCGCAATGTAACGGTGCTTGGTGGCCACAAGCGAATTACCAGATAGCTCTTGATTTTTTTAGTGGCTTAGACACGGGTTATACTGGTGTCTTCGCCTTTGAGGGACAGGTTGCTGCAAACTGGTTGCACAGAGTAGGATCACTATTTACTTTTATCGTGCTCTGTTTGGTGATGCTGAGTGCAACTTCAGCGCAGCATTCAAAACCGTTAAGACGTGCCGGCCTCTGGTTGAGCGTATTATTATTGTTACAGATAGGCTCTGGTATTGTTGGCGTAAACCTTGATGCGCCTTTATGGGCTTCAGTAGCACATAATATGATCGCTACGTTGTTGATGTTACCGTTGATTGTTATCGGCTTTTACGGTCGATATGCATTTGTAGATGAGCTTAAGTCAGATGAGGGAGCTTCGTCACAAGTTATTCCGAGTATTTCTGCAAGAGAAGCTCTGGTCGAAGCAGTTTATGTAATACCTGAGCCAGAGTCGCTATATTTAAGACTCAAGACACAATTAAGACGAACTCGTTCAGGAATTGGTGGGGTGTTGGCTCATATTCCCTTAGGCTATAAAGAGATTTCTGGCGATTTATTGGAAGAAATCGAAGCCAGTCTGTTGATGGCTGATATAGGTATCGATGCTACCACCGAAATCATCAAGCGATTAACCGAAAGTGTTGAACGACATCAGCTAAATGATGGTGAGGCGTTAGCTGAAGCTTTAAAGCAAGAATTACTTGAAATGCTATTGCCGTGCAGTATGAATCTGCATATTCCCAAGCAGGATAAACCGTTTGTAATTTTGGTGGTTGGTGTTAATGGCGCGGGTAAGACCACAACGATCGGTAAATTGGCCAAACGATTGCAGGCGCAAGGTCATAGTGTGATGCTGGCCGCGGGGGATACTTTTAGAGCAGCGGCTGTTGAACAATTACAAACTTGGGGTGAGCGCAATAATATTCATGTAGTGGCTCAACATACCGGCGCAGATTCAGCTTCAGTTATTTATGACGGCGTACAATCGGCTCAGGCAAAAGGTATTGATGTGCTGATTGCAGATACCGCAGGTCGCTTGCATACAAAATCCAACTTGATGGACGAACTAAAAAAAGTAAAACGGATTATCGGCAAGCTGGATGATACTGCTCCACATGAAGTTCTATTGGTATTGGATGCTGGAACAGGTCAGAACGCTTTATCACAAACCAGATTATTTAACGAAGCGGTCGCTTTATCCGGGCTCGTTCTAACCAAGCTTGATGGCACAGCAAAAGGTGGTATTATTTTTGCGTTAGCCAAACAGTTTAAAATCCCAATTCGTTTTATTGGAATAGGCGAGGGGATTGATGATCTGCAAGATTTTGATGCGGAAGCGTTTGTGGATGCTTTGTTTGTTAAAGATTGAAGGTTCAAAAGTTCAAAGTTTGAGGCGTTTCTTGGTTTGTTGTCCTTCGTCTTTTCTCTGTTCTGATGTAAATAGAGCTGTAATCATGTATTTTGATTCAGTAGGAACAAATTACCAGCGGAGTAGTTACAAAAATACTTATGTTAAAGTTTGAAAATGTCAGTATGAGATATCCCGAAGCCGGGGATGTATTGCGAAATGTCAGTTTCGATTTAAAGCATGGTGAAATGGCATTTTTGACCGGGCATTCAGGAGCCGGAAAAAGCACGTTATTGAAGCTGATAGCAGTCATTGAACGCAGTAGTCGAGGCCGAGTATTATTGGATGGTCAGAATCTGAATGAGGCAAAAGATAGGCAAGTTCCCTATATACGCAGAAAAGTCGGATTGATTTTTCAGGATTACAAGTTGCTACAAGATAGAACGGTTTTTGATAATGTAGCCTTGCCCTTGGTGATAGCGGGTTATGGGCATCATGAAGTTTCCCGTCGTGTTCGTGCTTCGTTAAGCAAGGTTGGTCTGTTGGGTAAAGAGAGAAAGTATCCCGCAGTATTATCTGGTGGAGAGCAACAGCGGGTAGGTATTGCAAGGGCTGTGGTTAACAAGCCGCCTATGATTTTGGCAGATGAGCCTACTGGTAATCTTGATCCTGAGTTATCAGCAGAAATAATGCATTTATTTGAGCAGTTTCAACAGGTTGGTGTAACTGTGTTGATTGCTACCCATGATATTGCCCTGATTAGCCAAATGGATCATAGGATTTTAAAATTGGACCATGGCCAACTGGTAACGAGTTAAGCAATGAAGCACGAAAATAGAAAACATAATAATGCCGAGCGTTTGCAAACCAAAAAATCCGGCGGTAATTTTATCGATAAATGGCATGCTTATAAAAACCTGCATGCTCATGCGTTATTTTCGAGTCTAGGTCGTTTGGTTGCGACTCGTTTCTCCTCAGCTATGACCATAGTGGTCTTGGCGATTGCAATTTCTTTGGCTAGCGGCTTTTATATACTGGTTGCAAACCTTCAACAGTTGGCTGGCAATTTGGTGTCTAGCAATCAAATATCATTATTTCTTAAAGACGAAGTTTCAGAAATACGAGCACGAAGTTTTGCCGAAAAAATCAGGCAGAACCCCGATATTCAGGATGTTAAAATCATTTCCAAAGAACAGGCTCTAGCGGAGTTTCAAGCCTATAGCGGCTTTGGAGATGCTGTAAAAGCGTTGGAAAAAAATCCTTTGCCGATAGTTATTCAAGTGTTACCTACGAATTCATTTGAAAATGAACAGACCCTGGAAAAAATGCTTGAAGATTTTAACCGGTCGACAGAAGTTGATTTCGCCCAAATGGATATGCAATGGGTAAAACGCCTTCAATCCATTATTGAAGTTGCCCGGTGTGGTGTGACTTTATTAAGCTTATTGCTGGGTGCAGGTGTGTTATTTATTACGGCAAATACTATTCGACTTGAGTTACATAATCGAAAGGATGAGGTGATTATAGCTAAGTTGGTGGGGGCGACAAATAATTTTATTCATCGGCCATTCTTGTACAGTGGTTTTTGGATAGGCTTTTTTTCCGGGGTAACCGCATGGTTTATTGTGACAATTATCATGCTGATTTTAAAGCAACCCGTAGAAAATCTATCCAGGCTTTATGACGGCAGTTTTCATCTGCTATTTTTGGGTTTTCTTGATACATTGACGCTGTTGTTTATTTCATCGGTGTTAGGGGTTGTCGGTTCCTGGATAGTGCTTCACTTTCAGCTTCAGCAATTAAAACCCGAATAGAAAATTATTGGCACTCTTGATTAGAGAGTGCTAGAATTTGGTAAAGTTTTTTATCAGGGGGAACATAATGAGTACCGCTTTAGCTTTACCCGTTAATTTATCAGTCGGGACATTCGACGCATATTTAAATGTCGTCAGGCAAATGCCTAAGTTGACCGTCGAACAGGAACTTGAGCTGGCGTTCAAATATAGAGATGATGGTGATCTCGAAGCCGCTCGCGAATTAGTGATGACCAATTTACGTTTTGTGGTTCATGTTGCCAGAGGTTACAGCGGTTATGGCTTGTCAATGCCGGATATTATTCAGGAAGGTAATATTGGTTTGATGAAGGCCGTAAAACGTTTTGATCCAGATGTTGGAGTGCGTTTGGTTTCTTTCGCTGTGCATTGGATTAAGGCTGAAATTCATGAATATGTGATTAAAAACTGGGGCATAGTCAAAATTGCTACGACTAAAGCGCAACGTAAATTATTTTTTAACTTGCGTAAATCAAAGCATGATCTGGGTTGGTTATCCAATGACGAGGCCGTTGCTATTGCCAAAGACCTGGGTGTCGATGTCAGCATAGTTTATGAAATGGAAAAGCGTCTGGGTAGCAAGGATATGTCGTTTGATATGCCGGTCGATGAAGGAAGTGAAGAAAGCTTTGTGGCTCCAGCCAGTTATTTGCAGCAATATGGTGCTGATCCTGCTGAATTGCTTGAGAATTCTGACTGGGTGGGTCATGAGCAGGATTTGTTGGCCGATGCAATGGCTGGATTGGACGAGCGTAGTCTGGATATTTTATCGAGTCGCTGGTTGATGGACAAAAAAGCTACTTTGCATGAGTTGGCCGAACGTTACAATGTTTCGGCTGAGAGAATCAGGCAGTTGGAGCAAAATGCCATGAAAAAATTAAGAGTAGCGGTAGAATTTGCTGCTTAAGCTTATGTTTCTAATGAAGGTTTCTTAGGAAGCTGTTAATTATCATGCATTTGTGAAGAAACTCAGAAATCATTAGACGAGTCGAATCATCTTTGTCCATGGTCACGAAAAGACTTTGGCTGATCCCCTAGCTGTTCGTATTTATGCTGAAGTTCATCAAGGCCAAGTTGTAGTGCTAAGACCTGCTTTTCCAGAGTGTTGATTCGTTCCCGATCAAAGACTTCAGGTTCGATCTCGTCAATTGCCGTTGCCGGTAAACTTGATATTTGGGGTGTTCCGCTGAATAGATGGGCATAACGTGCTTCGCGTTTTCCTGGTTCGCGGGGAAGTTTGACTACTAAGGGTTCTTCCCGTGCCATGAGGTTTTCAAGTTCGGCTTCGACTTCATTTACATCGTCGAATTTGCATAATCGTTCTGTGCGACTTCGCAATTCTCCTGGGGTTTGTGGGCCTCGAAGGAACAACTCGCAAATAATACCTACGGCTTTTTCTGACAGATGCAGAGTTCCAAATTCGGTGTTACAGAATCGATGTCTGTATTTTGTGACGCGACTGCCATCGATGCGAAGTACCAGATATTTATTAATCAGTGCATCTACTGAACCTTTTACCGTAATTTCCTTCAATTCCAAAACTGGATCTCGGTTACTTTTCTGATTGCAAGCGTTTACCAGCGCATTCATCGAAAGGGGGTATTGGTCGGGTGTGGTGATTGCTTTTTCGATTAAGCAAGCTATTACCCGGGTTTCGTAAAGAGTGAGATTCATATTCATAGCATCAATTAGAAATTCATGGATGGCGTCGCAGCTTAACGCGACCTATCGCTGCAACTTGGATTATATTGCCAATCATAAGCTATTCTCCGAAACCTAACAATAAAGGCTATGGTGATGGGCACGGTAAATTTGTTCTATTCCCCATCATGAGCAACCCGCAGCGTAAGAATTTTTCGTCATCTTCAGGTAATCAAAAACTAGCAGGGTATTTTGAACTAATTCGCGTAATTTTTGCGCCACACAGACAGCCCCTTTGGATTTGATGAGGCCGATGGCGAAGCGGCGCAGTCGGGGAATGTTCTCAAGACCTTGTCCTGTGCGAATGCGGCAACGGTCTTCGTTGTAGTTCCAGTCAATGACGTAATGGCAGCTATTTTCAATGCTCCAATGCTCACGATTCGACTTAAGGACTTTTTCGGCATTAGCTTTTTCCTGCTTGCAGCAGGTCGCACCGTAAACGATTTCGTGGGAGCGTTCACCGGTTTTCTTATTAATCCTTTCCCGTTCAATCACGAAGGCTTGTCCGACATGCTGGAAATCCAGATAATCGTTAAGCGCCGTGGTTGTCCATATTTTGCGGGTTTCAATGCGTCCGTGATCAGGCGGATTATGGGTGATAAAGTCAGGCTCTTGCCGATTCTCGAAAAACAGAGTAATATCCTGGCGTAACGTAGGTTGATTATGTTTGACGGTGAAGTGGTAATCAGCCTCGCGATTAACCACATAGTCAGCGAATTTGCGCTGAGTTAATAAGGCGTCGACGGTGAGGGTCTTGCCCTTGATAGCAATGGCATCCAGTAGCGGGATGACCATGCCTATTTCATTGGTTTGTTTTTGTTCTTCGCTATCGCCAGCTACGGGCAGAGTATCGACTTTTTTTGGGTGTAGCAAGCCTTGGACTGATGTCCGATGGCGCTCATGATGTGGGTTTGGCGCCCGTCCTTATCAATCGCGTTTTTCATGGTCTTACCGTCTGCAAGATACCGCCTGAAGTGATCAATAAAATTGATGGATTATTGGCTTCCTTTACTGATCAAGAGGTAGCCAGACAACTCAATGAACTCGGTTTAAAGAACTGGCGTGGCGAGCTATTTACTTCAAAAAAAGTGTTGGCCATTTGTAACGCCTATCATCTCAAGAGTCGTTTTGAACGCCTGCGAGAACGCGGATTGCTCACAGCTCACGAGATGGCAACCCAATTAGATGTTTGCCCGACGACCATTTATTCCTGGGCGCATGATGACTTTTTGCGTGAGCATCACTATGGCAACGAGCACCGTTGCCTGTACGAACCATTGGAAAATGTTACCATTACCAAAGGCCAAGGCGGACGCAGAGCCACACCGCCAATTTTTATGACCGATTTAACTACCAAACAAGTTGCAGTATGAAGTCGACTCCTTATGGATTGGGCAGGTATAGGTAAGCGTAAAGTTATTGCTGGTAGGCCGTTTTGGGCCATTGGACAGTCACGACTGGCCGCTTTAGGGCTATGAATGTCACTCAACCTTATCGTGAACACACCTTAGGGACTCTCGTTCTCATCGGAATAACGAGCGCCAAAGGTAAATCCAAGTCAAAGTTATATTGCGTTATGACTTGTCATTGATAAAATTAGCATCTCGAACTTCCCAAGGCGAATACTGGATTCATTCAATGCTGATGAAGCCCCTAATGACTATAAACGCTAGCACAAGTGATAAGCCTTTGTTTTATAAAACAAACAAGACTATGCTGTTGGATTGATAGATGTTGAGAAAACTGAATACATCCAATCTTTTGTTTAGCTGTTTTGGAATAAACAATGAAATCACAAAAATTAGACTGGCATAACCAGTCCATAGAAGCACTAACAACAAGTTTACACGTTGATCATAAACGGGGTTTGAACGAAGCCGAGGTGCAACGCCGTCTCGATCAATACGGCCCTAATCGTCTGACCCCGCGACGTGGCAAAAGCCCATTGCGCTTGCTACTCGAGCAATTTCATCAACCGTTAGTGTATATCCTCTTAGTTGCCGCTAGCGTTACGGCATTTTTGCAGGAATGGGTGGATAGCAGTGTGATTTTTGGCATAGTGCTGGTTAACGCCGTGATTGGGTTTGTTCAAGAAGCTAATGCTTTAAAAGCTATTGACGCCCTAAGTCGGGGCTTGAATGTCAGCGCAACGGTGCTGCGGGACGGGCAACACCGCACAATTTTAGCCACTGAGCTGACACCAGGTGATTTGGTGTTGCTGCAATCCGGCGACAAAGTCCCCGCCGACTTACGTTTATTGCAAATCCGCGAGCTGCAAATCGATGAATCGGCAATGACCGGTGAATCAGTGCCAGTGGAAAAGCGTCTGGCTATGCTGGATATCGCCACGGTATTGGCGGATCGTTGCAACATGGCATATTCTTCAACGCTGGTGACATATGGCAGTGGATTGGGTGTGGTGGTGGAAACCGGCGACCGCACTGAGATCGGTCTGATCAATCGCATGATCGCCACCGCCACAGACCTGGAAACGCCGCTGACCCAAAAAATAGGCCAATTCAGCAGGTTATTCCTGTGGATCATCATCGGCATGGCGGCCCTGACTTTTGCCGTAGGCATTGGTTATGGTCATTCCATGCTGGAAATGTTCATGGCCTCGGTAGCGCTAGCGGTTGGCGCGATTCCCGAAGGGTTACCAGCAGCATTGACCATTACCTTGGCGATAGGTGTATCCCGGATGGCTAAACGCAATGCTATCATTCGCAAATTACCTGCGGTAGAAACCCTTGGCAGCACTACGGTGATTTGCTCCGACAAAACCGGCACGTTGACCCAAAACCAGATGACAGTTCAGGCGCTTTATGCGGGCGGCGAATTGTTTGAAGTCAACGGCAGCGGCTATACGCCCAACGGGGAATTTCGCAACAACGGTAAAGTGATTATTCCTCAGCAATATCCCGCTTTAATAGAATGTCTAAAGGCTGGTCTGTTATGTAATGACGCCCGTCTTATTGCAGAAACGGATACTTGGCGTATAGAAGGCGATCCCACCGAAGGTGCGTTATTGGTTTCCGCACACAAGGCTGGATTACACCATGCTAGTATCAGCAATGATCATCCTCGCCTAGACTCAATTCCTTTTGAATCACAACATCAGTTCATGGCCACTCTGCACCACAACCGTGCACAAGATGCACGTCATATCTATTTGAAAGGTTCATTGGAAAGTCTATTAACGCGTTGCGATAATGCTTTTAATAGCCAAATGCAGCCAATAGTCCTTGATAAGTCTCTGTTGCTGCGCCGGCTTGAAGACATGGCCACGCAAGGATTGCGAGTGCTGGCGTTTGCCCGTGTCGACCACTGCGATGATGTCGTTCAGCACCACGAGGTGCGCGGTGGCTTAACTTTTCTGGGGTTGCAAGCCATGATCGATCCACCGCGACCTGAAGCCGCCGCCTCAATTGCGGCCTGTTATAAAGCCGGGATTCAAGTCAAAATGATTACCGGCGACCACCCGATTACTGCGCAGGCGATTGCGAGACAACTGGGTATGAAACACGCCGAGCGCGTCATCAATGGCGCAGAGATGGAAACCATTGCAGAAAGCGAGTATCCCGATCTAGTAGAAAATTGCGCAGTCTTCGCTCGGGTTGCCCCAAAACAAAAACTGCAGTTGGTGCAGGCTCTACAAGCCCACGGCCACGTCGTGGCGATGACCGGTGACGGTGTCAACGATGCCCCAGCCTTGCGTCAAGCCAACATCGGCGTGGCTATGGGGTTGAATGGCACTGAAGTCGCTAAGGAAGCCGCCGCCATGGTCTTAACCGACGATCATTTCGCCACCATTGAAGCTGCTGTGGAGGAAGGCCGTGGCGTTTTCGACAATCTGGTGAAATTTATCGTTTGGACCTTACCGACCAATCTTGGCGAAGGTCTGGTCATCCTCGCGGCCATATTTGCTAATGTGGCGTTGCCGATAACCCCTGTACAAATCCTCTGGATCAACATGTCTACAGCAGTACTGCTAGGGCTTATGCTAGCATTTGAGCCCAAAGAACCTAACTTAATGAACCGCAACCCTCGCGATCCTCAACAACCAATCCTTACCCGGCATCTAATGTTTCGTATTTGTCTGGTCGGTATACTGCTTTTGATCGGCGCGTTTGGTCTGTTCGAATGGGAATTATTGCACGGTGAAACTTTAGCAGCCGCGCGTACAACAGCCGTCAACGTGTTCGTCATCGGCGAGCTGTTTTATTTATTCAATTGTCGCTCTCTACAATATTCAATGTTACACGTCGGGATATTTTCTAATTTATGGGTAATATTTGGTGTCTGTAGCATGATATTGCTGCAAATACTATTTACCTACTGGCCGCCAATGCAGCGATTATTCGGTAGTGCAGCAATTGGCTATGATGAATGGTTGTTAATTATTGGGGTCGGTATAGTAATTTATGCAACCGTGGGCCTAGAAAAATTACTGTTAAGACAAAATTAGATGCACAGCTGAACCACTAATCAAGCACGAATTTCAGCTCTGAGAGCGGTATCATCGATGGGGTGTTCACTTGCTTGCCAAAATTGAACGCATAATGAAGCAACAGAAAGGACTAATGCCAAGCAAGCTAAAACCAGTGAGACTATTTTCGAATTGCGCACTTTTGGTTTCTGAGGTGCGGTGTTTATTGGTCATGGTTTTAAAATAATATTCAAGGTGATGGCACTGGTAACTGACTTTGCGCAGAAATATTGAAATGCCCACAAGCTCCATTTTGCGAGGGTTAGTCATCATCTTTTTCACTGTTGCGTTTTCCATCCCCATTACGAATGTCATGTTCATTTCCACTTCGGTGACACTGAACACAATTATCGAAATTACTGATGCCTTCCTCGATGTGCTCTTGACGGATACTTGCAGGCGAGTGTTCGTGGCAACCGTAGCATGTGTAATGGCTGTAGTCATTGCGCACATGACAGGTCAAGCAGCGCGTGTTGTGATCGCCGTCTAAGGAAAAATACTGGGTATGATTGAAGGTCGTCGGCACCCACTTTTCCTGGGTGTGACACTGAGCGCAATGACCTTCAATCTGCTGGTGTAGAGAGTCGGTGGGCGGCTTGTGGCAGTTCTGGCATTGCTCACTTGTTGCTTTTTGCAGTAAGGCGTGATTGAAACGTCCCTGCTGCATAAAGCGTGTTACCCCAGCATGATCGCTGTGGCAGGCTACACAGTCCTGACTATTCAGCTGCTGGTGAAAGGGAGATGAAGTGCGTGGTTTCGCGATGGGTTGTCCTGTCGTCAGCAAATGACCGATATCGGCAGGTTTATGGCAGGTAACGCAGCGCTCGGAGGCGACTCCGCTGAAGGCTGCGTGGCAGGCAAAGCAATCGGTGTCCAATTGCTTATGGCCTGCAATTAGCTTGCCTGGTGCAATCATCAGCTGCGGGAAGATAAAAACCAAAATCGTAATCACGATTAGGTTGGCGGCAAGAACTGTCTTTAGGATGTTGTTCATACCCAACCCCAGAACAGGAATATACTGATGATATGCCCCAGTGCCAGTATTACAAAAACAATGAAAATCGGGATATGCACTTTTCGCCACTTGGTCATCGCATCAAGAGTCACGGCATCCCAGAATAAGGCTTGTTCAACCTCAAACCTGGAGAAACCACGATACTGTAAGTCTTCGCGCTCACCTTGGACATGACGGCGAGATTGATCCAACAGCAGTTTTCCAACCAAGCCGCTAACCACATTCACGCTCATGGCCACTGTGGCTAGCCAAGGCAAAATGGCATTGAAATGGATACCGGCATGGATCAGCACCAACAACGAACCGAGCCAGGCGGTGAATTCATGAAAAGTCAGCAGTGATTTTGGATTTCCCGCCCTGATGACTTTGCGTTTGCGGAGAGAATAAACTAACGAAATAATGATTAGAATTGTACCGGGAATGCCCAGATAGCGGCCGACCCATACCAGATTCAGCCGATGCAGAAGATAATCCCCAGCCAGGGTGGCAACTGCCAGCAGGCTGAGCAGCAGACAGAAGGGAAGGATATGTTGGCGCCACAGCGAAGTCGTCATTTAAGCCTCCAGCGTTATGCTAGTCTTGGGTGAGCAGACACAGAGTAGGCAGGTGCCGGGCTCCGGATCGTAATCCGGTGGCTGGCGATAAGCTACCTCGCCTGACAGGATTTTCGTCTGGCAGCTACCGCAGCCACCTGCGCGGCAACCCGAATTAACGCTGATACACTGTGATTCTGCTAATTCGAGCAGGCTGTCGGCAAACTGCGGCCATTGCAGCTGCTTGCCGGACAGGGCAAAATTCACAAAGATATCGTTAGCCACAGCTTCGCTCTGCGCATCGGTAACTGAGTCCTTAGTGCTACGGCGTTTGATCGATGCCGGCCCGAAAGCCTCAAAATGGATGTGCGTATCCGGCACCTTCCAATCCTCGAGTGCCGGAACGAGGCTTTCAAGCATCGAGGTGGGCCCGCAAATGTAGAAGTGGTAAAGCTTGGCAGGTAATTGGATACGCAACAGGTTGATATCAATTCGACCTTGATGGTGATAATCGCGCCCGGCTAAATCTTCCGGCTGAGGAGCACTGAAACACATCCGCAAATGAAAGTTCGTATGAGTGGAGGCCAGCGCTTCAAGATGCGACTTCATCACAACTTCACGGCCATTACGCGCACCATAGAATAGCCAGACTTCGCGTCCGGGCTGATTAACCAGGCACCAGTTCAGCATGCTGAGCATCGGTGTGATGCCGATGCCTCCGCCGATCAGCACCAAGGGATTATCACTGCAATCAATATGAAAATGTCCGGTAGGTGCTCGCACCTGCAAAATGCTTCCGATTTTGACGTGATCGTGAAAGTGATTGGATGAACGTCCCGGAGGAACGTTACTACCGAGAGGTGAAGGCTCCCGCTTGATCGACACCCGGTAGCAAGCAGGGTGAGGTGCATCCGACAAGGAATAACAACGAATGACCTGTTCGGTACCTCCGTTCGCTGCCGGCAAGTCGAGGCGGAAAGTTAAAAACTGCCCGGGTAGAAAAGGTGGCAGGGGTTTTCCGTCTTCTGGCACGAGGAAAAACGAGCAAATGGACGAACAAGTATCCTCCATTACCTTTCGGTCGACTCTGAATTTCCGAAAGTCCAACCGAGCAGGTAGAGTAATTTCTTCCACGTTTGGCAACTGGTCCCGGCCCACAGTTAAGTTCAAATCCTCCCGGCGGTTTGGCAAGGCGTGATAATTCATCCAGTGACGAGAATAGACAATGGCCAGATAGATCGCCAGTTGCAATAAGATTCCGGATACAATCCAGAACAGCAAAGAAAGTGAGGTCATGTTGCTATGTTACCAATTTAGGGAACAATACTGTCCCTTTGATATATGAGGCCATTAGTATACTCCCAAGTCGACTAAATCTTTGATTTCTTAAACTAATTGCGTGAAGCAAGTTTACAGTCTCATACTAAAGCAATCCTAAAATGATTGTTAGTAAACTCCGACGTGCAAAGCATTAAAATCGCTAAGCAGATAGTTGTAGCTTGATGTTTTTTATAATAAAAATTATACACTAAAAGGGAAAAGGGTGGGTGCGGCAACGCTCATTAACCAAGCGTTCAGGACGTCGTTTTATTTGCTGCCAATCAGTAAGGCAGTATAAACTGCAAAATCTTACCTGATTACCCATAAACCTCAGCCAATTTCAGTAACCGCATAGGCATAGGCGGGGTTCTAGCCGCAACGTAGCAAAGGCGGGGTAGCATATCTTCAAGAACAAATCGTCGATTGAAACGGTAACAAAACTCTGCCAAATAACGTG